>JBMDYE010000230.1:0-32687 GCA_048595135.1 Planktothrix sp. | reverse complement strand
GGTGCGTCGTTAAGTGTAATTAATTCAACCTTTAATAATAACCGGGCTGAAGGAGGGACGGGCGCTAATAACGGTCAAGGTCAAGGAGGAGGAATTTTTGCTAGACCGGGTTCCACCGTTAATACCGTTAATGTTAATTATAATGGCAATTTTGCCGCCTCTGGCAGTAATAATCAATACGGAACGATTGGAACGATTAACCTTCCAACCTTATCAGTTTTTGGTTTCCAAAATCCAGCCGAGGCGAATACAAATGGTGCATTTCGAGTTATCCTGAATCAGGCATTTTCTAACGATATTACCGTTAACTATAATATTACTGGAACCGCAACCAGAAATACGGATTATACGATTCCCCAAAGTATTGTGATTCCGGCGGGTCAAACCCTGGGTGAAATTCCCATTACCGTACTTGATGATAGTCGCTTTGATGCCGATGAAACGATTATCTTAAACTTAGCGACCGGGACTCCAAATTTTTACAATATTACCTTTCCGAATAGTGCCACCTTCACTTTGGATGATAATGAACCGGAAGTGAGTATTACCGCTGGAACTTCTGCTCAAGAAGCCAATGAAGTGTCTGGAATTTTTAATATTAACTTAACCAAACCTGCCCCGGCTGGGGGGTTGGAAATTAAATATACAAAGGCAGGAACAGCGAGTCCAGATGACTATATCGCCACGTTAAATGGGGCAGAAATTCCGGCGGATTCTTTGATTATTCCGGCGGGAGCAACCAGTGCAGTCTTAAACATTAAACCAGTTGATGATAGTTTAATTGAAGGGGAAGAAACGTTAAAAATTACCCTAGTCGAACCCGCAAATTTAGAAAAATATGCGACTCAAGATGATAAATTTGAAGCCAATCTAGCCATTGTTGATAATGAAAACCAACCGATTGTTAAACTCGGAAAAATTGGGAATCCTTCAGAAAAAGGGCCGACTTCCGGCAGTTTTAGCATCTTTTTAGCTGATCCAGAAACCGGAGAACCGTTAGAAAATCCTCCCTTAAATAGTCAAGGCGAAACTTTCGATGTAACCCTTTCTTATGAAATTACGGGAACTGCCAATAACGGAGGGGATTATTCTTCGGTTGTAACGTCTTCGATTACGATTCCGGCGGGAAAAACCAGTGCGGCTATACCTGTAGAAACGTTAGAAGATTTGATTGATGAAACCGATGAAACGGTAACAATTACCCTCAAAGATATTAAACCAGACGGTGCAATTTATAGCATTGATACAACGCCAACCACCCTTGATTTAACGGATAATGATACGGTGGGAATTATTGTTTCTCCCATTAACGGTTCTACCAACGAACAAAGCGGAGAAGCAAGTTTTACGGTTCAACTGAATAGCCAACCAGAACAACCCGTTACGTTTAATTTTGCTAGTTCAGATTCCACAGAAGGAGAGATTTTAACTCCATCAATTGTATTTGATAGTAGTAACTGGAATCAGAAACAAACGGTTAAAGTTCAGGGAGTTGATGATCCTGAGCGAGATCGGGATCAGACTTATAATATCCAAACAACGATTAGCACGGATGATATTAATTATAGTACATTGACAGTCGAAAATATCGCTGTTAAAAATGTTGATGATGAAACCGAAAACGTTTTAATTAAGCAGTCCGATAGCAGCACAGAAATTAGTGAAGCGGGGACAACCGATAGCTTTGAAGTGGTGTTAACAGGGTTTCCAATTAATGATGTTGTTGTTAATATTACTCCCGACTCTCAAGTTGATCTCGGTAACGGACTCGGACAACCCATTGCCTTAAATTTTACCCCAGAAAATGCCCACACTCCCCAAACCGTAACCGTTAAAGCTGGTGATGATGCGGTTGTGGAAGGAGATCATCTCAGTACAATTAGTTATATTTCTAATAGTATTGATCCCCTTTTTGCTGGATTCAATGGGGGAATAACGGCGGCAATTACTGATAATGATAATCCCACCGTTAGCGTTAAATCCGTTGGAAATGGCAGCGAAAAAAGCTTAGTTCCGGGTATTTTTCAGTTAACTTTGGATCATCCTGCACCCAGTCAAGGATTAATCGTTAACTATACGATTGCAGGCGTAGCAACACCGGGAGGAGACTATACAGCCGTTGGTTTAAATCCTGTTACAAAAGCCGGATCAGTTTATATTGCGCCGGGACAAACGGGAGTCAATCTTAATGTTACCCCCATTCAAGATTTAATCACAGAATTAGGGGGAGAAAGCGTTACTCTAACATTAGAAACAGGTTCAGGATATGACATCGAAACGGTTGAACCCGTTAACGTTACAATTACGGATGATGATGTACCCGGAGTGCGGGTTTTAGAAACGGGAAATGGGACGCAGGTTGTTGAACAAAATGCGACTCCAGCGGATATTAATAAAGGCGATACTTATCAAATTTCCCTTACCAGTTCTCCGGCTGTTGGGGAAACTGTCACCATTACCCCGAATTTTAATAATACAAACCTCAAACTCCTGGATGCTAGCCAAAATCCGATTACTGAAATTAAATTTGATTCTACCAACTGGAACCAATCTCAAATTATTACCGTTGTTGGTTTAAATGATAATAATCCTGGAACTGTCGAACAAATTATTACCCATAGTACCAGTAGTACCGATCCCACATCTCCCTATAATAGTGGTTTACAAATTGATGGAAAACCCCTTCCAAATCTCACCGTTGCCATTAGTGAACCCACCTATAATTCAGCAGAAATTGCCGACGGATTAGCATTACTTTTAGAACGAATTGCCGAAAGTTTACGGCAGATGTTTAAAGATACCAGTGTTCCCTTAATTGGTTCCCTGAGTGGGTCTGAACCTGCCTTTATTGATACCATCAAAAACAATATCGTCAATACGATTAAAAGTACCGCAAATCTCACCCAAGAGAAGTTAAAAACGTTACTTGTTGATCAATTAAAAACGATATTTCCCGATGTAGACGTGATTACATCGGCACTCCCCGAAGACGTTTCTTTTGATATTGATTTAGGGAAACGTTACGTTACCAACGCTAATTTATCTCAGGATTTTGGTTTACCTGCACTGGGTTTAAAAGTTGACGGTCAAGCGGAAGCCAGTTTTGAATATGATTTAGGCTTAAAATTTGGCTATCATCAAGATTTTGGCTTCTATGTTGACACCGGAGAAACTCAAATTTCCGCCGATGCGTTAGTGGGTTTAAATGATAACTTTAACGCAAAAGCCACCCTGGGTTTATTAGATTTAACCGTTAAAAATGGTGCTGAAGATACCGTCAATGGGGGAACGAAAAAAACTCAAGCAAGCCTAAATTCTGACTTTAAATTGAAAGATATTGATTTAGATGCAGGCGGAAAGATCATTGCTGATTCTGGGGATGGAAACCGACTCACGCTAACGGAATTAAAAGGTTTTAATCAACTGCGTCAAAGCAATCAAGCCACCCTAGAAAATCTGTTTGATTTGAATATTGAAGCAGGTGCTACACTGGGGTTAAATGCGAAAACCAGCATTGTTGGAAGTTCTGCCATTCCTTCTTTTAATTTTGAGGTGGCTGGACAGTTTGATCTGTTAAAAGTAGACGGTTTTAAAGTCACTGGCCCCCAAACTCCACAACTTAACTTTCAAAATGTTGCTATTGATGTCGGTAGTTTTGTTAGTAACTTTGCTAAACCCGTTTTAGAACAAGTGGAAAAGGCATTAAAACCCTTTGAACCGTTGGTGGATGTTTTAATTCAAGATACCAAACTGCTTTCTAAAGTGGGATTAGCCGGAGCTTTTGATAAGAAATGGCCGATTCCCACCGGGGGAGATGGTGAGGTTTCAACCTTAGAATTGGCGGATGTGGTTTTAAAAGTTTTAGGAAACGAACTGCCGCCAGAAGTGTATAAATTTTTAGATGTCTTTGTCAAGGTTAATAACTTGATCAAACAAGTTAATAGTTTACCTGGCGGGGAAAATATTCTCATTCCTTTGGGTGATTTTAAACTGCCTAGTTTGCAAGATTTAAGTCAATTGACTCCAGGGGAAGTGGATACAATTGCTAACAATACCACTGACTTACAAGCTGAGTTTGAACAAATTTTCCAAACCACAACGGATACCGCCAAGAAACAAGCTGCTGAATATTTGAAGGGATTAACAGATGATCTTTCCTTACCAAGTCTTGACTCAGTTCTAGCTTTCCAGAATAATGTGAATTTGCTGGAAACAGAACTCAATAATCTGTTGCAAACCACCCCAGATGCAGCGAAAAAACAAGCGATTCAATACCTAAACAATTTTGCCGATCGCCTTCCTTTATCGCAATTTAGTGATTTTAGCAAGATTGATTTAAACAACATTGAGCAACAGGCGAGTGATATTAAAAACGAACTGGATAAAATTATCCAAAATGCTGATACCTCTAGCAAAAAAGCCACCACGGAATTTACAAAAAGTTTCACCTATGGAGATGGAAATACAGCCTCTCTCTTTGATGTTCCTCTCCTGAAAGATCCGAAGAAAGCTGTTGGCTTATTGTTAGGTCAAGATGTGGCTTTATTTACCTTTGATGTTCCTGAAGTTGCCTTTAATGTAGGGGTGCGACAAACCTTCCCGATTTGGGGGCCAATTCGCGGTTTATTAGAAGGTAAATTTGGGGCATCCGCCGACTTTGCCATTGGTATGGATACCTTCGGTTTGCGACAGTGGAAAGCGAAAAAGTTTGCGCCTTCTGAAGCCTATCGGATCTTGGATGGGTTCTATATTAGCGATCGCGAAAATGCCGATGGTACAGGTTCAGATGTGGCAGAAATTAAACTGAATGCGACCGTTGCGGGGGGTGCTGGAATTGATATTGTCGCCGCTTCTGGCTACCTCAAAGGCGGGATTGAAGGATTATTTAACCTGGATTTAGTCGATCAAGGAGAAGCCTATAAAACCGATGATGGTCGCATTCATGCGGTGTCAGAAATTGTTCCCCGTGTAGATGAATTATTAAGTTTATTAGGGGAAATTAACGCCTTCCTGGGTGCAGAAGTTAAAGTTTTTGGAGAAACAGTTTATGATAAACATTTTGCTACTTTTAACTTAGCCAAATTCAAAATTGGGGACAGCAGTATTGGCGAGGTACAAGATGGTTATATTGTAGGCGCGAAAGTGTTTTTAGATGTTAACTTTAACGGAATTCAAGATTTCGCTGACCTGAATAATAACGGAATTCGTGACTTTGAAGATCTCAATAATAACGGAATTCGCGATACTTATTCCGCACCGGATCTCGATACGGGAGAAACCGTTCAACTGCTTGAACCCTTCAGTGAACCCTTTAGCGAACCCAGCACCATTACCAGTCCCGATGGTAGCTACGACCTGAATATTTTAAGTCGTTTTGATACCAATGGTAATGGCATTATTGATGCGGATGAAGGTCGAATTATTGCTATGAATGGGGTCGATACTTCGACGTTCCTTCCTCAAATTGTTCCCCTCGCAACGACTCCGAAAGCAACCATTGCTTCCCCCTTAACTTTACTAGCATCTCAAAATTTAACCCCTGACTTTGACGAAGCAAAAACGAAAGTTCAAAATGCTTTTAGTTTGCCATCTGGATTAGAATTATTAACGGCGATTCCGACGGATGTAGATCTCAAAGTTCTGGGATTACAAATTCAACTCCAAAATCTAATTATAACCGCAACTCGCACCTTATCAGAAGCACCGTTTATCAATTTAACCATTGATTCAGCCGAGGTCAAAAATCAAGCGGGTTTACTGTATTTAGATCGAAATGGAAACGACCAATTTGAGACAGCAGAACCTCAAGTTCTGAGCGATAAAACTCAGGGGGATGTGCGTTTCCTTGATCTGAATAATAATGAAAAATTCGATAGCGGTGAAAATTCTTCTCCTGTCACCACCGCCGCAATTGCTAAAGCCGTATTCCAAACCGTTGCGGATTTAATTAAAAACGGAGAAACACCCCAACTCAGTGATGAAATTGTTGTGAAAACGTTGTTAGAAACAGCGATTAACACTTTAAAACAACAAGACCCGAACTTAACTCTAACGGCGGATCTTCTAACCGCAACGGTGACAGACATTATCGGCAAAAATCAAAGCGTTGATAATATTCTCGCCAATTCATCGTTAGATGCAGCCACCGCACAGAAACAACTGATCCAACCTTGGGTTTTCTTTGATGGAAATTCTAATAAAATTCAAGATGCTAATGAACCGTTTGCTTATCTAAAAACCGATGGAACTCATGAGTTAGAAATTCCCGTTGATCAATTTGATCAAAATGGCAATGGTCGCCTTGATCCGAATGAAGGAGAAATTGTCGAAATTTCAGCTTTTGAATCTGTTGAATTAGCAACAGGTTATTCCCAACTGGTTACGAATCCTTTTGCAACGTTAGTGCGGTTAATTGCGGAACCTGTTGACCCAGAAGCGGCACAAACCCAAGTTAAAACCGCTTTACAAATTCCCAATGTTGATCTGTATAATTTCGACCCCCTTCAAGAAATTGCCGCCGGAAATCAAGAGGGGTTAATTGTCTTCAGCAAACAAGCACAAATTTACAATACATTGGTGCAGTTAAGTCAGTTTTTGGGGAGTTCTTCCCCTGGCGGACTGGAGGAAGCAACGAATCAAATTTTAGAAGAATTTACGAAACAAATTAATCAACAGAATATTACGATTAATTTGAACGAACCTAGCCAAATTACAGCGATTATTCTCGCGGTTAATTCTAATGTAACGCCAACTACGGCGGCGGGGGTTGCCAATATTATTGTGGCGGGAAATAGCCGCATTGAACAAATTGTTTCTGATAACAGTTTGAACCCAGTTCAAAAAGCAACCGAAATCGCCAAAGTTCAACAGGTTGCTCAAGGACAAACGGCTAGCGATCTGCAAAAAGTGGGAGCCGGAACGTTATCGATTGAACAAGCGATCGCGGCTCATACCAGTGACGCGCTTAATACTCAAATTCAAGCCGCCACCGTTCAAGATCCCACATTCCAACTCGATTTAACCAATGATAATCCAACGGCTGAAGCTAACCTGAATGTGACAACGCCAGAAGATACACCCATCACCATGAATGTGTTAGAAAATGACACGGATGATGGAACTCTAAAAGTCACAAAAGCTAGCAGTGTGGTCACGGATGATCAAGGAGAAATTTTAGAAATTCTACCCCAATCTAGCCAAGGAGGAACGTTAGAAATTAGTGCGGATGGTCAATCGATTACCTATACGCCACCGTTGAATTATTTTGGTGAAGATACCTTCTTCTACTTGACAACGGATGGTCAAGGCAGCGTTGCTAATGCAGAAGTTAAAATTAATGTTGAATCGGTTAATGATGCGCCAGAACGGATCACAGAAATTCCTGATCAATCGGGAATTCAACAGGGTCAACCCTTTACTTTAGATATCTCTCCCAACTTTAGCGACCCCGATGACGATGTATTAACCTACTCAGCCGCCGGACTCCCCACAGGTTTAACCCTTGATCCGGTCACAGGGATCATTAATGGAATTGTAACGGTTAATCCGGTTAATCCGTTGAAGATCACCGTCACGGTGGCTGACCCCAGTGGCGCGACGGTTAGCGATGAGTTCAACTTGAGTGTTAACTCCATTCCGCAACCAACACCGCAGCCAACTGTTCAACCGACACCCCAGCCAACACCGCAACCAACGGTTGAACCGACTCCCACTCCCACACCGCAACCAACGGTTGAACCGACTCCCACTCCCACACCGCAACCAACGGTGGAACCGACACCCCAACCAACGGTGGAACCGACACCCCAACCAACACCGCAGCCAACGGTGGAACCGACACCCACTCCCGCACCGCAACCAACGGTGGAACCGACACCCCAACCAACACCGCAGCCAACGGTGGAACCCACTCCCACTCCCACTCCCACTCCCACTCCCACACCGCAACCAACGGTGGAACCGACTCCCATTCCTACAGCACAACCCTTTGAACCTGTTTCAGAAAGTGATAGTAATGATGGGGAATTGAATATTTATGACCCCAGTCAGTTCATCAAAGCGATCGCATTTCCTGAGTTAAACCCTAACCCGAATCCCTCTAACTCCCCTGTCCCAACGGCTCAAGATGATGTGCTGGCAGGAACTCCTGAAGCCGATGTGGTCTTCTGTTTGTCCGGCGACGATTATATTGAAGCGTCTGACGGTGATGATGAAATTCATGGTAACCAAGGCAGCGACTTCATCGATGGGAGTAACGGCAACGATACCACAATGGCCGGGAAAGACGACGATCAAGTCCGCGCAGGTTCAGGAAATGACCGAACTTTCGGAAATTTGGGGAATGATATTGTTTCTGGTGAGGGTGAAGAGGACTGGATCAATGGCAACCAAGATAATGATCTGATTGATGGCGGTACAGGGAACGATCAGATCTACGGTGGAAAAAATGACGATCAACTCCGAGGCGGGGATGATGATGATCTGCTATTTGGAGATTTAGGCGCCGATTTAATGGAGGGGAATAACGGTAACGATCTCCTCTATGGCGACCAAGACAACGATACCCTGTCCGGCAATGCCAATCAAGATTCCCTCTATGGCGGTCAAGGGAATGATTTACTCGATGGTGGCACAGAAGATGATCTGGTGTTTGGAGATAACGGGGATGATACCCTTGATGGCGGCGCAGGTAACGACCAACTCATAGGCGGTCAAGGGGATGATTGGTTAGTGGGAGAAGACGGTGCAGATACTCTTACAGGTGGGGAAGGAAGCGATCGCTTCTATCTCGCCACCAGTTTTGGAACCGAACTCATTACCGATTTCCAAGATAATCAAGATGTCATTGCCTTAACGGGAGGTTTAACCTTTGAACAGTTAAGTATTACTCCAGAAAATGGCAATACTCTGATTAAATTAACCGCTAATCAACAAGTATTAGCTCAATTATTCGGAGTTAATACCAATCAAATTACCGCTACCGATTTCTTGCTCAGTTAACGTTCTTTGGGACGGGGTGACCCGTCCCTATTAGAGCGATCGCATCGCTTTTTAATGTAATATTCCATCCTTAAATATTTGCTACCCATCATTAATTAAATAATTGATCGGGTGGCTAATCACTTTTTTTATTCCCTATTTTCTATTTTCTTTTCCCTTCTGTTCCCAGTTCAGTAGTAAATCGCAGTTCTCTTATCATCTGTAGCATCAATTTCAGGATGGAATATAAGAATATTGGGATTTTGCTCAATGATTAAGCTAAAACTTCAGTCTGTAGTAGGGCTTTGCGTAATGCGGTTATTCCTTCTTCTGTTTCTACCAAACGATTGAGAGCAAGTGCAATATCATCTTCAACTTTCAATAGTTTAGCTGCTTTTTTAACAGCATTTTGCTCTTCAACGGAGTAATTGTTATCAGCGCGAGCCATTTGAATTGCATGATACAGCAATGACCTTGATTTCGACCAAGTAGAAACATCAACTGAAATCTTAGTCAGCAAGCTTTCTAAGTCAGCATTTTTGTATTCAAATGTTTTGTATTGTTCTATTACTGATTCTGGAGCGCCTGCCATCCGCTGATGATTAACTAACCAATTAAATTCAGCGTCTGAAACCTCTCCATCCGCTCCAGCAATAGCGAGTAGTGCATATCCATAGTTAAGGTATGCTTCCATAGGAATTGCTGAAATACCCAAATTCTTTTTCAGAAATTCTGAAGCCGTTATTACTTCTGACATATTACTCGTAAATGACTGTTCTAATGAGTTTAATTTGTATCATACCAAATCTTTAATCAGAACAACCAAAAGTTAAGAACGGTTAATAGAATTCCCTGATTTTATAAATTTTTATTAATCATGAATAAGCTGGTAGCCATCTAAATTAGCTCACCTGAAAACCCTGACACCTGAACGCTGAAACCTAACTCTTTTCCGCTAAGTTAATAGAAGATTGATAAGGGTTTTACTTGCTTCAAGATTAACCAGGCTACTTTTGTACAGACGCCTTATGCCACATCTCTACTGGCTATAATTTAAGATTACCAAGGTAATATTTCCCCCTTCGCGTGCCAAAATGTTCCTGTATTTTCTAACGTTAATTCTTCAATTCGGGTTAATAAATTCTTGACGGACTCTTCTGGGGTAATGCCACCTGTGGTAAAATTAGTCATGCGGGTTTGAACTAAACCGGGATGTAAAATTGCCACCGCAATTCCACGGGGTTTTAGATCAATTGATAAAGATTTACCCGCCATTGATAACGCCACCTTTGACATCCGATATCCGTAGGAACTTCCTGATGTATTATCATCAATCGACCCCATTCGACTGGTCATTAATACAATTTTAGACCCCTCAACCAGATTTGGAAGCAGTGCATGAGTCACCCGTAACGCACCCAGCGCATTCACTTCAAATTGTTCTCGAATACTGTCAAAATCTAGCTGGTCTAAAGTAACTCGTTTGAGAATTCCCGCATTATTAATTAATACATCAATTTTGGTGTTATCCAAGCGATCGCACAATTCAGCAACGGAAGCATCAGAAGTAATATCAATTCCTTCCTCAATTTGCACTCCTAACTGTTTCAACTCCTCAGATGCACTCCGACAAACTGCAATCACCCTTTCGTCTCTCCGTTGAAGTTGGCGACAATATTCATAACCAATTCCCCGATTTGCACCCGTAATTAGATAAGTTGCCATCGTTTCTCCTCTACTTTATTTTACTGTAATTTTAATCACTTAATTCACTAAATAGGGTTGATAAAATTTGATTAGACAGTAAAAATCCTTCCGGATCAGTGAACTGGATTTTATCTGACGTGATCAACACCAAGCCTTGTTCTTGAAAAGGTTGTAATATTGTTAATATTTTTTCCACGGTTTCAGAATTAAAGTTTTTAGCAATTAAGTTTAACTGAATTCCTTCTGCTAATCGTAATCCTAACATCAACGTTTCTAATAATTGATCGGAAAAGGTATTAACAAATTCTGCTTTTTCTAAACGGTTCGGATCATCTACCCAAGCATAATACTCCTGAGTTCTGCGAGGTCGTGTTAACCGATATCCCTGGACATAACTAGCGGCACCCATCCCAAACCCATAATACGGTTGATTTTTCCAATACACTAAATTATGACGACATTGAGATCCGGGTTGAGCGTAATTAGAAATTTCATAATGATCATACCCCGATCCTGTTAATTTTTGTTGCGCGAATCGATACATTTGGGCGGTGGTTTCTTCGGGGGGAAGGGGTGCTTCTCCCGGTTGATAATAGCGACTAAAGGGGGTTTTCTCTTCTACAATTAAATCATAAATAGATACATGGGGGGGATTAATTTTTAACAGAGAATTGAGGGACTCTTGCCAATCTTCTAAAGTTTGGTGAGGTAAACCGGAAATTAAATCTAAACTAAAATTAGAAATCCCGACTTTTTCAATAATATTGACGGCTGAAAAAATTTCTGCAACGGTATGCGATCGCCCACATAACTTTAACAATTCATCTTGAAAGGCTTGCACCCCCAAACTCACCCGATTAACTCCCAGATTAATATAACCCTGCAATTTTTGTAAATCAAAAGTACCGGGATCAATTTCCATTGAAATTTCGGCATTTTCAGCAATCCCAAATTTTTGATCCAGACGATTTAAAATTTCCCCTAACTGGTTAACCGACAGGAGGGAAGGAGTCCCGCCGCCAAAGAAAATTGTTTCTAAGGGAGAAGGGGAATTTTCAATCAATTCTTGCTGAATTTCTCGATTTAAAACTTTGACATAGTTTTGAATTGCAGTTGAATTTTCCCCCGATTTGCGATCGCCCACAACCGAAACGGCAAAATCACAATAATAACAACGTCGCCGACAGAAGGGAATATGTAAATAGGCAGATTTGGGAGGTTCTAAAGACTGAAAATCAGAGGAAGGCTGAAACGGGGCGAGAGTGGGGTTAGCAATCATGACAGTTGATGAACATTGTGATCTTAATTCTAAATTGTTTATAAATATTTTGTTGGGAATGTTGGTTCCAGAAACGGGATAAAATTGTTAAACTAAATTGTACTTGAGTTGTGGGTTTTTCTCGTTTTTCTCGCTGTACCCTGCATCCAACCTTATCGGGGTCAAAAAAATAGAGGGCGGATCACAAAGAATCAGGAACGGATCAGGGCGGTTTTCCAGGCTCCTACCGACATTAGTAGAATTTACCCTAGAAGATATAATGGAAGGCAAACCTGCTGAAGAAATTCAACAGGAACTCTAACTTACTCCCATCGGCTTAAAATCATGCTAGATGCAATCATTATTATTTTATTTATCATAGCTGGTGCGGGAACGGGGTTTTATGGCATTGAATTGCTCCCCAAACCTGTCCTTGATCAAGTTACGAATATTGAAGGTTTGCGATCGGTAACAGCAGCTTTTACCGCCTTGATTGGCGGTGTGATCGGTTTAGTGGTACAAACCACCTATCGCCGCTTGGAAGAACGAGTGCGTCAGTTACCCATTGATGTGTTAATCACCCGTGCGATCGGTTTAGTGATTGGGCTATTGGTGGCAAATTTAATGTTAGCCCCGTTATTTTTATTGCCAATTCCCCGTGAAGTTGGGTTTATTAAACCGATCTTAGCGGTGTTGTGCAGTGTGATGTTTGGGTTTACTGGGATTAATTTGGCGGATACCCATGGACGGGCTTTTTTAAGATTAATTAACCCCAACAGTTTAGACTCGATGTTATTGGCGGAAGGAACCCTAAAACCCGCCCATGCGAAAGTGTTAGATACAAGCTGCATTATTGATGGCCGGATCGAAAGTTTATTAGAAACGGGATTTATTGAAGGACAAATTTTAGTTCCTCAATTTATTTTGCAGGAATTACAGTTAATTGCGGATGCAGCCAATGATCAAAAACGAGTTCGAGGGCGACGCGGACTCGATATTCTGAACCGACTCCGAGAGGAATATCCTGATTTCATTCAGATTCATCCAGCGGATTATGATGATATTCAAACTGTTGATGCAAAATTAGTGAGATTTGCCCAAGAAATTAACGGAACGCTGTTAACGAATGATTACAATTTATCAAAAGTGGCAACGGTTCAACAGGTTCCCGTTTTGAATATTAATGATTTAGCCCAAGCTATTCGTCCCACTTATTTACCGGGAGATTTAATTGAGTTAAAAATTAGAAAAGAAGGCAAAGAACCATCTCAGGGAATTGGTTATTTGGATGATGGGACAATGGTGGTCGTAGAAGAGGGAAGTGAATATGTAGGCGACCAAGTACGGGTGGTTGTCACCAGTTCCTTACAAACTTCTGCGGGTCGCATGATTTTTGCCCGTCCTGAACATTCGGTTATGGCTTGAACGGTGAATGTTGATAGTAATATTAGAAAACCTCGATTCTGAATAGAGTTGAGGTTTTTTATATAGCAAGTCTAAATCAATTGTACAACTGTTTTGATTCCCAATGTATCGTCGGGGCGAGGCGCGCCTCGCCCTTACCTTGAAATCAGAGTATTTTGATAGAATTAATAATCGGGCTGATTATTTTATACAATTCATTTAGACTTGCTATAGCCGGAGATCTATCGCTTTATACTAGAGGTGGCTCGATATGTGTCCCAGTATTGATATGTTTAAAAAACTATACATCGGATTATTGTTACTATCAGGTTGCTCAACTACTCCCGTCACAGTCACGGGTGAATTGTTGACGGATTACCCCGCATCCTTGCGTAGCGACTCGGTTTTCTCACTCCTTGAAGGAAGAAATGGGGTTTTTATTGAAGTGCTAATAATTTAGCTTGTACCGATTCTAAAATAGAATCTCTAATAAAAGCACTCGCTTGAATAATTTCTAAACCAATTAATTCTCCAGATTCATTCAATTCTGCTGTGATATTAGGACTTATTTCTACGCTTCCCGATTCTATTTCATCCCGTAAAGTTAAATGCAGAATATCTTCTTTTTCAAAATAAGTCATTTTGGCATTATTCATAAATAGTAAATCTCCCAGTCGTTAACCGAAATGTGATTTGTTGACGAGTTGTTGCATGAACCGTTATCGGGATAATAGAATTTTCGTTAGTTTCATAAGGAATCAGCACTAAATTCTGGCTGTGTTTCCCAATAACGATTAAGTTTCCTGTTACTGTATCATAATACCTTTCCCCAGAAAATCGGATAATTGTTTCAAGTTTTTGTAAATCAAACCCTCTTAAATTAGCCCGATATTTCATGTAATCTGTCCAGACAATTTGTTTCATAAATTTGGAGTTAGAAATACCGCGTTTTTGGGTACGGTATCTCCTACTTCTTTAGTTTAGAAATTATTTGGGATTGCTATAGTGTAGCCTGCATCTGGTGCAGATGAGTTGTTGCATCTAGTAGTCAAAGGTTGAGCATCCCAAAGACCATTGCAGTTTCAACTCAAATAATCCCCGTACAGGGACTTTAATAAAACTATCCTGATCCTCGCCATCTCGAAACGGATAATAAATTGTAGATGCACCCTGATAGGTAACCTCCGGCTAACGCTGGGGGTTTTTTTTATGCGGATCAACAAGTGGGTAATAGGGCAGTCGAAATATAGATTAGGACATTGATAAAGACGGTCAGCTTGAATTTTTAAATATTTTCTTGGCTTCTCTTCTGCTAGAACGGATGAGGGCAGGAGAACCCCGCCCCTACAGTTGGTTATTCTTCGTATTCCGGCATTTTCTTCTTCTCTGGAATATTCACCGGAGTTGGTTTATAAGGTGTTGGGGTTTCATCTTCCGCCCAAGCGGCTTGTTCGCCTTCCTCTTCATATTCATATTCATATTCTCTGGCGAACAGTTTTTGTTCTTGACGAGGCGGTTCGATGGGAACATATTCCCGTTCCAGATAGCGCTCGTCTTCGTCCCGTTCCACATCTCCCCAGTTATCCTCTTCTTCGTATTCGTTATAAATAGGTTGGGGTTGGCGTAACGGTTGGACGGGGGCGGGTTGTTCTTCCCAAGCGTCGTTTTCGTCCCAAGTTTCTTCAACAGCAGGGGCGGCGCGATATTCCCGTTGCGGTGAAGTTTGGGGGAGTCCGGTTCCCAGTTGGTTAGAGGGTTTAACGGTGGGAGGATAATACATTCCCTCTTCTTCTTTTTCCCAAGGCGCTTCCCCTAAGCCTAAGCGTTCTAACAACCCAACAGAAAGCTGTTGCAGTCGATCTTCTGACCCTTCAAAGACAATTAACCGATTTGGGCCACTGCTGACAATTTCCTCAATGGCAAGTTCGTAGGTGCTGATCACCTGTTCAGGAATTTGAGGTAGACCAATAGAGGCGATAATTAAAGAAACCACTTTGCCATCACGGGTATCGAGTTTGAACCCCCGCACTCGTCCCAGAGGTTCCCCCGTTTCCGTGATCACTTCACTATTGATCAGGGTGCTGTACCCTTCGACATCAACTTCTTCTTCTATGACGTTATCATCATCCACCAAAATCACGTCCCCGATCTCACGGACATTGCTCAGGTACATAAATTTTGGCATCCCGGCGATCGCAAGAATATTATCGCGGAGGCCGATCGCCACGACTTCACGCTGATCAACGTCTACCCATAACTGACTAACGATCCCAAGTCGTTTGCCGCGATCGCGGGTGATCACTTGAGTGCCGAGAAGTTCGGAGCGTTGGCGGATATGTTCAGATGTCATGCTAGGCAGAATTTTAGTTCTAACTGTTAAATATACAGATTACTCTACAAGTTCTAATGGTGTGGATGCGTATCCATCCCATTAGTTTTTCGGGTTTCCCCTACTGGGTAGACTGTCTACCCCTATCCATTAGCAAGATGCTATCAGAATATTGGATTTTTGACTGCTATCTGGGGGGAGATTGTTGTAAATCTGTCCCCTAATAATAAGGTAGCGTAGGAATTTAAAAACAGGGCTGTTTTATTCTGGGGGTGGTGACCTCTCCCCCTAACCCCCTCTCCTGCAAGGAGAGGGGGGACTAATTATTACTATTAACCTCAAAATTTATTAAGACTCCCCCTTCCGAATCAAAATATTTTTCCTTTTCCCTCTCGAATAAAAACATTCTTCCTTTTCCCTCTCCTTGTAGGAGAGGGCAGGGAGAGGTGGAGAGGGCAGGGAGAGGTCGGGAAGGGGGTTGGGGGGTTAGGTCACTCTACTATTAAAGTTTAATACCCAAAACTTGGGTAAAGGCGCCTCTGGCTTGGGTAACGCCGATGGTACGTTGGGAGGCTTCCATCATCGGACGCCGTAAACTCACTACAATAAATTGCGCTTGTTCTGCTTGGCTTTTAATCATTCTAGCCAGTCTTTCCACGTTCGCCCCGTCTAAAAACATATCGACTTCATCAAAGGCATAAAAAGGCGAAGGACGATATCTTTGCAAGGCAAAAATAAAGCTTAACGCCGTTAATGATTTTTCTCCCCCCGACATCGATGTTAACCGTTGAACAGGTTTTCCTTTCGGGTGAGCAATTAAATTTAACCCGCTACTAAAGGGATCTTCGGGGTTATCAATTTCTAAATAACCATCCCCTTCGGAGAGTTGAGCAAAAATCGCTTGAAAATTCTCATTCACCGCATCAAAGGCTTCTTGAAAAGCGCGACGGCGTAAGGTGGTAAAGTTTTCAATTCTCAATAATAATTCGGTTCTTTCCCCTTCTAACGTTGTTAATTTTTGGGTTAATTCTTCTAACCGGGTTTGGGTGCGTTCAAATTCTTCTAACGCTAACATATTCACAGGTTCTAACGCTTCCATGCGTTTTTGGAGCGATCGCAAATCCCGTTGTAAAGCGGCTAAATCTAAGTTATTGGGAATATTCGGCAAGGGATCAGGCATTTCTGACCGAATGGCTGCAATTTGTTCTAATTTAATCGCTAATTGTTCCCGTCGCCCCTGTTGGGTTTCTTGTAATTTCTCAATTTGCCATTCTAATTGTTGTTTGGCTAACCGCAATTCTCCTAACTGCGTTTCCACCTGATCCCGTTGTTTTTTCTCTTCTCCTAATTTCCCTTCCACTTGGGCAATATTAACACGGGTTTGTTGAATGGTTGTATGAATTTCTGCTAATTTAATCTTGACAGTTTCGATGTTTTTTGTTAAGGAAATTTGTTGTTGACGAGTGGCTTCTAATTTCTGATTTCCTTCTTGAACTTTTTCTTGTAAACGCGCTTGTTGATTGTCAATTTCCGTTAACCGCAATTGAACGGTTCTGAGGGCTGTTTCTTTTTGTTGTAACTCAGTTTCTTGGGCTCTTAATACCCCTTGGAGTTGTTGCCATTCGCTGTGGCTATGGGTAGCTTCTAATTGCGCTAAGAGTTCCCGATCTTGTTGTAATTGGGTTTCTAAATTCGGAATTTCCGCCTCTAATTTTTGCAGGCGAGTTTGGGCGGTATTAAATTCTTGGGTATTTTTTTCAAATTGCGATCGCAGTTGTTCCTGTTGATTTTTTAAGGTTTTCATTTCCGACTCTAACAGGGACACGTGTTGTTGATGATCTCGCAAAATTTGTCTAACTTCATTGAGTTGTTGCGATCGCAATTTCACCGTTTGACTTGCTTCTTCAATACTACGGTTACACCGTTCTAAAATTCTCTCAATTTCTTCTAAGCGTTCTTTCAACGCCGCAATATTTCGCGCTTCCGCTGATCCTTGATCTGTGCCAAAATGCAAGGTAGACCGAGACGCAACACTTCCCCCCGTCATGGCTCCCGTCGTTTCTAATAATTCCCCTTCTAACGTAACAATGCGATATTGTCCTAACACCTTCCGCGCATTACTAAGATTATTAAAAACCAGCGTATTCCCAAAAACATAAGCAAAAATATCTTGATAACGGGGTTCATAGTCAATTAAATTAACCGCTAAATCAATTAACCCCTGAAGATTTCGCATCGTTGCTAAATTAGGAAGATTAGAACGATTTCCCTGTATTTTATTTAACGGTAAAAACGTTGCTCTCCCCGCTTGTTGGCGCTTCAAAAATTCAATTGCTGCCGCCGCCACGCTATCATCTTCAACCACAATATGACCTAACCTCGCCCCTGCTGCGGTTTCCAACGCTAACTGATATTGGGGTTCAACGCGCCCCAACTGACACACTAACCCACAAATACCGGAAATTCCCGCTTGGGTGATCATTTTCGTCGCATAACTTCCCGTCGCTTCCTGTTGGGCTTGATGTTGTGCTTCTAATTTATCGAGTTTGCGTTGACGTTCTCGTTGTTCCTGTAATAACCGGGTTTGGGTTTCCTGCTGAACTTGCAAGTCCGTTTCTGCTTCCGTCACCTGTTGGGTTAAAGTCGCCACCTGCTGAGATGTCCCATCCCGTTGAGAGGTTGCACTTTGCAGCGCTATTGTTTTTTCCGATAACGCCTGACCCAAGCTGCTGATAGACTGTTGCTGTTCTGAAAGTTGCCGTTGCAGTTGGTCAACCCGTTCTCGCAGTCGCGCTTGTTCAGTCCGATGGGGGTCGAGGGTTTTCTGTAAGGTTTCAATTTGACGATGGAGTTCCGTTTGTTGCACCATCCAGCTTTGCGCCTGTTGCGCCACTTGGGACGTGGCTTCTCGACTGCGTTCTATTGTCGTTTGCAGGGTGTCCCGTTCTCGTTGACGTTGCCCTAAATTCAAGGTTTCTTGATCTTTTTCAATAGCAAGTTGATCAAGGGTTTGATACTGTTGGCGCAGGTCTTGTTCGGTTTGGTGAATTTGGGCAATGGTTTGTTGGCGGGTGGTTTCCAGTTCAGCAGACCGGGTTTGGAGTTGCTGTTGTTGCGCTTCTTGGGTCGCTAAAGTAGACTGAAGGGCAATCAGTTCTTCTTCCCCCATTGCTTTCACACGGGCGTTGAGTTCTTCGAGTTGAACCGAAGTAATAGAAATTTGTTGATCTTGGTGTTGACGTTGTTCGTTGAGTTCGGTTAACGTGCGATCATCCGCTTCTATTTGTTCTCGCAGGCGTCCTTGTTGCTGTTGCAACGTTTGATAATTGAGGACGGTTTCCCACTGACTTTTTTGTTGAAATTCTTCTCGCAGTTGTTGATATTTTTCCGCTTTTGCCCGATCCTTATCTAAGCGATCGCGTTGAGCAATTAATTCTTGTTCTACAATACGACTCCGTTCTTCTCGATCTTTAACTGTATCTAATTTTTCCTTCGCTAAGGCAATTTTTCGATCAAAAGACGCCACCCCCGCCAACTCATCAATAATTTCGCGGCGTTCACGGGGTTTCATCGTAATAATACCCGTCACATCCCCTTGCAGAACCACGTTATAACCTTCGGGGTAAATTCGCAGTTTATTCAGTTGTTCGTGCAGTTCCGTTTGGGTGCAAGCTTCCCCATTAATATAATAAGTCGAGGTATAAGTTCCCTGTTTTGTTACCCGCAGTTTCCGCGAAATTGTCCATTCTGAAGGGGGTTCAAAATTCCGCATCTGGTGTAACGGTGCGGCAGCATCCTGTAGAGACGCGCCATGGCGCGTCTCTACGTCGTCTTCGGTTTCAGGAGATGAATTATTATCCGTTTCGCTGGGGTCAGTTCCCAAGGGTTCGCCGTCGTAGTCGGAGAGGTCAAAGGTAACGGTAACAAGGGTTTCAACAGTTCCCTTGCGGCTTTGGGCGTTGTTAACCAGATCGGGTAAACGTTCCGCCCGCATTCCTTTCGAGGAGGATAACCCTAATGCAAATAATAACGCATCGAGAATATTCGATTTGCCGGAACCGTTGGGGCCGGAAATGACTGTAAACCCTGGTAGTAAGGGGACTGCTGTTGTCCCACCAAAGGATTTAAAGTTAGTAAGTTCAACGCGTTTAATATGAACCATTTGGGCGGATGTAAGATTTTTGGTGAGTGGGGGATACTCACACGACTGCATCGTTGTCGGAAGAATCAACAATAGTAACAGTTTACCCTGGATCTCGCAAGGATTCACAGATTTTTTAACTACAGTAGCACAGGATCATGCCTTTGTCGGGACAGGTTGCTCAGAGAAATGACGATTTTTAACTTTAATATTAATAATTAATCTGAAGAGTTAGTGATTAATTGCCTGAGTTCAACGAAGTGTACAATTACAAACTTTTGGTAATATTGGGATTTGCGATCGCTATAATTATTATGGAAAGTCAACCGAGGGAGATTCAGCGTTATGTTACATCAGAAGGTAAAGTACCGTTTGCAGAGTGGTTAGAGTCCCTACGGGATCGAAAAGCTAGATTGAAAATTCAAACTAAGTTAAGGCGAATTAATTTAGGGAATTTGGGCGACTATCGTTCATTAGGTGAGGGAGTTTATGAATTTAAAATTAATTATGGCCCTGGTTATCGGGTTTATTTTGGACAAGTTGGGTTAACCCTAGTTCTTCTTCTCTGTGGTGGAGATAAAAGCACTCAGCAACAAGATATTGAAACAGCAAAGGAATACTGGAGAGACTACCATGCAAGACGTTAAAACGCCCATTAGTGATAGCTGGAAAGAGGCTTTTATAGAATCTCTAAAAGATCCTGAAGAAGCAGCAGTTTATTTGGAAGTCGCCTTAGAAGAAGAAAATCCAGAACCCCAACTGTTACTTGCAGCACTTGAAGATATTATCAAAGCTTTTTCAGATCATCAAGGTTTACCCGATGAAACCCTGAAAAACCATGAAAAACTTTATCATCGATTAACAATAAGCGGTTGTGCAGAAATTTATGGTTTTGTTGAATTATTGCATAGTTTGGGGTTTAAACTTTCAATTCAGGTGCAAGAAACAGAACTAAAATAAAGGGAAAAAATGTTAAAAAATTAAGGGAAAGATAAGAATGCATAATTTATATCAAAATGATTTTTATGAATGGACACAAAAACAAGCTCAGTTACTCCGTGAACAACAATGGCATCAACTAGATCTAAATAATTTAATTGAGGAAATAGAATCTTTGGGAAGACAAGAACGCCAACAATTAAGAAACAGACTCAGTATTTTAATTGCTCATTTATTAAAATGGGAATATCAACCCACTAAACGCAGTCGCAGTTGGTTAGCAACTATTCGGATACAACGGATTGACTTAGATCAATTACTAGAAGATAGTCCGAGTTTAAAACCCTATCTAACAGAAGCGATTCAAAAAGCTTATATTAAAGCTGTCGAATTAGCGGCAAGTGAAACCAATTTACCCTTAAAAACATTTCCCTCTGAATGTCTTTATACTCTTGAGCAAATATTAGATAATCGCTTTTACCCAGGAGAACCCAGTGTTGAATTAGAGGAAAACTAATTTTCTCTAATTGCAATGGGAAAAAGCGATCGCATTTTTCTTAATAATTTTATTGAGAAGATTGTTGAGCATTAGGATTTTGATCAAGCATTTGTTGGAGTTCTTCAACGGTTAATCCTAATCCTTGCGCTACAATTTCCAGACTTAATCCCAAAGCTAAAAAACGATAAGCAGATGCTAATTTAGCTTCTTGTCTTCCTTCTTCTAACATTTCTTGAGCGAATCTTGTTTGTTTTAAATCGTTTAGTCCTAACATCGTTTCTAGTTCCTCCCGACTGAGACTTGGAAATTTATACAAGACGATGGTTTCTATTAAATTTATCACATCCGTTTGGGTCGTGACATCCTCAACGGTTTGGCGGGTTTGAGCTAAAAGTTGTCTCGCTTTAGCTGGCGTTTCCGTAACGGGGGTAACAACTAATTGAATAATTCCCAACCCCAGACTAGCGGGTTCAACTTCCCATTCATCAAGATAGATTCGTTGAACGAATGCAGAATCTAGTAAAGGTTGATAAGGTTCGAGGATATCGGGTTCTAGATTGCGTTCTTTAAAAAGAATAACAGAACGCCAAATTTGAGCAGGGTTGTTAATTCTCAAATAAACAAATACTTCTGAGAATAGTCTAGCATAAATATTCGGGTCTTTTTGAAATTGTACCTCAACGAAATAAATCGGAAGTTGGGAGGTTGACTCTAGGGGAAGAAATACACCGTCAATGCGAAAAGCAGTTTGTTTCAGTTCAACAGAATCAAAGCGATAGTTAACGGCTTCTGTTGGTAAAGCACCGATGAGTTCAAAGAAGGTGCTAGGAAGTTCGCTAAAAAGACGATAAAAAATTGAGTCTGTTTTCATGACAATCAGGATGTGTAGTCAACCGTTAAAGATCTATTTATGGACTGTAATAATTCCAAGTCATCTTGCTACGACGGTAGGAATTTTGAGTCCAGAGAGACGAACCTTTAGGATTAGGGTTAGGTTGAGGATTTTGATAAATTCGCAGTTCTTTAGTGTTTAAAACCATTAATTCCTCTCGCCAATCTCCCGAAACATCTGCAACATAAAGCCGATGGGCTTGTTCTGGAAATCGCATCTGAAATTCACCCGTGAGGGGATCAAAAATAGCAACATCTCCTTCTTCGTGACGTTCTTTTGCGGCGGCTAACTGTTTCTTGTCCCCAGTCCAATCAATCGTAAAAATAACTTCTACACCTTTTTCTGTCCAATCAGGAGGGGCAATTTTACTTAATTCATAGTTAGAAATCAGTTGACCTTTTGCATCAAAAACAAAGGGCTTCTGATGGCTTCTAAAACGACTTCGACACCAAATTTCTAAGCCGGGACGACTAAGATCGAAATCTCCTAATGCAGCGTTTTGAGGTTCCCAATTTTTGTAGTCGGTTTCCCAAATTAATCCTTTTGTATTGTAGAGAAAAACGCGATCGCTTTTCAGACGTCTGGAACTTTGGGGTTGATTTTTTGCTTCTGTACCGACTTCTTTATCTTCTTCTCCTCCGGGTTCTCCCCCTTCTTCTAACGCAACCACTTCCATCCCCGGAATATCCGGTCGAACATCAGCGGCAAAAATTGCATCAACATGACCTTTGAGAGGAATACTAAACAAAAGATCGCCTTTGGGTGAAATCAGCGTCCCCCCTAAGACTTCATCTAAACCATCTCCATCGAGATCGGCGATTCGTGCGCCATTATGTGCATTGGCGACAAAATCATCCCTTGTCCACAAAGGTTGGGGTTGATTTGTTTTAAGCAAATTTTCCATGGAATAAGCCGCTAGAAAACGTCCCATCCGATAATCAACAGTTTCGGTCGTTTGTAACAGCAGATCGCGATCGCCTTTTCCGCGAAAATTAGCGATAACTAAATGTTCCCAACGTTCAGTTTTATTCGGTGAAGTGAGTTGTATTTCTCGAATCGTTTTTCCGGTGGCGCCTTCAACAATATGTAAGCGATTATCTGTGGTGAGAAACAAAACTTCTGTTTTCCCATCTCCATCAATATCAGCCGCTTGAACCCCTGGGGCGTGTAACCCCGGTAAACCTTGGTCTTCTGATTTCCGGGTTAGTTGTAGGTTAGCGGTTTTATCCCAAAGTTTTTGACCTGAATGATCGTAAACAGTAACTAATCCTTGTTCTTGTCCTAAAATATTGGAATTAGACTGGGTAATAATAAAATCTTTTTGGTTATTATTATTAACATCAACAGCAATTAATCCACCTTTACCATTCGGTTCGATGGCAGAATCTAAGGGAATTACTTGAACTTTTGAATGAGAATTGTTCAGACTTACCACCTCTGAAGAAGATTTTTCAGCGCATCCCCAATTCAAACTGGCTAGGATTAAGCTGAGACTTAGTAAGCTAAAACAACTCTTCATACTTGCTCTCCCCATTCAAGTCTGCTTATTTTATATATTACCTGAGTTCGGTCGGTTTAAGATCAACATCGAGCGATGAAGATGATGTTGCCAAAATTTAAAAAACTATGACTTGAGTAGGGTAGGCTTTGCTCACCGGAAGATATCTCGTTTTTATTGGATTGAATGAGGTTTATTTTATTAGTCAGAACAACAAAAGATGGGCAGAGCATCGTCCTACTTAATCTAATTTTAGATGTAAAACTCTCGTTTTTTTTATTTACATTTTATTCAATTCTTGACGTAATTGTTCTAACTCATCATCAATGGGATAGAGAGTTAACGAAGAATTAAGCTTCAAATCAGGAACGGTGATTGTATTATTACCTGTAATTTGCGCTCTTAATCTTGCCAATTCCTCATCAACGTCACTTCCTGCTTCTAAAGCTACAAATTGACTTTCCAGATCTGAACCTGCAAGTTCTTGTACTGAACGCTCTTCCAGTTGTAGAAGTAGAACTTTCTCTTCAATTCGTTCATAAGCTGTCATTGTACTATTGGCATTAATTTCAGCTAACAAATTTTGTTGATTATTAATTTCAGTCTGTGCCTTTGCAGCTTTGATTTTGGAGATTAGTAACAATTTCTTAGATTTAGCCTCAGAAACCTTTTGTTCAAAAACTGATAATTGATGTTTAAGATGAATAACTTGTTTTGTCTGAGTATCGAGTTGCTGCTTTAGTAGATTTATAGCTTCTAACCATAATTTTTTTCGCTTTAAAGCTTCTCTCGCTAAATTTTCATCACCTTTTTTCAAAGCAAGTTTAGATCGAGATTGCCATTTATTAACTTGCATTTTACCCTGCTCATATTCTTGTTCAAGACGTTTTTGATCAACAATCACTGGAATGATCGCTTGACGAAACTTAATCAGATCTTCTTGCATATCCAAAACAGCTTTTTCTAATAGCTTTTCTGGATCAATTCCTTGATTCAAAAGACGAATTAAACCTGCAATACCTAATCCTGCAACTGCACCCGCAGCAGTCATACCAGCCATTCCCACACCAAATGCTGTTCCTCCGGCGGCGATTCCAATTCCTCCGATTGTAGCAGACACACCGGCACCCGCTACTGCTCCCGTTGTAGCGGCTCCTACTGATGAAGTATCTTCTTCTGCGATGATTCTAATAGCTTCATAAAGGGCAAAACCTGTTAATGCACCAGCCCCAGTTAATCCAAGTGTTCCTACACTAAAACCTGTTCCGGCTGCTAAAATGCCGACTTGACCGACAGACGCACCTGCTAAAGCACCACCTGTAGCAAAAGCTGAACTAGCTGCAAAATTATGGGAACCTTTTTTTTCGTAAGAGTTGAGATTAGCTCTAATTAAACGACTCGTTCGATCAAATAGTTGTCCCATATTTTTAACTTTTGTTATTGTGTTTCAAAGGGATGAAATTGATTGAATTGATTAACTTTGTAACTTACCTATTTATTAGCTAGATCTCGTTGTTTCCAAAATTCATCTCGTGCGGCTTGTTCTGCTTCTAATTTTGCTTTTCTCACAGTGTCTAAATTTTCATTCAGTTTATTGGCAATCGCATTTTCTAACTGTTCTTGTTCAGAATTTTGTAAATGATCATCCACTAACTTTTTAATCCCATATCCTGCTAACCCCACCACCGCACCTGCTGCGACAACAGGAGCCATACCAATTCCAATAGCAGTTCCCGCCACCGCTAACCCCATTCCCCCAACCACAGCAGAAACCCCAGCACCCCCAACGGCACCTGCTGCGATCGCCCCTAATGCGGTTGCATCTCCTTCTTCTAAGGCTTTTTTCGCACCATAGGCGGCTGTTCCCACCACTGCACCTGCTGCCACAACGGGTGCTGCACCCACCGCCACGCCACCAAAACCACCCACTAACCCCATTCCCCCAACCGTTGCTGCGACTTGGCTTCCAACTGCTGCACCCGTTGCTGCATAACCTGTGGCTTCGGCAACGTTTTGTAAGTCCTGATTATTTTTATCGGTCATGGTGAGTACCTTTATTTTTATTAATATCATTAAATTAGCAGGAATAACAATAATGAGAAATTCGTAATTATACGGAGTTTTATTCAAATCCAGAAAAATGTAATACAATCAAGTAGGGATGATTAGTAAAAATAGATTTTTATTTTGATACTAATATTTTAGGAGACTATAGCAAGTCTAAATGAAGGGTACAAAATAATCAGGCAGATTATTAATGCTAAAAAATACTGTGCTTTCAAGGTAGGGGCAAGGCGCGCCTCGCCCCGACAATAAATTGGAGGCAAAACAGTTTTACATCGGACTCGACTCAATAAAATCTAACCCTCCTCAAAAATGGTAAAATCTCAGGATAAATCTAATCTGCCGATAACAAAAACACGCTTTCAATGACTTCAGTACATCAGCCTGCCAAACATCTCAAAGCCAAAGCCCTCAAACCGGGGAGTCGTCGTCCTGCGAAGGAACTCTGTAGCGAGTGCGGTCTGTGCGACACCTATTATATTCACTATGTAAAAGAAGCTTGTGCGTTTCTGAATCAACAAATTGCTGAATTAGAAGCAGAAGCCCATGGACAAAGCCGCAATTTAGATAACTGGGATCAGGTTTATTTTGGGGTGCATCAAGAGATGATGCAAGCCAAGAAAAAACAACCCATTGAAGGCGCCCAATGGACGGGAATTGTCAGTACCATTGCCATTGAAATGCTCAACCGAGGGTTAGTTGAAGGGGTGGTTTGTGTTCAAAATACCAAAGAAGACCGTTTTCAACCCCAACCTGTGATTGCGAGAACCCCGGAAGAAGTTCTCGCCGCCAAAGTTAATAAACCCACTTTATCCCCGAATTTATCGGTTTTAGAACAAATCCAACAGTCGGGAATGAAGCGATTGTTAGTGATTGGCGTCGGGTGTCAAATTCAAGCGTTGCGGGCAGTTGAGAAGGAATTAGGATTAGAAAAACTGTATGTTTTAGGAACGCCTTGTGTTGATAATGTCACCCGTGAAGGCTTGAAAACCTTTTTAGAAACGACGAGTAAATCCCCTGATACGGTGGTTTATTATGAATTTATGCAGGATTTTCGGGTTCATTTTAAACATGAAGATGGTTCAACTGAAACGGTTCCTTTTTTCGGTTTAAATACCAAAAAATTGAAGAATATTTTCGCCCCATCCTGTTTAAGTTGTTTTGATTATGTGAACTCCCTCGCCGATTTAGTGGTGGGATATATGGGGGCTAATTATGGATGGCAATGGATTGTAGTCAGAAATGAAACCGGACAGTTTATGTTAGATTTAGTTCGAGATCTAATTGATACTCAACCTGTAATTTCTCAAGGAAATCGAAAACAAGCAGTTCAACAAAGTATTCCCGCCTATGATAATGAAGTAACGTTACCCATGTGGGCTGCAAAATTAATGGGGGTTGTGATTGATAAAATCGGCCCCAAAGGGTTAGAATATGCCCGTTTCTCGATAGATTCTCACTTTACCCGCAATTATTTATATGTGAAGCGCAATCATCCTGAAAAGTTAGACGCCCACGTTCCTGAATACGCCAAGCGCATTGTTGAACAATATCAACTTCCTAATTCATAGCCATTAAATAACCACGTCTATGCGGTTTTTTTCTGCATCGGCGTGGTATACTTAGTCTATTGATAGGATTGACGTCAATTCACGTTACTCCTAATTATTGGGGGCTTTGGATTAGTTTTTTAGTTCCCATTAAAGGAACAACCAGAATCAGTAGCAGTAACCAAGGGGCTAGAACTAAGCTGACTAAAAAACTAATGATTCCAATTCCTCTCGCCATCACCTGAACAATCTCTTCATTCGTACTTAAACTCAGCAAAACGGCAATCACGGAGATAGCGAGGGAAATTAAAGAAGGTACAAGCATCATAACCAACCTTTACATGAGGTAAAACTATGTGCGCGTTCCTTGGGGAAGAATCCCTACTTCCGTCTACCTCAAACGCTAAGATGCTACCCTCCTAACAACGTTTGGGGGAGATGAACGATTTGTATTTAATTTTAATTATCAATATTATACCATATTTAAGAAAAATCTATACCCCAGACGAGAAACCGGGTTTCTGCCTTAACCTTTATTACAAATAGAAAAATAACTGAAAAAAACCAGCTTTTGACCTCTACTCGCACCTGCGAGAAACCGGGTTTCTGCCTTAACGTTTGTTACTAACAGCAAGATAACTTGAGAAACCCGGTTTCTGATCTCCACTAGCACCTGCGAAAAACCGGGTTTCTGCCTTAACCTGTGTTACTAACAGCAAGATAACTTGAGAAACCCGGTTTCTGATCTCCACTAGCACCTGCGAGAAACCCGGTTTCTGCCTTAACCTTTGTTACTAACAGAAAGATAACTTGAGAAACCCGGTTTCTGATCTCCACTAGCGGGTTAGCGTTTGACTAACTTCTTGCTGAGTTTGCGTAGACGAATTGATTGGGGAGTCACTTCCACCAATTCATCAGGGCCAATATATTCTAACGCCCGTTCTAAACTCATATCCACCGGAGTTTGTAACTGAACCAACTCATCCCCGGTTGCTGACCGATGGTTGGTTAACTGTTTGGTTTTGCAAACATTCAGTTCTAAGTCTTGAGGACGGTTGTGTTCACCGACAATCATGCCTTTATAAACTTTAGTCCCTGGATGAATAAAGAACACGCCCCGGTCTTCGGCGTTTTTCATCGCATAGAAGGTACTCACTCCTTCTTCAAAGGAAATCAACACGCCATTGCGACGCGCTTCAATATCCCCAGATAAGGCGCGATATTCGAGGAAACTGTGGTTCATAATTCCTTCCCCACGGGTCATCCGCATGAATTCCCCTCGGAAGCCAATTAAACCCCGTGCGGGAACCACAAATTCTAACTGAGTCCGTCCGTTTCCACCGACAAACATATCCTGCATTTCGGCGCGACGTTGACCCAGGCGTTCAATACAGCTACCGACGCCATCTTCAGGAACATCTAAGACCAACAGTTCATAGGGTTCATAGGGTTGACCGTTGACTTCCCGATAAATCACCTGGGGTTGGGAGACTTGGAACTCGTAGCCTTCCCGACGCATATTTTCAATTAAAATACCGAGGTGCAGTTCTCCCCGTCCTGAAACTAAGAATTTATCGGGGGAGTCGGTTTCGTCTACACGGAGGGCGACGTTCGTTTCTAATTCTCGCATTAAGCGATCGCGAACTTGGCGAGACGTCACAAATTTTCCTTCCTGACCCGCAAACGGCGAGTCATTGACTGAGAAGGTCATCTGTAAGGTGGGTTCATCGACTTTAATTAACGGTAACGCCTGGGGTTCGTTGGGACAGGTGATGGTTTCCCCAATATTGGCATCACTAAACCCAGCCACCGCAATAATATTTCCCGCCGAAGATTCTTCCAGGTCAATCCGTTTTAACCCTTCAAATCCCATTAATTTACTAATCTTGCTTTTGACAATACTGCCATCTTCTTTAATTAAGGCGGCGAGTTGTCCGGCTTTAATGGTTCCATTGTGAATTTTACCAATGACAATCCGCCCCACATATTCAGAATAATCGAGGGTGGTGACTTGCAATTGTAAGGGTTTGTTCACATCCCCCACTGGTGGTGGCACATATTCGAGAATCGCCTCAAATAAAGGCTGCATATCGGTGCTTTCGTCCTCTAGTTCCCGTTTCGCAAATCCGCCTAAACCGGAGGCGAACAGATAGGGGAACTCGCATTGGTCATCATCCGCACCGAGTTCTAAGAATAAGTCTAAAACTTTATCAACCGCAGTGTGGGGATTGGCGCGGGGACGGTCAATTTTATTAATAACAACAATCGGACGTAAACCCTTTTCTAAGGCTTTTTTCAGCACGAAGCGGGTTTGGGGCATTGGCCCTTCGTTAGCATCGACGATTAAAATACAACCGTCTACCATTCCTAACACCCGTTCAACTTCGCCCCCGAAGTCGGCGTGTCCTGGGGTATCGATAATATTAATAATGGTCTCTTTATAGCGGACTGCGGTATTTTTGGAAAGGATGGTAATTCCTCGTTCCCGTTCAATATCGTTGGAGTCCATAACGCAATCTGGAATGTCTTCCCCTTCACGGAAAATGCCAGATTGCTTGAGAAGTGCGTCCACTAAGGTTGTTTTGCCGTGATCGACGTGAGCGATAATAGCGACGTTGCGAATGGGGAGAGACATAAGTTAGGTTAAGTAACCGAGTTTTGCTAGAAATTGAAAAAATTTCAAATAACTTAACAATTATAACCGATAAGCGATCGCTTTGGGCATAGCTTGGTCAGCAATCCGCTATCCCATCAACCCCTTCCTCCCTGGCTGACACCCCAAGCCTGAGATCACTGACAGTAGCCTTGAAGAAAGATTAAGGATAAATTAACGTTAATTTCGGTATTAAAATATTAACTTTTTCAGCATAATTCTGTACCTAGAGATACAATTTAACTATTATTAATATTATAGAACTTAATACCTTTACTAATTCCATCAAAAAAGGGAAAAGAGCCATTTATGATTAAAACAGTCTTTGATTTTTTTAATCAATTTAACTTACAAATAAAAATGATTAATTCTTTTATTTTAATGGGATTGATTGTCTTCTTAGTGGCGTTCTTAGGATGGCGATCAACCTCAGCTTTAAGCCAAGAACTGAATGAAATTAGCTTGGTTAGAATTCCTTCAATTTTAGGGTTAGAAAAAATTGACAAAGGCATGAGAAATATTGAGGCTAGACAATCTTTTCTTTTAAATACTCTGGTAGAGAAAAATAGCAAGGAAATCACCCTAATGCGTATTCAAGAAGACTGGGAATTCATCAAAACAGGTTTTTTGGAATATGAACCTTTACCTCGGACAGAGACAGAAGATCAACTTTGGAATCAATTCAAACTGAGGTGGAAACAATGGGAAAAACAGCATGAAACTTTTATAGAACTTTATAGCCAGTTTCAAGATTTAGGAATTTTATCTCCCCATAAAGCTCAATTAAACTTATGGGAAATAGGGCAACAAAACTCTGAAAATATGAAAAAAGCCCGTCAAGCCACCTTACTTTTATCAACATTGCAGATGCAGTATAACTCGATTAATCAACCGAGTTTTGATGCCACTACTAAAAGTTTAGAAAAAGTCATTCAAGAAAATAAAAAAATTGCTGAATTATCAAAAGTGAATGCGGATCAAACCATTATTCAAAGTAAAACCTTGAGTGTATTGGGGATGGTAGTAGCACCAACAATTGCCTTGAGTTTAGGGATAATTTTAAGTTTAGCGATCGCTCGTCCCATTAGCAAAAGTTTAAAAGGATTAGTAAATACCCTGGTAAAGTCATCAACCCAAATTGCAGCCACTGTAGAAGAACAGGAAAAAATTCTTGCTGTACAAGCAGAATCAGTCAATAAAACAACAACAACAATGGATGAATTAGGTCGTGCGTCTGATCAAGCGACTCAACAAGCGAAATCAGCTACTCAGGTTGCTCAAAAAGTCAGAGGTTTAACTCAGGATGGGGCTAAAGCAATTTCTAAAACCCTGTCAGAAATAACCATATTAGATAGCAAAGTAAACGAAATTTCTCGTCAAATTACAACTCTCAATGAACAAGCCCAACAGATTAATAGTATTAGTAATTGGGTCAGTGAAATTGCGAATCAAACCAATATGTTAGCACTGAATGCTTCGATTGAAGCGGTCAGAGCCGGAGAACAGGGTTTAGGGTTTAATGTCATTGCTCTCGAAATTCGTAAACTCGCTGATGTCACCCATGACTCCACCCAACAAATTAATCACTTAATTCATGAAATTAAACAAGCGGTTAAGGGGACTGTTGCAGCGGCGGAAGATGGTAAAAATACCGTCAAGAAGAATTTAAAAATTGCGGAAGAAACCACAGTAATTTTTAGCCAAATCACCCAAGCTATTGATCAAGTTGCTGTAAGTTCTGAACAGATTTATGTAACCTCACAGCAACAACTGATCGCCATTGAAAATGTCATTTCTGCAATGAATTCGATTAACAATGGCTCTCAACAAACAGTAATTGCGATTAGCCAAACTAAATTAGAAAGCCAACAGTTAAAAAAATCAGCTTATCATTTAAAACTATTAGGGGTGGGTTAATCAGCGCGTAAAATTAGTTTTTCCCTTCAATATAATTCTGCCACATTTGTTCATAAGCTTTTTCCATTTCATGGGTAAATTGTTTCGCATTCCACAGAGGGGCTATTTTCCGATTTTGTCTTAATTTCCAAGCCACTTGTTGCCGTAACTTTTCATCAGTTCCGAGCTTAATTCCCCACTCCACATATTCTTCATCTGTCCAAGCAATGCCTTCTGTAATTCCGGCATTCAGCATCATCGTGTAACTATTTCTCGCGGCAAATTGTTGTCCAACTTTTGTCACCATTGGAATTCCCATCCAGAGGGTTTCCATTGTCGTTGTTGCGCCGTTATACGGGTAAGTATCTAAAACAATATCTGCAACGGCTAAATTCGCCCGATGAATGGCTTCTGTTGGGAATAAGGGAAGTAATTTTAAGCGATCACAATCTACCCCAACTGATTCAGAAATTTCAGCATAAAATGTTTTCAAAGATGCTTGATCTGCCATCCCTTTAATTAGGAAGTAACTATTAGGAACGTCTTTCAAAATTTGAAGTTGTAATCTAGCGGTATCTGGATTATATTTATATCCGCGTTGAGCCGTAAAATAAATAATGGCATCATTGGGAATATCCAACTGATCTCGACGAAGATTAGAAACGGCTACTTCAAAGCCATCTACAGCAATATAAGTTTGAGGGAGACGCCAAATTTTTTCACTGTAGTAATTTTGAGCATCTTCAGGTAATACATAAGGGTCAGCAATAAAATAATCAATAGCTGGAATTTCCGACGCATCCCACCCTAACCAACTCACTTGAATGGGTGCTGGTTTTATGGCTAACGTTTCACAGGTAGAGCTTAAGGTTAAGCTG
>JBMDYE010000229.1:0-3958 GCA_048595135.1 Planktothrix sp. | reverse complement strand
ATAACGCAACACATCATTATCTTGATCATCGGTATATCTTAACCGCACGGTTCCTCTAAAAAACGGAAAATCTAAAGGGGGTTGTCGAAAAATTAAGCCATTTTTTGATAACGTTTCTTCCTTCATTGGTGTTTCTAAACTAACCGCAACGGTTTGAGTTTGATCAGTAGAATTAAATAACGGAATATGCAAATCATAATGAACGCCATAATTGCCGTGAGATTGATACGCGGTATCAGGATAACGAACAATTAACGGGGCGGCTTGAATTTGTTTTGTGCCTAATGTTCCAGCGCGAACCGTACTAATGGGGTAGGAAATCCCGTTTCCGGGTGCTGGAATGGTCAGCGTATTTTTCCCTTCATCTACTAAATCTGCTTCCCATTTTGACCCTTCCTGAACCCCCGCAACCCGACTATAAATTAACTGACCCCCAACTTGTTCCGGTGGAGTCGGTTTTTGATCACGGGGTTGTGCTAAAGTCCCTTTATCAAGCAACTGTTGCCACTGCTCTAAGGTGGGTGCTTGTTCCTTACCATCGGGGTGCATCTTCGCATATTGGGCTAAACTAGCCAAATAAATAGGGGCATTATCGCCCCTAACTTTTAATCGCATAAACGTAGAACGCCCATTCACCGGACGGTCTAACCCTTTAACGGGGATGGGCAAATTCATTAACATTCGGTTTTCATAGGGGGGAATTTCTAACGTGGCGGGAAATTCCGGTTGGCGAATCCCTCTTAATATATTATCGACTGCGCGAATTCCGGGGCCAGAATAAACGTCTCCCTTGGGGTTTTCACTCTGGGGCGGTTTTTGCTGAAAGGGTGCATCGGGTTCTAACTGATAACTTGCTGCTTGTAACACCTCCAAGGTGACGGGTTCAGGGTTGGGGTTATGAACTAAAATCCCAATATATAAGGTTTTCAAGTCGGGCGGCGTGTGGGTGAAGTGATGGGCAAATAGTTCAAATTCCCCGGTAAATGGATATTCAATATGGGCGTCGGGATGTTCTCGCCAAGCGCCCGGAAACGTTGACAGCAGAATCCCTTCCTGTTTAATCCATTCTGGACTATTGCTATTGAACATCACCACATTGTCGAGTTTCCCCGGTAACGGTCGCACTTCGTAAGGTTGAATGATTTCCTGGGGGGGTAAGGCATGGGCAAAGGGGAGATGGGGCAGGATAGAAACCATCACCGGAAACGTCCGTTCTTGCAGTTCGGGTAAAGCGAGTTGGCGAAATAAGACTCCAGCCACCCAACCGCTCAAGCTGGACATCCCAACAATTAAAATAAAAGTTATGCGATGCAAGGTTTGATCTTTCATCTATGCTGAATTCTTAGTGCAAAATTTTTAAAGTGAGCGATTATGTCTTTTTCTCCGAAATACCTGAGTGGCAGTGAAATTCGTCAAACATTCTTAAACTTCTACGCAGACCGAGGGCATAAAATCCTCCCCAGTGCGTCGTTAGTTCCAGAAGACCCAACGGTGTTACTGACCATTGCGGGAATGCTACCCTTTAAACCAATCTTTTTGGGACAGCGCCAACCGGAAGTTCCGCGGGCGACGACCTCGCAAAAATGTATCCGTACTAATGATATTGAAAATGTCGGTAGAACGGCTAGACATCATACATTTTTTGAGATGTTGGGTAATTTTAGCTTTGGTGATTATTTTAAAGAACAAGCGATCGCTTGGGGATGGGAATTATCAACAAAAGTGTTTGGTTTGCCTCCAGAACGGTTAGTGGTGAGTGTGTTTGAAGATGATGATGAGGCTTTTGCAATTTGGCGCGATAAAATTGGTGTGGTTCCCCATCGGATTAAACGGATGGGAGAAGCGGATAATTTCTGGAAGTCTGGCCCCACTGGCCCCTGTGGCCCCTGTTCAGAAATATACTATGATTTCCACCCAGAACAGGGAGAAGACAATATTGATTTAGAAGATGATTCTCGGTTTATTGAATTCTATAATTTAGTGTTCATGCAATATAACCGAGATACCGATGGCAATTTAACCCCGTTACAAAATCAGAATATTGACACGGGGATGGGGTTGGAACGGATGGCGCAAATTTTGCAGCAAGTTCCGAATAATTATGAAACGGATTTGATTTATCCGATTATTGAAACGGCGGCTAAAATTGCAGGAATTGATTATAAAACGGCGGATGAGAAAACCAAGGTTTCTTTAAAAGTGATTGGCGATCATGTGCGGGCTGTTGTGCATTTAATTGCCGATCAAGTGACTGCTTCTAATATTGGCAGAGGGTATATTTTAAGACGGTTAATTCGTCGAGTGGTGCGGCATGGTCGCTTAATTGGTATTTCAGGAGAATTTACCACCCAAGTTGCAGAAACGGCAATTCAATTATCAGAAGCAGTTTATCCGAATGTTCGTCAACGGGAAACAGCGATTAAAGCGGAGTTACAACGGGAAGAATCTCGCTTTTTAGAAACGTTAGAACGGGGCGAAAAATTGTTAGCAGAAGTTTTAGCCAAAAAACCGGAAACGATTTCGGGTAAAGATGCCTTTGTTCTGTATGATACTTATGGGTTTCCGTTAGAATTAACGCAAGAAATTGCAGAAGAAAATGGGTTAACGGTGAATGTGGAAGAATTTGAAGCGGAGATGGAAGAACAACGTCGCCGTTCTCAAGATGCCCATGAAACGATTGATTTAACGGTGCAAGGGAGTTTAGATAAATTGGCTGAACATATCCACTCAACGGAGTTTTTAGGCTATCAATTATTCAATTTAGAAGGGAAAGTTGAAGCGATTTTAGTTGAGGGAAAATCCGTTGAAGAAGCGGAGGCGGGAACATCAGTTCAAGTGGTGTTAGATCGGACGCCTTTTTATGCGGAATCAGGAGGACAAATTGGCGATCGCGGTTATTTAAGTTATGGTGATACCGTGGTGCGGGTTGAGGATGTTAAAAAAGAATCGGATATTTTTGTACATTTTGGACGAATAGAACGGGGACATTTAACCGTTGGAATGACCTTAAATGCTCAAATTGATCCGACTTGTCGCCGTCGCGCTCAAGCGAATCATACCGCAACTCATTTGTTACAATCCGCGTTAAAAATGATCGTTGATGCGTCCATTTCTCAAGCGGGTTCTTTGGTGTCGTTTGATCGGTTACGGTTTGATTTTAATTGTCCCCGTGCGTTAACGGCTGAAGAATTACAACAAGTAGAAGATCAAGTAAATGCTTGGATCACAGAAGCCCATCCGGCGGTGGTTCAAGAAATGCCGTTAGAAGAAGCAAAAGCAAAAGGCGCAACGGCGATGTTTGGAGAGAAATATTCTAATATTGTGCGGGTGGTTGATTATACTGGGGTTTCGATGGAATTATGCGGCGGAACTCATGTCAATAATACCGCAGAAATTGGATTATTTAAGATTATTTCAGAAACGGGTATTGCATCAGGAATTCGCCGAATTGAAGCGGTGGCGGGTCAGTCGGTTCTGGAATATTTGAAAGTTCGGGATACGGTGGTTAAGGAGTTAAGCGATCGCTTTAAAGCCAAACCAGAAGAGTTAACAGACCGAGTTAATAATTTGCAAAATGAGTTAAAAGCAACTCTGAAGCAATTAGAGGCGGTTAAGGCGGAATTAGCGATCGCAAAATCCGACCAATTATTAACGACTGCGGAAACCGTTGGTGAGTTCAAAATGATTGTTTCTGAACTGGATGGTGCGGATGCAGAATCATTAAAAACCGCCGCAGAAAGACTGCAACAAAAGTTAGGAGAAAGTGCGGTTGTATTGGGTTCAGGAACGCTTGATGGCAAGGTTAATTTTGTTGCTGCGTTTAGTAAAGGCGTGAATAATAAGGTGTTACAAGCAGGTAAGTTTATTGGTGCGATCGCCAAAATTTGTGGCGGTGGCGGTGGCGGACGTCCGAACTTAGCGCAAGCTGGCGGTCGGGATGCAACGAAGTTAAAAGAAG
>JBMDYE010000228.1:0-11693 GCA_048595135.1 Planktothrix sp. | reverse complement strand
AATTTTGAAGTCAAAAAACAGTTAGCCAAAGGATTACATTTTCTCTTAGTTCAACCCGATGATTCAGGGATGACTTTTAGCGGGTTTTGGTTGTTGAAATCCGAATAAACAGAAACCGGGTTTCTCAAAGAAACCCGGTTTCTAAAGCCCTTGCAAATCTTGTAAAATCGCCTCTCGAACTGGCGCAATATTTTTATAAACTTGCGTGGTTTCTGGCATTTGTTGAAGAGTTGAGGCTAAACCTTGACTAATTATGGGTTTGAATTAATATTAATAATTCTTCTCCCCTCCCCTTGCAGGGGAGGGGCTGGGGGAGAGGTCAACCTTATACCGTTGCTAATTCTAAATGCTCAATTTTCGTTCCTAATACGGTTAGAAATGCCGCTAACCAACGGGGATGGGCGGGCCATGCGGGGGCGGTGACTAAATTTCCATCCACAACCGCATCATCAACGGCAATATCCGCATATTCTCCCCCTGCGCGGGTGACGTCGGGACTACAGGCGGGATAGGCAGAACAGCGTTTTCCTTGCAACACATCCGCCGCCGCCAACAGTTGAGCGCCGTGACAGATGGCGGCGATGGGTTTGTTGGTTTTGGCAAAATGTTGAACTGCGGCGATGACATCGGCGTTGAGGCGAATATATTCCGGCGCCCGACCCCCTGGAATCACCAACGCATCATAATCTTCCGGTCGAATGTCCGCAAAGGTGGCATTTAACGTGAAATTATGACCGGGTTTTTCGCTGTAGGTTTGGTCGCCTTCAAAGTCATGCACCGCAGTCCGAACTTTTTCCCCTGCTTGTTTCCCCGGACAAACCGCATGAACCGTATGTCCCACCATTTGCAACGCTTGGAAGGGAACCATCACTTCGTAATCTTCTACAAAATCACCGACCAACATTAAGATTTGTTTTGCCATATCTCAACCGGATGTAAAAATAGAGTTTGTGTTAATTCTGTTTTAGCCTACTGCAAATCAGAACAACATCGATACCATTTAAAATTAAGAAAAATTAGGATCACGCCAACGCTATGTTTGCTTTTCTTCGCAATGATCTCGCCCAAATTCGCGCTTATACCCCTCACCCTGGCGGGGCTGACGACCCAACAGAAATCTTAGACCGTTTAGATACCAATGAATGCCCCTATGATTTGCCAGAAGAATTAAAGCAAAAATTAGCTTGGGCGTATCAACATCAAATTGAAACCAATCGTTATCCCGATGGCAGCCATGCTGAATTAAAAGCAGCGATCGCAGACTATGTAAATGATATTATTTTAGATACAAATTGTCAAGTTAATGCTGACCATATTTCGGTCGGAAATGGCTCCGATGAGCTAATCCGATCTTTATTAATTGCCACTTGTATTGGGGGAGAAGGATCAATTTTAGTGGCGAATCCGACCTTTTCCATGTATGGCATTATTGCCCAAGCTTTGGGAATTCCAGTGGTGAGTATTGGGCGAGATGAAGCAACCTTTGAAATGGATTTAACCGCCGCCCAAAAAGCCATTGAAACCACAACAAATCCACCCATTCGGGTTGTCTTTGTCGTTCATCCCAATTCTCCAACGGCTAATGCCTTAACTGATGATGAATTACAATGGTTAGACAGTTTACCCCAAGACATTTTAGTGGTGATTGATGAAGCTTATTTTGAATTTAGCCAAACCAGCGTTGTTCAGGGGTTAAAACATCGCCCGAATTGGATTGTTTTACGCACTTTTTCTAAAGCTTTTCGGTTAGCGTCTTTGCGAATTGGCTATGCGATCGCCCATCCTGAATTAATCACCGCTTTAGAAAAAATTCGTCTTCCTTATAACCTACCCAGTTTTACCCAAACGGCTGCCTTACTAACCTTAAATCATCGTCAAGAATTACTCTCAGTTATTCCTGAAATATTAGGAGAACGCACCCAACTGATTAATCATTTAGCCCAAATTCCAAATCTGCAAATTTGGCGAAGTGATGCCAATTTTATCTATGCTCGTCTTTGTGAAGAACACAATTCTGAGGAAGCCTTAAATGAAGTGATGCAACAATTAAAAGTCAAAAAAACCTTGATTCGGCATACGGGAGGAGGATTAAGAATTACCGTAGGTCGTCCCGATGAAAATCAACGAACAATTGAACGGTTGTCTTCGGTTTTATCTCAATTCTCTTAACCTCTGTAGAGACGTTTCATAAAACGTCTCTACTTCTATAAAATGCACAAAAATGGAACGCTATTTTAATATTATCAAACTTTTTTGGGGAACCGCGATCGCGGCAGAACTGGAATATCGAGCTAATTTTTTCATTTCTACAATCAGCAGTCTCGGAACTTTAATTGGGAGTATTTTTAGCTTATTTTTATTTTATAGAACCGGATACAGCTTTGAAGGTTGGAGTTGGGAAGAAGCCTTAATTGTCCTGGGAATTTTTACGATTTTACAAGGCTTTTCTGAAATGTTACTAGCCCCCAATTTAAATAAAATTGTTACCCATGTTCAAGACGGAACTTTAGATTTTATCTTACTCAAACCCATTAGTAGTCAGCTTTGGTTATCCACTCGCATTCTGTCTCCTTGGGGCATCACCGATGTCATTTTAGGTTGTCTGATTATTGGGTATTACGGTAGTAAACTTAACCTAACTATAACTAACTATCTGATCAGTTTAATTCCTATATTGTGTGGAATGTTAATCCTTTATAGTTTATGGTTTATGTTAGGAGCAACCAGTATTTGGTTTGTCAAAATTTATAATGTTACAGAAGTTTTGCGAGGGTTATTACAAGCCGGACAATATCCCTTAGTTGCTTATCCCGTTGCGTATCGTTTCTTTTTTACCTTTATTGTTCCCGTGGCTTTTTTAACAACAGTTCCTACCGAAGTCATGTTAGGAAAAACCTCAATACCTTGGTTAATCGCCACAGGAGTAATAACATTAATTTTATTATTCATTTCCGCTTCGTTTTGGCGGTTTGCCTTAAAATTTTATACCAGTGCATCCAGTTAAATATTTTATTCATTAAACAATTAGCTTAAGAGAGATGTCTTAACGGATCGTTATTCAGTATAATAGGGATAACTTAACTTTAGTGATGAGGTTAAAAACGATGCGATTTAATTCACTTTTCCTACCTATTTTATTAACCGCTTCTTTCAGCATTGTGGGTGCAACATTCGGTTTATTTAATCAGCAAGCTCAAGCTCAAAACGCCGTTGATATTCCTGTAATTCCCCCGACGACTTCAACCCCTCCCGCTTCAACTTATAATCCTGGCCCCTGGCAACCCATTGCCCGAATTAATCCTAGCCAACCTGTCACCGTTAACATTATTAATCAAACCCGAAATACCTTAGAAGTTGGCTTAACCACAGGAAAAACCAATACCCAAATTCAACCCAGTGGCACTGCTAAAATTAACATTCCTTCTTTAAATTCTAATATCGTTATTAATTCAGTGACCGGAGCCGCTATTCTCGACTATCAAATTGAAACCGATGAAAATCTGGTGACAGTTACCGTTAAATCGGGTTCTGGTGTGGCGGGAGATAATGCCATTAATATTCAATCCAATGGAGGCATTTATATTTATTAATCAGCCCAAGAAATTCGATAATATCGTAGGGGCGAGGTTATCTCGCCCATCCCTCGAAATCTAAGTCTTATTTAGGATTAATAATCTTGCTGATTCGTCAAAAAATAATTTCTGTTAGAGAGTCCCTAAACCTGGTAAAGTAGAACTCATAGCAAATTTTAAGGGATAGGAGATAAAAATGCGAATTTTGATTATGGGTGGAACCCGATTTATTGGGGTTTATTTGACAAAAATCTTAGTAGAAAAGGGGCATGAAGTTGTCCTGTTTAACCGAGGAAATAAACCAGCCCCCGTTGAAGGAATTCAACAAATTCATGGCGATCGCACCGATGCAAACCAAATTCAAGAAAAATTAGGAAAAGAACAATTTGACGCAATTTTTGATAATAATGGGCGAGAACTCAGCGATACTAAACCCTTAGCGGATTTATTTAAAGATCAAGTTAAACATTTTGTTTATATGAGTTCCGCTGGGGTTTATTTAAAATCCGATCAAATGCCCCACATTGAAGGAGATAAAACCGACCCCAAAAGCCGCCATTTAGGGAAATTTGAAACGGAAACTTACCTACAAGAACAAGGACTGCCTTGGACTTCCATTCGCCCCACTTATATTTATGGCCCCCAAAATTATAACCCCTTAGAATCTTGGTTTTTTGATCGAATTGTTGCAAATCGTCCCATCCCCATTCCGGGTAATGGAATGCACATTACCCAGTTAGGTCATGTCAAAGATTTAGCAACCGCAATGGCAGCCGTTTTAGACAATGAAAAAGCCATTCACCAAATTTATAATATCTCTGGAGAACGCTATGTTACCTTTGATGGATTAGCCAAAGCTTGTGCGATCGCCGCTGGAAAATCTGTTGAAGATTTAAAAATTGTTCATTACGATCCAAAACAATTTGACTTCGGTAAACGCAAAGCTTTTCCGATGCGAGTCCAACACTTTTTTGCCGATGTTCATAAAGCCATGCACGAGTTAAATTGGCAACCCGAATATGATCTAATTTCCGGTTTAAAAGATTCCTTCCAAAACGATTATTTAGCTAACCAACTCGATCAAGCCAAGGTCGATTTTTCCACCGATGACGAAATTCTAAAAGCTATCTAATTGTAGGGTGGGCTATGCCCACCAAAACCCCCGTTTGAGCCAGGAAAATCTGCTTCTTGTAGGGTGATCTATGCCCACCAAAACCCCCGTTTAATCAACAAAAATCTACTTGAAAAAATTATCCTGATCACAGCAGTCAGATTTACCCTATCCATTTTTAATCGGAAACATCGGGATTCTATGATGGGCATAGCCCATCCTACAAAGTAGGTTAAAATAAACACAGAAAATAACGGCTTTACTAATTAACCTTCTTAATTTCATCGCTGTGCTATGTTGGGAACCACATTAGGCGGACGCTATCAAATTATTCAACCATTAGGAGGGGGAGGGTTTGCAAAAACTTACCTCGCAGAAGATCGTCAACTTCCTGACCGCCATCAATGTGTTGTTAAACAACTCAAACCCCAAGCAACAGACCCGACAACACTACAAATTGCCCGCCGTTTATTTGAAACAGAAGCGCAAGTTTTATATCGCTTAGGACATCACGATCAAATTCCTCAACTTTTTGCTTTTTTTGAAGAAGATCAGGAATTTTATCTAGTTCAAGAATTTATTGAAGGTCATGATTTAAGCCAAGAATTAACAGCTAATTCTGCGATCGCTCCTACCCAACCTCCTAATACTCCCGTTACCCATTCTAGCCTGACCCAAGTTTCTCCCCTTCTGCAAAAAGGACGCTTTAACGAAGCCGAAGTGATTATCCTTTTAGAAGAAATTCTCACCATTTTAGACTTTGTTCATCGCCAAAATGTGATTCACCGAGATATTAGCCCTCGGAATTTAATTCGGCGTAAAAAAGATCAACAATTAGTATTAATTGATTTTGGGGCAGTTAAACAAATTACCACCCAAATGTTGAAGACCCCAACGGTTAGTCATTACAGTGTTGGAATTGGGACTCCGGGTTATATGCCCAGTGAACAAGCAAGGGGAAATCCTAAACCCAGTAGTGATGTTTATGCAGTAGGAATGATTGCCATTCAAGCCTTAACTGGAATTCCTCCCCATCAACTTCCGACTGATCCGAATACAGAAGAAATCCTCTGGCAAAATTATATCATTGTTACGCCAGAATTAACCGAAATTTTAAATAAAATGGTGCGCTACGATTTCCGAGAACGATATATTTCTGCAACGGAAGCATTAGCCGCAATAAAAACCTTAAAAAAACCGACCCTTGCAACAGTTCCCGCCTTTCAATCGTTCCTAGCTCCTCTCAAAAATTATCCGATTAATTCTAAACGGTATTTAGCTTTAACGGTGGGACTTGGACTAATGGGATTAGGAACGGGAACTGGGATTTATTTATGGCAGTTTTTTAAATCTTATAACGCTTCGGAATTATACAGCCGAGGGAATACATTATCCGGTTTAAATCGCTATGAAGATGCGCTAAAAAGTTATACGCACGCCACTCAAATTATGCCGGATTATAAAGAAGCTTGGTATAAAAAAGGTCAAGTTTTATATCAATTAGAACGCTATTCAGATGCTCAACAAGCTTATGATCAAGCAATTCAAATTGCCCCTGACTATGCAACCGCTTGGGTAGGACGGGGAAATGTTCTTAATCAATTACAACGCTATTCTGAAGCATTATCCGCTTTTGAACAAGCGATTAAACAAAGTCCTGATGACGCGGAAGCTTGGTTAGGAAAAGGCAATGCTTTAGTGAATTTAAAGCGATATGAAGAAGCAATTTCAGCCTATGAAGTGGTTTTAGATCAGCGTCCTACTTCCTTTGATGCCTTATATAGAACCGCGAGAACTTATCAATATTTAGAAGAATATGAAGACGCTTTGAAAGCTTATGATCAAGCGGTTGAAGCGAAGGTTAATGATCCGAATGCTTGGTATCAACGGGGTAATGTTTTAATGCAAATGAATCGTTATCAAGAGGCGGTTAAATCCTATGAAAAAGCGATTCAATTTAATTCAAAATTTTATCAAGCTTGGTATAGTCAGGGAATTGCTTTTGTTAAACAAGGGAATCATCAAGACGCGGTTCAATCGTTTCGAGAATCAACGAATATTAAACCCGATTATGATAAAGCTTGGTATAGTTTAGGATGGTCATTGCATCAACTCCGCCGTTATGAAGAAGCAATTTCAGCTTATGATCAAACCTTAAATTTGCAACCGAATGATTATTTGGCTTGGTATAATCGGGGCAATTGTCTTTATCATTTAGAACGTTATCAGGATGCGATTGTTGCTTATAATGAAGCCACTAATCGTCAACCGAATCATGCAGAATCTTGGTATAGTCGGGGAAATGCGTTAGCGAATTTAACACAATATGAAGACGCGATCGCCTCCTATCAACAAGCGCTTCAATATCATCCCGACTATTCAGCCGCACTTCAAGCCAAAGAACGCATTGAAAAACGATTAACTGAACCGAATTATAATGATCCGAATTCTCAAGAAAATAGTTAGATTAAAGTTTTGAATTTTCTGCTTTAGGTTCGGTTTTTTTTGCCGGAAGTAAATAAATTAAACCCGAAATTAACGTTAAACTAACCGCAATCCAGAAGGTGATTATCGCAATTTCTTGAAGATTGGGTAAAGGTAAAATTAAAAGCGCGATCGCTAAAATCTGACTAACTGTTTTTAATTTTCCCCAAATATTTGCCCCAGAAATTTGAGTTTGATTAACACGCCATCCCGCAATGGTCAATTCCCGTGCTAAAATTAAAAATACACCCCAGGCGGGAATTTGTCCTAACTCAATAAAAGCTAATAAGGGAGCAAATACTAATAATTTATCAACCAACGGATCAAGAAATTTCCCTAAATCGGTGACTTGATTTAATTTGCGAGCTAAATATCCATCTAACCAATCTGTTAGAGCTACAACTAAAAAAATAACTAAACAAACCCAACGGTTTGTTACGGTTGGATTATGTAATCCATACAGTAAAAATGGGACTCCCAACAACCGAGAAAACGTGATCCAAGTGGGTAAATTCATAACAAAAGTTATACCTTTCAAACTTAATGATTCGAGTTTTAGTCATTATACCAATTCGGATTAAAAGTATGGATTAAAAACCCGGTCTCTTTGAGAAACCGGGTTTTTAATCTGCGCCTTAAACTGAATTTTGTACTATCCCTCTAACCTACTCATTCTTGACAATTTCTACAACTAAATCAAGCGCTTAATAAGCTCCATGCCGATTTACAACCGCCATAATTGTCTTCAAAATCAGATGGACATCATACAGAATAGACCACTTAATTTGGTAATTCGCATCCATCCGAACAATTTCTTCAAAATCACTGATACTAGAACGACCATTCGCCTGCCATTCCCCTGTAATTCCAGGTTTAACTTTCAAACGATTCCAATGATGATCTTCATATTTTGCTACTTCATCCGGTGTCGGAGGACGGGTTCCGACGATGCTCATTTCCCCTTTTAAAACATTCCAAAATTGAGGAAATTCATCTAAACTGGTTTTCCTGAGAAACTGCCCAAAACGAGTGACTCTCGGATCTGCATCATTCTTAAAAATATGACCCTTGGCTTGATTAGCCACTTGATCTTTCATCTGATCCGCGCCCACCACCATTGACCGAAACTTCCAAATTCTGAAGGGTTTTCCGTGCAAACCACAACGAATTTGACTATAAAATAAGGGGCCTGGACTATCAAAATACATAATAATCGCGATCGGAATTGCCATAATTCCGGTTAGTGCTAATCCGACTAAAGACAAGCAAATATCAAGGAGACGCTTTGCTTTACTTTGGACTGAAGGATGGAAAGAACTACAATTAAAAAAAGAACTTATTTTTTCAGCAGAAATTGGAAGTTCAATCAACACTGAACTCGATGATTCTGTTAAGGAATTCATTGTCCCTGATTTGTGAGGTTACTCTAGAGGAATCTTCAAACATTACACCCATTCTATGGATGCTATTGACGATAAAACAGATGAATATTGAATTTTTACCGAATCTTTAAAAAACTAGAGTCAGGATCTTAAAAAACTACTGCTTATGTAAAATGGGTTCAGATTGAACCCTTAAAATTAAAAAAATTTTCATCTAGAGTCTATCTCTAAAGATAGATGTTCTACGACTAAAGATAGATCGATTTGGGTGTACAATGACATTGTTTGATGGGATATGAATCCTCTGCTAAACAAACGCCAGTGGATCTTCCCAACTTTGAGCAGAACCTTGGCTCAACTGGGCCAAATAATGACGGGCGATTTCAGCCCGATCTAAGCTGAGGAAATAATTTTGATCCACATCTTGATAAAATAAGGAACCTTCCAACAGCCGTTGATAATCGAGATTTTGTTGAGATTCTGGGGTTAACCACACCGGATCAGGAGCGCTCGGAATTAAGCCATCCGGTAATTTCCCCTTTAAGATCGCCAGAATTCTCGACTGACAGGAACGAGTATTCACCCCTCGGTTCTCTAACAGTTGATTCACTTCTGCTAACGATAACGGTTGTTCTTGAAAAACTCTTAACAGTTCAGCCAACAAAAAATAATCACTATATTGATAACGGGGAACATCAAAAAGCTGGAAATACAGGGGTAACACCGCTAAACCCCAAGCTAGACGGCTTTGGTGAGAATGATTATTCGTAATAGAATCTTGATCATGAAGACTATCTTGAATAATTAAAGCATTGGGGAGTTTCTGACGTAACCAACGGCTTAAAATGGGTAAAGAACCCATTCCGCCTGTACAGATTGCTTGATTAATTCCAACGGAAGAAATTCCGACCTGACTCAACAAATGATTCAGTTCTTGATTTAACTGTTCAATAAAAGGAACTAAAATTTGTTGTTCTAAATTTTGTTGAGAAATTTCCCAAGTTGATTGATTAACCGTTAACGTATAGCGATCGCACTGCTGAAGTTTAAAAATTAACGTTTCTGCCGCTTCTAATATTGTTTTTCCCCAAGATAACCCATTTAATTCTTGTTGCAAGCGATCGCGTTTAGCTAAATCAGGAGATCCGACTTGCGGCCAGTCAAAGGACAACGGCTGTAACACCTGAAATGGGGAATCTTCAGGTTTAATAAACAATTCTTGAATAATATCTTGGCTTAACGCTTTTCCCCCATAAGCAAACCGATGACAAATAACCTGGGTTCTATCCAACGTTGTTAAATCTTCCGGTAGGGTTGCTAACACCATTTCCGTTGAGGTAGCCCCCATATTTAAAATTAAAATCGTACCGGACGATAAATTGGGATTAATCTGAAGTTGATACAGCAACGAAGCGATCGCCTCTTCCACAATAAAAATTTGTTCAGGACGATCAATTAATTTAGCTTGACAAACCGCTTCTTTGAGATTAAATCGATAAGCGTCCGAAGTCCCCACCGGACACCCCAAAATCACCCCAGCTAACTGGATCATCGCTTGTTCAAATACCGCCTCATCCAATCCCATCGCCCCACAACTATAGGATTGAGGTAATTTGAGGTGATCGCCTGTAACTTGATCAGGAATAAAGTTAGGGTTGAGGGTGGATAACAACAGCATTAAAGCTCGCTGGAAATCCCCTAAAAAAATTGAATGTTGGGGCGACCATTGAATCATCGGAACCCCGGAACGAGAAAACGTTAAGGCGGTTGATGACAATTCTGGTGTGGGAAAATAAGGAATTCCAAGATTGAATAAAAATTTAAAATCTTCTAGCAAAATTGGGGATAACAAAGCTTCATCTTGCTCTCCAAAATAGTTAACTTGGCTGGGAAGACGAAACGTTAGGGGAAATGGATTAGATGGATTACATCCTTCCTCTTCCCCTTGCCAATAAATCGGGTAAACTTTATGATTTTGTCGATCCCATAAAGCCGCCGATAATCCCGTTGTCCCGATATCAAGACCTAAATACCAGCGGCTAAATTCGTTTTCAGCCCGCTCACACCGGAGTTGTTCAACAGGGAAAAAAGTTTCCATTACGATTTGATCCGTTTTGTAGTCGCACGCAGGGGAGTCGTCGAGGGATTCCAAATTTCGTCTCCCAAGGATTCCAAACTCAAAGGTTCGTCTGTGTCTGACTGGAACTCAATCGGGACTTCCATCCCTAAATCGAAACTCTCAAACACATCATCTAAGGTCAAATCCGAGAAGGTTTTCACCTCTAAATCCTGATCCGCTGCTGAGTCCACTGTTGCAGAGGACGCTTTAGCAGAACCTCCCTCCATTCCTAACTCTTTAAACAAATCATCAAAGGTAATCACTTCTTCCGGTGTTGAGGGAACGGACTTGGCTGCTACAGGTTGAGTTCGGGGTTGAGCCACCGCAGTCACAGCAGGGCGTTCTGGTTTAGGAGGAGAAGGTTTGCGTTTAGAGGAACTGGAAGGTACATTGGGTTCCAGTTGTTCCAAGTTAAATAAATCGACTTCTAACTGTTCAATGGTATTACGATCAATCATTAAATGGGTATCAATTTGATCGCTATCCACTTCTTCCTCTGTCGGAAGCAGATTTTCCTCTTGAGACGCTGGAATATAATCATCCTCAACCCAAAGTTCCTGACGGGACTCAATGGGTTCAGGAGTCGGGGTCAAGGATTGGGTTAATTCTTGTTGGGTTCTCGCCGAGATCACGCCCAGATCAGGAGCATCCTCTAAGGTGAGTTCTTCAAAAATATCACTAAAGTCGGCTAAGGTTTCCTCAAAAGGATGACGTTCAACAACTTGAGGCTGTGTCATCAATTTCGCCTGCGTTTGAGATCCTCGATCAGGTACAGTGGGAGGAAGCGTTTCCTCTAAAAATAAATCCTCCTCTAAAGCAGCTAAAGCAATATCTTCTCTGTCGGGTTCCGCCACCTCTGGCTCAGGTGTGACCGTCGGATTAACTGCTTCGGAGAAGAAATCTTCGTCTAAAGCATTTAAAGCAACGTCTTCCCTTTGTCTATCAAAATTATCTACTTCTCCCACTGATTTAGGTTCAAATAAATCCTCCGTATCCCAGCTTTGCTCCTCTGCGTTGTGGACTGT
>JBMDYE010000227.1:0-8999 GCA_048595135.1 Planktothrix sp. | reverse complement strand
ATTAAGAATTAAGAATTAAACGGACGTAAAAAGCTCAAGACACTGTTTTTTTAAGCAAAAATTTATTGAATATTTAGCGATCGCCTATAATAAATTTAACCTCAGTTATATAAAGTAAATAACAATGACTCAATTTACATTAAGTTTAGAAACTATTGATTTAAGCGATAATCAATTTTTTAAACTGTGTTATTTTTGAATCCAATGTTATAATAGTTGTAATCAGTTAATTTTACAGGAGTAAAACTAAAATGTCTTTATCACAAAAACAATTAGAAGAAAAGGTTATTTCTTTAGAACAAGAAATGAATCAAGTCAAAAAAATATTATCCATTAATGTTAAAAAATCTGTTCCTTGGTGGGAAGAAATAACGGGGACATTTGCGGATAATTTAGCATTTGAGGAAGCGATAGAATTAGGTAATCAATATCGCCAATCCGATCAATCCCATTAAGCATTAATATATGTATATTTTAGATACAGATCATCTAACTATTTTACAAAGAGGTGGACAATTAGCACAGCAATTAAAGTATAAACTTGCTGATCTTGATCCTAACCAAGTATTTACGACAATTATTACTTATGAAGAACAAACAAGAGGATGGCTAAGTTATATTGCTAAACAATCTTCTATAGATAGTCAAGTTATTGCTTATCAAGAATTAGAAAAACATCTTAATAATTATCGCTCTATTCCTGTCATTGGTTATGATCAAGATTCTGCTCTTAAATTTCAAGAATTAAGAAAAATTTATAAAAAGCTTGGTTCAATGGATTTAAAAATAGCTTCAATTTGTATCACTCATCAAGCATTGTTATTAACTCGTAATCTTAAAGATTTTGGTCAAATTGAGGAATTAAATACCGAAGATTGGACAATTTAATAGTTAATTTTTAGTTGAAATCGCACCACAAACTCCCCTAGAAAAGCGATCGCATCTTAAACGCCTCTACACATCAAAAAGCGATCGCACTAATTTTTTTTGTCCAGGTACATTTCTCATAATGAGTTCTTATTGCTTTTTCGTCCGGTCTGTCGGGTATATGATCGGGTAGCATTAATTTTTTCTGCCAAAAAGCTCGACACTGTGTCTTCATTAACTCAGGTGAAATTAAAACTTTCATGGTGTCTGGATCAATGGTAATTAGTTTTAGGTCAAATAAAGTATGTAGATCAGCCCTTAATAACAATCCATTAGAAGTATTATTAGTTTCTTTTCCATTGTATGGAATGATATGTGCGGCTTCTAAAGATTGCTCCACATCAGAACCAGAAATGGCACATTTTCCTTTATAAGCTTTTATAAGCTGTTGTCGAAACTGAAATTGTCCTTGGCGACGAACTATCGATGCTAACACTCGCTCCCTCGCATCTTCTAAGGTGTCACAATCAGAAAAATCTTGGTCATATTTTTGTCGAACAGCAACTAGCTGTATAACTTCTGAAGTTCGATACTGAGAAATTAATTGTTCTACTTTTTCAAGAAATTCTATAGTGATATTTTCTTGGCTCTGAGCATACCAAACATTTGATTGTCCTATTCCATCCTTACCTCTGGGAGCTTGTAAAACCCTTTTGTTAACAGGTAAGCATACACAGTATTCTTCTTTTGCTGTAACCCAATAACCAAATTGAGATTTAAAATCTCCATAGCTTCTATTGGAATTAATCGGTGCTTGCTGATATCTCCGATAGACAGTTGAGTTTTCATACCAGCCAATCACCCAAGTACCACCTTTTTCTGGATGAGTTGCTAGCCAAACAGACAAAACATTGTCAACTGAGTTTTGCTTGGATGCACCCAACTTGTCAATATTAATTAATCGGCTCAAATAGTCCCCTCTGCCTCCAGGCTGAACAAAACCATACATATGCCCGTTAAACGGCAGGAAGTTGAAAATTTCATAGCCATATTCGTTTTCATCGGTAAACTTACCACCCTTCTGAAGAGAGTCATTGTCAGTAATTCCCTGATAGTAGCTCATCCAACCAATATTGAAGAAAATTACTTTTTTCATATCTAAAAAAGAACAAGACAGCGATTAGTTAAATTATGTATCTTCAGGGTAAGAAGGAATAAAGAGTGCTAATATTCCGTAACGACAGTTAAGAAGGGCTTTGTTTGAGGCAGAGCCTCAATTTTTCATTCCAATGCTCTGCATTGGAATGAGTAAACTTTAAAAACCGTATTGGCTTTGTAGGATGGGCTATGCCCATCAAAACCTATATTTTTTTACAGATGAATTTTTGCGTTAATTTTGTATGATCAATCGGGGGTGATGGGCTATGCCCATCCTACATTTTAGTCTTAAAATAATTATTCCCACGCAGAGCATGGGAACAAAAAATTTCTTAATTCTTAATTCTTAATTCTTAATTCCCTTTCTATTCCATCAACGCACTAGCGCCGCCGACGACTTCCAGAATTTCCTGGGTAATAGCCGCTTGACGTGCTTTGTTGTAGGACAAGGTAAGGGTTTTAATTAAATCTCCAGCGTTGTCACTGGCGTTACTCATGGCGGTCATCCGGGCGGCTAACTCACTCGCTAAGGATTCTTGCCAAGCGCGTAACAGTTGATTGGTTAAAAATAGAGGCAATAACGCATCTAAAATTTGAGCCGGATCTTGCTCAAAAATCATATCTCTCGGTAAGTCCGTGAGATTGTTTTTGACTTTCTCTCTGGTGACTTCAAATTGACCGTTTTTAGTAGTCAACCGGAAGATTTCATCATCGGTCGGTTCTAACCCTTGCGGATCAAGCGGTAATAACGTTTGTACCACCGGACGAGAAGCAATTAACGAAACAAATTTCGTATAAATTAACTCAATCCGATCCACTTCACCGGATAAAAATAACGCCAACAGATCATCGGCGCGATCGCGAACTAAATCTAAACTCGGTGGTTTTTCAGGGTTTTCTGCCGTTGCGCGAATCGGAACATCCCGTCTTTGGAAGTATTGAATGCCTTTGCGACCCACTAATAAATAAGTGGTTTCAATCCCTTCCGCTTGCAGTTCTTTCGCACGAGATTCAGCCCGTTTGATAATACTGCTATTGTAAGTTCCACACAAACCGCGATTACCAGTAATCACCAGTAACCCGACTTTTTTAACTTCCCGTTGACGGAACAAAGGAAGATCCGCTTCTTCAAATTTCAACCGCGCTTGTAACCCGTACAAAATATTCGCTAACCGATCCGCAAAGGGACGAGTCGCTAATACTTGTTCTTGGGCGCGACGGACTTTTGCAGAAGCCACCAGACGCATTGCTTCTGTAATTTTTTTGGTATTTTTGACCGAATCAATTCGATCGCGAATCGCTTTTAAATTTGACATAGTTAGGTCAGATGTGCGTTGTAAAGTGTAGAGAGGGAATCAATCACATCTATTCAATGAGGAGAGGGAGAGTTGATTGGATTCAACTCCAAACCCTCCTTTTTTTCCTCCCTGAAAGAATGGGGAGATATGTTCTCCCCTTCTCAATTTCAAACTAAATTCTGCATCCCTTCTTTACGAAAAGGAAAGCGAGGGAGAGAACCCTTAAGCAGACACTAAGAACGTTTGTTTGAACTCAGCGATCGCTTCTTTCAACAAACCTTCGGCTTCTTCATCCAGGACTTTCTTACCTTGAACGATTTCCACATATTTCGGTTTGCTGTTTTTCAGATAATCCCGCAGACCTGCCGCAAAGGACACGATTTTTTCCACCGGAATTTCATCGAGATAACCGTTAATTCCAGCGTAAATAATCGCCACTTGTTCAAACAGTTGTAACGGAGAATTTTGAGACTGTTTGAGCAGTTCTTGCAAACGTTTGCCCCGTTCTAATTGGTTCCGGGTGGCTTGGTCTAAGTCAGACGCAAACTGAGAAAATGCCGCTAACTCAGCATACTGAGCCAACTCTAATTTCACTTTACCCGCAACTTTCTTCATCGCTTTGGTTTGCGCCGCAGAACCCACACGGGACACGGAAATCCCGGCGTTCACGGCGGGACGTAAACCAGAGTTGAACAAGTCAGAGGATAAGAAGATCTGACCATCGGTAATAGAAATCACGTTGGTCGGAATGTAAGCGGAAACGTCACCCGCTTGAGTTTCGATGATTGGCAGAGCGGTCATACTGCCGCCACCTAATTCATCGTTTAGTTTCGCCGCCCGTTCTAACAACCGAGAGTGGAGGTAGAACACATCCCCAGGATAAGCTTCCCGTCCGGGGGGACGACGCAGCAGCAAGGACATTTGACGATAAGCTTGGGCTTGCTTGGATAAATCGTCGTAAATGACCAGGGTGTGCTTACCCTTGTACATGAAGTATTCAGCGATGGTCGCGCCAGCATAAGGAGCCAGGTATTGCAGAGTTGCAGGGTCACTGGCATTAGCCGCCACGATCACGGTGTAATCGAGGGCGCCTTTTTCTTGCAGGGTTCCCACCACCTGAGCAACGGTAGACGCTTTTTGACCAATGGCAACGTAGACGCAAATCACGTCTTCGCCTTTTTGGTTGATGATGGTGTCAATGGCGATGGAGGTTTTTCCGGTTTGACGGTCGCCAATGATTAATTCCCGTTGACCCCGACCGATGGGAATCATGGAGTCAATAGCGGTGATCCCGGTTTGCATGGGTTCGCACACGGAGCGACGGGCGATAATCCCAGGGGCGGGAGATTCGAGCAGACGGCTTTCAGTGGTTTTGATCTCGCCTTTGCCATCGATGGGACGGGCTAAAGCGTCAACAACGCGACCGAGGAAGGCGTCACCGACGGGGATCTCAGCAATGCGTCCGGTGGCGGTCACGGCGGAGCCTTCTTGGATCTCGCGACCTTCACTCATTAACACCGCACCGACGTTATCTTCTTCTAAGTTCAGGGCGATGCCGATGGTTCCTTCGGAGAACTCTAACAGTTCACCGGACATGGCTTTGTCTAAGCCGTAGATCCGAGCAATCCCGTCACCCACTTGCAGAACAGTCCCAACGTTGGAAACTTTAACGTCTTGGTCGTACTGTTCAATCTGCTGTTGAATAATGCTGCTAATTTCGTCAGGTCTGATCGCTACCATTGTTCTTGTCAGTGATTACTAATGAATCGTTTTCGTTAGCTAAATGATGGATGAAGCGTTGGAAGCCAGATCAATCAAGGCTGAGGGCATGGAGATAAATCCCCAATATTTCTCACTATAGTATTATTTATATGAGACTTAACCCTGCAACTTACTGCGCTAATTTCATCCCAATCCGGCGCAGTTGACCCCGTAGACTGGCATCAATCACTTGAGAGCCTACTTTAATGATGACACCACCCAACAAATCGGGATCGATTTTGGTGGTAATCTCGACCTCGCGAGCGCCTGTCATGGCTTTGACTTTATCCGACAAGGTTTGTCGTTGATTGTCGCTTAACTCACGGGCGGCGGTGACTTCTGCCAACACGGTTTGATTGAGTTTCCGCAATAAGGCGAGATATTGATCAATCACCCCTTCTAAGAATAAAACCCGTCCCCGATCAATTAATAGCATCAAGAAATTCCGCAGATAGGGATTGACTTGATCGCCCATGACCCGTTGTAGAACGGCTTTTTTATCTTCGGGTTTAATAACCGGATTGGCTAAAAATGTTTTCAAATCTGGGGACTGGTTGAGAAACTCTTGCAAGTCCCGCAGTTGACCGCCAAACTCTTCTGTTAAATTTTTAGATTGAGCGACCGACATTAAAGCTGTCGCGTAAGGCTCAATAATTTCTCCTGTGATCCCACTCATGCTCAACCTCCCAACAGCGTTAGACTCCGATCAATTAACCGTTCCTGAACATTGTCATCAAGCTGCTGTTTGAGTTGGGCTTCTGCCCGTTCAATGGCTTGAGCGGCAATTTGGGCGCGCAGTTGAGCAATTACCCGTTCCCGTTCTGAGTCTAACTCTTGGGTGGCGGTGGCTTTCATGCGTTCCACATCCGTTGCCGCTTTGGCGAGAATCGATTCTCTAACGGTTTGAGCGCGTTGTTCGGCTTCCGCGAGAATTCGTTGAGCTTCTGCTTGCGCTTGGGCTAACTTCTGTTGTTGTTCCGCCAGAGCCGCTTCTGCTTGTTTTTGACGCTGTTCAGCTTCTTTAATGGCTTCTTCAATGGTGGAGCGTCTTTCACTTAGGATTTTTCCTAAAAAGCCTCGCCCGAAGTAAACCAGCACACCAACCAGAATGGCGAGGTTAATGATGTTCGTCTCTAAAATGTTGGTATTGAGACCGAAACCGCCTTCATGGATTGCTTCTGTGGCTAGTAATAAAACAGTCTGCTCCATAAAACTTATCTACAATGCTCAAGGCGTTTATAGCGTTTACTTTTTCCTGAGCGGTAGCATGACCAATGATGCGGACTGGGCTTTTGGCGCGACAGTCCAATTTGATCAGCCCTGACTTTCAAGTTCAGAACGCTACCTGAGTACAACAAAAGACAACTTATCGAACCAACTCAGCGCCTAATAATTTTTCTAAAATTTGGCGACTCAGGGGTTCAACTTGTTGCTCTAACGTTTGCAGAGCTTGTTGTTTCTCTTGCTCAATTTCTAGAGCCGCTTTTCCTCTCATTTGTTGCGCTTCTTGCATGGCTTCGGCGACTTTCTCAGAAGCAATTTTCTGAGCTTCGGCTTGGGCTTGTACAATAATCGCTTGAGATTTTTTGCGTGTTGATGCCAAATCTAATTCGTATTGCTGGGCTAATTTTTCAGCTTTCGCAAGACGTTCTTTGGCTTTGAGTTGATTGTCGCGGATATATTCCGCCCGTTCATCAATGGCTTTTCCTAATGGTTTATAAAAAACCACGTTCAAAATTGCTGCCAAAATTAAGAACTGCACCGCCATTAAAGGTAAGGTGGCGTTAATATCAAACAGTCCCCCTTCTTTGGCAGCCTCTTCAACTGCAAATAAAATTGTCCAGTGCATTCTTGTCCCTTGAAGAGTGAGATTGAATAAGGATTTTAGAATTAGATTTCAGGTCTGCTGAAACCTAATCTCTAAAATCCATTAAGGATTATTTTTTAGGCGAAGGGGTTAGCAAATAACAGCACCAGTGAAACCACCAGACCGTAAATTGTTAAAGCTTCCATGAAGGCTAAACTTAACAGTAATGTACCGCGGATTTTTCCTTCAGCTTCAGGCTGACGGGCAATCCCTTCAACGGCTTGACCTGCGGCATTACCTTGACCAATACCAGGGCCGATAGCACCTAAACCAACGGCTAAAGCAGCAGCAATAACGGAAGCAGCAGCAATCAGTGGATCCATGATGATTTTTTTCCTTTTAATACAAAACAGTGAACAGAAAATAATTGTTCAATCCATTCCTTTTCGACATTAATAATCCTGATGAAGATTAAAAGGTTTAATTTTCTTCCTTCCCAGTTTTTAATGTCTGAGCGGTTGGATTAATTGGCTCCCCAAAAATGTATTTTACCAAGAAAGGGGATCACTTTTGAAAAGATGCAAATCGAACTTATTTTTGAATTTCAGACCCGAAATTCTTAATCGTTTGAGCTTTCCTTAGTGATGGTGTTCTTCACCATGTCCTTCCATTGCTTCACCGATGTAGTTAGCGGCGAGGGTGGCAAAAATGAGGGCTTGAATAGCACTCAAGAATAAGCCCAAAACCATCAGAGGTAACGGAATAAATAGCGGTACCAGGAAAACCAACACGGCTACCACTAATTCATCCGCTAATACGTTACCAAACAAACGGAAGCTCAGAGAGAGGGGTTTGGTAAAATCCTCAATGACCTTGAAAATCGCCAAAAATGCAACGGGTTTGGCATAATCCGCAAAATAACCGAATAACCCTTTTTTGCTGATGCCAGCATAGAAATAGGCTAAAGAGGTTAACAATGCTAAGGACGCCGTTGTATTGATATCACTGGTGGGGGCAGCTAATTCTCCGGCGGGCAGTTCAATCAACCGCCAAGGAACTAATGCTCCTGACCAGTTAGACACGAAGATGAATAAAAACAGTGTTCCGACGAAGGGAACCCAAGGACGATATTCTTTTTCCCCGATTTGGTCTTTAGCGAGATTGCGAATAAACTCCAAGACATATTCCATGAAGTTCTGCATCCCACTGGGGATTCGCTGCACGTTTCGAGTTGCCAACACAGCGGCAATCAGCAGCAAACCAATCACAAACCAGGAGGTCAGAAAGATTTGACCATGAAGTTTGAAGCTGCCGATTTCCCAATAGAAGTGCTGGCCAACTTCCAAATTAGCGAGCGGGAGAAGAGTGAAGGCGTTTAAAACAGTCAGCATTTCCATTCAAGAGGCTTCCTCTACAGATTGAGGACTGGAGGATTCCGAAAACAGCGTGACCTACTTCGGATTAGGCATGAGCGTTGTCCTTAGCACGTAGATGATGAAGGCGACTTTATAGGTGAGAAATCCTAAAAAAATTGGCAAAATCTTAAGCTGTTCCCATTGAGTTGCTACAATGATTAACCCAGCAAATACTGCTAATCGATTTTGGCTCAGTTTTCCGCGTTCCCGACCGATTCGCTCTACATCTTTGCCGAGCATTCTTAAGTAAACTACACTAACAGCAGCCCCTAACAAATAGTTCAGGGCAATGGTCAGAGGATAAAAAAAGCAGACTGTTACAAAAATGACTACCGATGCAGCCAGGGTTGTCAACAACAACTCCTGTTGCAACTGGTAATACTCTTGCATCGATGCGTCTGGTTCGGCTGAGATTTGAGAACCAGATTCTGGTGTTTCCTCTGCGTTTGTCATAGCTACTTGGACAAGTTCACTGATCACGAGGTCAGCCAGATTTTGGGTCAAACGTCCGTTTGATCGAATTTCCGACTTAACCAAAATCACACGCAGGCGTTAAAACACGCTCTGCAAGCCACATCAAATAATATCACGTTGCGGCAACAATACTTAAAATAAAATTAATTAAGAAGGCAGGAGGCAGGAGGCAGAGGGCAGGAGGAAGAAGAAGGGAAGGGGATAAGGACAGAGGGGGAC
>JBMDYE010000226.1:0-20038 GCA_048595135.1 Planktothrix sp. | reverse complement strand
CAAAATTTGCTGATCCTGACGTTCGATGGATTCGACGGCGCCGAGGGTTCTCCAAGCAGGTTGGGTGGTGTGAAGTTGTCCGAAGTATTGCGGCATATCTGCTATTAATTCCTAAAATATTTTACTAATAATTTAACAATCTATCCAAAAACCGAGTTTCTTGAATCTCCTGGATAAGTCCTGATTTTAATCCAGCTTTATTCTCAAAAAAGCTAACACAATCTGCTCTAAAAATTTTCTATCTAAAGGAGGGATCAGTCATCCGTCTGTAGGGGCGAAGCATTCGGGCAGAAATTTCTGATAAAAACCGATAACTTGCCTGCCGAAAGATCCCGCCCCTACTTTCTGCCTCATACCTTCAATTCTTAACTCTTAATTCTTTCTGTAGTTCTGCTTCTATTCCTAACATCCGTTGACGATACTGTTGCACTCCGGCTACCACGTCTTGATGTGCTGTTAGGGGATTTTCTAAGCGATTTTCAATTAACGATAAAATCTGATCCGCTTCAAAACAATTAAACGGAATAGAAGATTGTGCTTGACCAATTTCTGCCATAAATCCTTGCACTTTTGAATCATATTCAGCAGCAATAACGGGAACACCCAACCCAGCCGCAATAATGAGGGAATGTAAGCGCATTCCTATCATTAAATGTAATTGACGAGTTAATTGATAAAACTGTTCTAGAGAAGGAAAACACCGATGCACAATAAATTGACTAGAATAGCGGCTATAACGGAATAACTCTAAACAGGCGATATAATCATCATCAGTGGGATGATAGTGATTGGGATGCGATCGCAACGGTAAAAAATGAACCGTTGCATTATATTTTTCAACTAAAGAATCCGCCAACTTTGCCATTTCTTTTTGAAACGTTGGATATTGAGAGACATCAACAGAAGCACCCCGACCCTGAAGATTACGGATCGAAATTCCTATCTGTAGCGGTTGACCAACAGAAAATTTTTCAGCGTCAATTACGGTTTCGGGTAAAGCTTCTAGAGCGAGATCGCTGATAATATGAATCGGTTTATTAACGCCGAGTTCTACTAATTTAGCCTGAGATAAAGCATCCCGAACCCCAATTAAATTCACTTGATTTAAAATATTAGGAATTAATGTTTTAGAATCTTGTCTAACCAAATCCCCCACACTAACCCCTAATATCATTGTTTGGCGTTGGAGTCGGATTGCTTTTTGAAGATGGGATAACCAATTTTTAGCAATGGGAAATTTGGCAGTGTCTCGCAGTAAATCTCCTCCCCCTAAAATAAAATAACGATTTTTTAAAATCGCTAAAATTCGCTGTGGTAAATATTGTTTTGTTTCTCGATCAATGGCGTGAACAGAATGCTGTTTTTGAGTCAATTTTGGATCGTGAGAAAAAACGGTAAAAGATAAATTATTTTGTTGCTTTTTTAATAAATGAATCATCCCGGATAACATGGCTTCATCACCGAGATTGGAATGACCATAAAACCCACAGATGACAGCACCTTGTTTTTTCATGGAATATTTTTCCTCTCAGATATCCTGAATGGTTAGGGGTGCAATTCCTCTGGCTCAAGTTGCATCTAGTTTAATCGAATTTAATCGAATTGCAAAGCGTAGCAAATTCTCAAGTTTTTTGCCATCGTCCTCCAAGATCTTTTGACTAAAAGCACTCGATTTAATTCTCTACAAAAAAATTTTTACTCTTCAAACCTGTCCCTCAAATAAGCGACTTGACAAAGCTGGTTTGACCTAGTTTTGATGGGGTAAGTGGGGAAGAATTAAGAATTAAGAATTAGGGAATAGGCACTCTTGCCCTTGTCGCCTTGTCGCCTTGTCCCCCTACTTCCCCCTGCTTCACCCTCATTCATTACCTTCCCTAAAACTTCTCGTTTATTGCTTAAGGTACAGTATTCATCCCTTTACTCCTGGTCAGTCAAGATTGGCTTAAACCAAAATAGTCTTATCACGATTTTCAGGGGATTATGGGAACAAATGTCATTTAGAAATGGGATAACCCATTATTACTTGGAACAAATAACCGGAATTCATCGTTAAAAATAGGAAGTCTACGTTTAAGGAATGAATTCGCCCAGATGAATTAGCACCGAAAGTGCTAATTTGTATCGAAAACTACCATTAATCGAGGGAGCAATTATTTGATTCTATACTGTTTAAGCTGAACAAGAAACAGTGCATAAGTGCAACCCACCTAGAAATAGATTGAATTAGAGAGTAATCGCTCAAGCACCCAAAACGATGTAGACAGAATAGATGCTGAATTGAGAACGTGCTTTATTCCTGTCCACTCTAACACGATTCTGGCTTCAGACTGTACGATCAACCTGATCGCTGTGAGTTACGAAGTTCAATTTATTCCTAAAGAAGGAGTTCAATTTCATGAAAAACCCTCAACAGAATGAGCCAGTTTTTGGTTTCCGTAATGCCATGGAAGAATTAGTGATTGAAGAACTAGAACGGCAACTTCAAAGTTTGCCCGATGACCTTGTACAATCTCTCAACGAAGTAGACGTTTTAACTTATGCTTTAAACCGCTTACCTCCCCTATATGCCTCAACAGAAGAAGGGTATAAATGGCAACAACAACAAGCCCGAAAATCCATGAAAGGGTTTATTTATCGGATGGTTAAATTAGGAATTAAAGTGTCTCAACGGAATGCAAAAGTCTTTTCAATTCCTTTGAAACCCGCTCAATTCTCTGGGTGGAAAGGGATTGAATTGTTACCGGAGTAAACCCGACATTTAGTTCTAATTTAAGCTTCCTAATTCTCCTTGTCACTAACACAGGAGAGTTGGGAACTCCCCTAAAAGTCTAGAATTATACCTTCTGGGTTGGAGCCTTGGGAAACTCTCGGATTGCCTATCAGTTTAGATTTAACCTCTAGATTCATTCAAGACTTAGTAAGTAAAGAACAATGAGTGTCCTTTCCCCTAAACCAATTCAGCCCGTATATCATACTTTAGAGCGATTGACGCTTCAAGAAATCGAGCAACAATTAGATAGTCTCCCTCGTGAAATTGTCACGTCCATTAATAAAACTAAGGCGACCGCCTATGTTCTCAATGTTTTAGATCCCCTCAATCATTGGGTTGGTAAAGATCATCAGGGACATCCGCATCAGACTCATAAAATTCTGCAAGAAATGATTTCTGAAGCAGTCACGTTGGCACTATTGCGTTTCTTATGTGTTCCTTCTGAAACGGGCTCAGACCTGTGTTAATGGAATCCTTGGGCTTTTTGCCCAAATTCCACTCACTTTAGTTTAGTAAAACCCAGCATAATTGAATCAATTTCCTCAAACAACCATAGGGATAAACTTTACTTCAGACGACGAAATTTACCCCCTCATTAACTATGCTATTCCTCACCCTGATTTTACGTTGCTATATAATCGTAGCATTTGTTGTTTTTCTAGTGTTTCTTTTAAGTTTCTTACAGGATAAAACGACCCGAAAAAATCATAAAGGCTCTTGGAAAGTCTTGGGATTAGCGGCAATATTCTGGCCAATTGTCGTTCCTTTGGCTTGTCTGGAACGTCACCTCAAAAAATCTAGTGCTAAGACAGATGATTCTCTTGAAGTAGAAGAGTGGAATGATGTTCCAGCCCAGCCCAAAAAAGATAACGTAATTTACCTTCATCGCTATTCAAAAAAACCGCCTACTTTCGATGGTTCCGGTTGTCCTATCTATCCGATTGAGAAAAAAATCCAAGGTTGAAACCCCTCTAGTTCTCCGGATGAATGATCGTTTAAAATAGTTGAAACCTTAAGTGTGGCAACCTGACGAATGAGTTACGGCCCTTCCCCTGATTCGCTTTATCCCCTCCCGAATTACCGGAAATTAGTTTATCTGAAAGCGATGATTAAAAATCCCAACATTATTGTTGGAGATTACACCTACTATGATGATCTGGAAAATCCTGAGAATTTTGAGCGGAATGTCCTCTATCATTTTGATTTTATTGGTGACAAATTAATCATTGGTAAATTTTGCTCCATTGCCTCTGATGTTAAATTTATTATGAACGGGGGCAACCATCACACTAATTTATTAACAAATTATCCATTTTCAATTTTTGGAGAAGGTTGGGAGGTGGCAACGCCCGATTCCTGGCCTTATAAAGGCGATACCTGCATTGGCAATGATGTTTGGATTTGCTATGGTGCAACGATTATGCCCGGTGTTCAAATTGGAGATGGGGCAATTATTGGGGCTAAAGCGGTTGTAACGCGAAATGTAGAACCCTATACGATTGTTGGTGGGAATCCAGCCCAAGTGATTCGTAAACGATTTGATGAATCAACCATTGCAGAATTATTAAACATTCAATGGTGGAATTGGGAGATTGAAAAAATTACCCGCCATTTGAAAGTAATTTGTAGTGGAGATATTAAACGGTTGCGGGAAGTATGAAAAAGCAATTTGTGGTTAATTTTTTTAAATCAACGTTAACTCAATCTCTCATCGGTCTATTGATGATGGGGGTCTTAACGTCATCTGTATTTGCCGAAACAGAACACAATGAGTTCATTGATTCGATTCGTTCCGTTGAGCAAGTTAAAGAACAATTGCGTCAGATGTTTCAACAACGGGATGAATGTAAAGTGGGCAGTTGTTGGAATAATAGCAGTACGATAATCTGTGAAACAGTTGCGGCTTTAGATGTACAAGTGAATGGTCAAATTGTTGGTGGAATGACGAGCGTTGGTTCTGCGGGTAATATTCCAATTTCTGCGACGGACTTGGAGTTAATGAAATTAATTTTTAGCCAATGCAAGCCAACGAATTATCAATACTGGAACTGGCCGATGTTACTTCACGTAGTTTACGCACCTACTCAGGAGGTTGACCAGAAAATTAGGCAGGGACTCGGAATAACTCCTTAAAACAAGATTAAAATCAACAAAAGTTAGGGTGATCTTAAGCAAGTGTTGAATAGCATACTGACGGCACTATTTTTTCTAAGTTTTCTTAATGTTTCTGATGGCATTCATCTTGATTAAAACCAGAGACTCAATATAAGATCTGAGAAGATTGTTCGACCCAAAATTAAAAGAGGATCAGATCAATGAGTAAAAACCGATCTTGTCGTCACTGCTATGGACAAGGATATACTTTAATTCGAGATTGTTCAGGGGAAATTCAACGGGAAGAAACCTGTTTCTTTTGTGGAGGGACAGGAGAATTCACCCCAGAAGACCCAGAACCAGAAGACAATAGAACACCAACTCAGGAATCGGCTAAACTAGACTTGTAGATGAGTGAACAACTCCCCTTGAGTTGTAAAATTCCTCTATCCTCTGTTTCGGGTTTCCTCAAATGAGAAGGTTGCGTCAAACCCTAAAATCCTTAACTCCTCCATCGGTGAGAATCCGTTTGAGGGAATTCCAACAAAACGCATCGGATCGAATTTCTGGTCGTTGGAAACACTTTGTTAACCATTCGGTTCTTAACCCCGCAGAACAATCTTGTTACCGAGAACAATTTCGCATTCAGCAGATTATTCCTAGAAATCGCTATTTTGAAGATAGAAAAAAGAACTTAGCGATCGCTATTGACCGCCTCCAAAATATTGCGATCGCCCCCCATCAAATTTTCTCCTTTTGGCATTTAGTCGGACAACCCACTGTTGAGAAAGGCTACCGAAACGGACGAGCTATTATTAATAATCAACTGCAACCCAATATCGGTGGTGGAATTTGTCAGTTAACGGGATTGTTGAATATTTTAGTCTTAAAAGCCGGATTAATTCCCTTAGAACGTCATCCCCATTCGGTTGATATTTACACCGAAGCAACCCGTTTTGCGCCCTTAGGATCGGATGCAACCGTCGTGTATGGCTATAAAGATTTTCGGTTTAAAAATATATTATCTGTCCCCTTCTGTTTTCGCTTTCAATTGTTAGACGATCAAATTATTGCCTTGCTGTGTTCCCCAGAGGAGATAGAAGAACTTGAAGTAGAATTTAAAATCAAAGAAATCACCGAAGATCACAAAATTGTTCATACCCTGAGATTTTCTAAACACGGCGATCTCTTTGAAATGGTCTGTTCAAATTTCTATCCGACTTTAAAAATTAACGGTGGGGATTAAAACCCCGATTTCTTCAAGAAACTGGGGGTTTTGGTTCTACACAATAAGCTATCATTAAATTCGTTCTTACAGCCTTTATTGCTCTAACACAGTTATGAAATTCTTGAAGAAAAATTGGTTGTTGATAATTCTCACCGCCATTGTTTTGATCATTCCCCTGTGGACAATTTCCACCACCGCCCAAACCCCCAACACCCTACAAACCCAAACCGTAGAATATCGACAAGGGGATGCGGTTTTAGAAGGATATCTGGCTTATGATTCCTCCCAAACTGGGAAACGTCCAGGAGTGTTAGTGGTGCATGAATGGAAGGGACTCGATGACTATGCCAAACAGCGAACCGAACAACTCGCACGGATGGGTTATGTGGCATTTGCGGCGGATATTTATGGCAAAGGAATTCGTCCGCAAACCCCTGAAGAAGCGCGAACCCAAGCCACATTATATCGAACAAATCGGGTATTATTAAGAGAACGAGTTAATGCCGCTTTAACAGAACTGAAAAAACAACCCCAAACTGATAGCGATCGCGTGGCGGCAATTGGCTATTGTTTTGGAGGAACAACGGTATTAGAATTAGCACGAAGCGGTGCTGATGTGGATGGAGTGGTGAGCTTTCATGGCGGTTTAGATAGCCCCAATCCAAGCGATGGTCAGAACATTAAAGCGAAAGTATTAGTATTGCATGGTGCGGATGATCCGCTTGTTTCCAAAGAGGAGATTACCGCTTTTGAAGAAGAAATGCGGAAGGGAAAAGTGGATTGGCAAATGATTAATTATGGGGGAACTGTTCACAGTTTTACTAATCCCAAAGCTGGAAATGATCCGAGTAAAGGATCTGCTTATAATGCTGAATCTGATCGTCGTTCATTTGAAGCCATGAAGTTATTTTTTGAAGAAATCTTTTAGGTAGGATGGGCTCTGCCCATCAATGCGTTATATTGAGTTTGAGCGTAGGGTGGGTAACATTCTTAATCGGGTGATCCCAGAAGTTAAGTCACATACCTTGTCACCCCCCTACGATTCAATTCAAAATTTGGGCAGAAACCCGGTTTCTAGGATTAATTACGGAATCACATCTCCTGCCATTGTAGATCCCTGAAGATAAATAAAATAATATGGAGACGAATAATGGGATTACTGGATGGTTTATTAGGGAACGCATCGGAAGTTGATTCAGCGAGACTGCAAGCGGAGCTTTCCCGAATTTTAACTTCTACAGAACGGGTGGAGAGAGCTTATCAGTTGATTCGAGATTTAATTGTATTTACAAATAAACGATTGATCTTTATTGACAAACAAGGAATCACTGGTAAAAAGATTGAATATCACTCGATTCCTTATCGGAGTATTATTCATTTTAGCATTGAAACCGCCGGACATTTTGACTTAGATGCTGAGTTAAAAATTTGGATCTCTGGCAATCCTGAACCGATTGAAAAAGAGTTTAATGATAGGCTGAATATTTACGAAGTTCAAAAGGTTCTCGCCCAGTATATACTTGGCTAGATTCGTCTAACTTCTGACTTTATTGGGCGGGAAAACCCCAGGGTTGTTTCATTTTCCCCGTAAATTTGTTTGACCTCTCCCCCTAACCCCCTCTCCTACAAGGAGAGGGGGGAAGAATTTCTAATATGAAAGATCAAAAGTTATTAATTACTCCCCCTTCCGAATAAAAATATTCTTCCTTTTCCCTCTCCTTGTAGGAGAGGGCAGGGAGAGGTGGAGAGGGCAGGGAGAGGTGGAAGGGGGTTGGGGGTTAGGTCATAGATATTTTGGGGAGAACATGAAACAGCCCTGGGGAAAACCCCGCCCCTACATTTGTATTATAAATAGCAGAAACAAGGGTATTCAATATTTTTAATCCCAACTTATGACAAATGAGTTGGGACTTCATGTGAAATAAAGTTGTATTAAAGAATACTAAATCTTAGAAAAAATTACCGAGTTAGTATTAAGATGAATCAAGCTCTTAACTCGGAGAGATAGTGACAGTTATTATCCAATAATATGATATGTTTTTTCTGATCAAAGGTAATTTTTTTCTCTTGTTGAAGTTTCTTGATTAAGCGAGTAATGGTGACGCGAGTGGTACAACAAGCGCTGGCTAAATCTTCATGGGTCAGACGAATACTTAAACAAACGCCTTGGGGAACAGGTTGACCGATTTCGGTTTTAAGTAATTGCAGTAACCGACATAAACGGGTTTGGATTTGCCGTTCTCCGCAGAGTGCTAACAGTTCTTCCGTTTGTCGTAACCGATGACTAACACCGGAAAACAAAATTTGAGTTAACTGACAAGAGGTGGAAATTTCCGCTTGAGAAAAGGTGATTAATTCAACATCGGATAATGCGATCGCTTCATAAATGGGAAGGGAAGTTAGTTCTTGACCAAACGGCATTCCTCGACCAATTAACCCAATTAATACTTCTTGGTTTTGTTCAGTGAGGGTGGTTAATTTCACTAATCCTTTCACCACATAAGCGAGGGTTTGGGGTTGGAGAGAAATGATATCTCCTGATACATAAATTTGGGAAGGACAATTGTGAAAAAAGCTTTCTTTTTCGTTAGTTTGATCCATTGGATTTCGTTGCATTAAAGCAATGCGTTTTCGTTCTGTAATATCTTTTAAAATCCAATGAAAACTAATCGGTTTTCCGTTAGAGTCTCGGTTGGTTATCGTATAACAAGACACATCAAAAGATTTGCGATCGCGTGATGCTAACTTGAGTTCCCAATCTTGAAACTGATCTCGTTCTTGGCGTCGAATCAGTTCTAAGCGAAATGTATGACGGTCTTGTTCAGAAATATATAAGGATAACGGTTTCCCAATTAAATATTGATGAGGGACTCCTAACATTTCAGAAGCAACTGTATTCGCTTCTTGAATAATTCCTTCTAAATTGGTAGCTAGATGGGCTTCAGTTGCTAAAGAAAATAAATTTTGATATCGCTTGCGTTCCAGATGAGCCGCTTCTACTGCTTCGGTCAATGCGTTATTTTGATGTTCAAATTCTTCCACCGCTACCTGTAATTCTTCCACCGCCCATCCTAACTCTTTGAACACAGTAGAAGCAACCTTTGAAGGCACGTGAGTTAAAGATTCAGGATCACTAAATAAGGTGGAAACGCGACTGTGCATCGCTGCAACTTTTTGAGAAAAACGATTAATATCCACAGGCTTTTTATAGTACGAGGTATGCCCACAACACTATATCTCAGTTTTTTCGTATTGTTATCCACCAAAAGATAGGGATGGATACAAGGAGAAGGGGAACAAGGAAACTATTTTTCCTGACTTCTTCCTCCTGCTCTCTGCCTCCCTCATACTGCCTTCTTGTCTTCATTTTTTTTTAAACCAGTCTAGAGATTGGAGGACAATTTCGGGGGGGATGGTGTGACCACCGTTAAATTCGTGATAGGTGAGATCGTAGTTGGCTTGTTGAATTTGGCGAACAATTTTGCGACTGCATCCTTGGATGGGGAGAACGGTATCGTTTGTTCCATGAGAAATAAACAAAGGAGGTTGACCTCGCAAATGAGCAGGAGCCATAAATCCAGGTGAGAAAGAAAGGATATGAGAAAAGAGATCACCATTCTTTAAACCAACGCTAAGGGCGTAGGAAGCGCCATCAGAAAACCCGGCGATCGCAAAATGTTTAGGATCGATGGCATAATCTCTAAATATTTGCAGCAGCGCTTTGTCGATAAAGGCAATATCTGGCCCAAACTGACCCCTAAGCCGATCCCAAGTTTTGCGGCGAGAATCTATTCCCAGTAAAATTAACCCCTGCATCTCAGCTAAAGGAATAAAAAAACTGAGCGCGCCCTGGGCATCACCGCCTGCCCCATGTAACATTAGGATTAACGGGGCCGGTTGGGAGGCTTGGTAACTGGCGGGAACAAATACTAACCCATCGCGACCGTTATCAAGTCCTAACGGATACAGTCCGGTTTTTGGGGTTCCCGTTGGTTGTAGGGGTCGCGCTAACAACCGTCCTGGTTCTGCTTTGGTAGCTTGTGGATTCACGTTCATCTTAGGTTTATTCTTCAGTGCTGGCGTTATCTATTGTTATTGATAAATTTCCTGATTAAAATAGTAAGAACTTAGAAATTTTTCCACCTCTAGCTAATGAAGTGGAATTTTGGACAGATTCATCCGTCTCCAGGAAGAAACGAGGGTAAATTAATTCAGTATAACTCAACAATCCTTGTTCTAAAACTAACTCAACAGCCAAGGTTTTGTATCCAAAATTTCAGGATTTTTAAATTGTTCAGGAGCAAGAAATAAAAATTCAATTGCTTTTGATTTTAGGGGTTTAAATGCCTCTTTTTGTTTGGCTGTGCTAAGATTAGAATGAACACTTTCTGCCTTGTTTGAATTTTGTTCTTTAATGGATTGAACTTGATCATTTTGTAGGGGAATTAAGGGGGAAATAACAATGGTTGTCCCTGGAATTAAATCGGCAGCAATTGAGTAAATGGCGGATTCGTATTAAACATCAAAAATTATTAATTACTCCTTAATTGCTCCCCCAACACGCGCACCTGATGGAGGTTGTGTCCCACAGGGGTTTTTGGCAGAGCATAAAACAGCCTTCGGGGTCAGGGGTTCAATCAAAATTATAGCGCTACGCGCTAGGCAATAGGCACTCTTGCAATAGTAAGGCTGTGAGTGGATTTGAAGATTTAGAAATGTCCTAACCTTTTTGCGTAGTGCTATAGTATCACACCCTAACGGGTAACTGTCAATTTTTCTATTTTAACACACTTTTCAATAATATCGACTGCTCGTTTTACTCCTCCCGCTTTCTGAATCGATCTCTGGACTATTTGAGCATTCTCAGCATAAGAAGAATCGGTGAGAACTTGCCGAATAGCCTGTTTTAAGCGAGTAACACTTAAACGGCTGACTGGTATCACTTCTCCGGTTTTTGTCCAACGGATGCGAGCGCCTGTGCCGGGTTGTTCAAAGGTAATTGGAATTGCGACTAACGGCACACCAAAACTCAACGAATCCAAAACTGTATTCATTCCCCCGTGTGTCACCGTTAAACTCGCTCGTGATAACACCTCCACTTGTGGTGCGTACTCAACGACTAACGGTGAACCCGGTAACGTTCTCGCCTCCGCTTCACTCATTCCGCCGCCATGGGTGATCACTAACTGAATGTCTAAATCTTGACAAGCTTCTGCAATACAGCGAAATACATTCCCCTTGGTATTCTGCACACTTCCCAAGGACGCATAAATTAACGGTTGTCCGGTTAAACGTTGGTAGGGAAAGGAAACTTGACAAGGAGACGCATTCCGAAACGGCCCTGCATAATAGAAATTGTCGGGTAAATTAGGAATGGGAAAATCAAACGCAGGCGCTTGTTGACTAATCTGGGCGAGTTTTGTTGGGTTCGCTGCATAAAGATTCGGATAAGAAGATAATTGCCACTGTTGACGATAAGAATTAATCGTTTTTAAGATGGGTTGACAACTGCGATCTAAAATCCAATAGGCTACTTTATTTCTCAGTCTTGCCCACCCAACAGTTTGATATAACCAAGGGGTAAAAAATGGTGGCACATCATCCCGACGATGAATTGCTTGTCCGCAAGAAATACAAATTAAGGGAAGACTTAACGCTTCTGCAATGGTTTCGCCAACGGGTTCGAGTTGATCAACAATTAAGGCATCTATTCCTAATTTAGAAATAGCTGTTGGTGCATCTTGACAAAGGATTTCTGTAAACAGTTGGCAGAACTTAACAGAATAGTTTAACGCTTCAATTCCACTAAATTTAGCCAGTTCTTCAAAGGTTTTTTTTAATAATCCCGGTTCATATAAAGACAATCCAACCGGAGCAAAGTTTAATCCTTCTGAATGCACTTTTTCTTCTAAATCCGATAGTTGTAAAACGGTAACTTGATGTCCGCGTTTTTGCAATTCTCGTCCTAAAGCAGACTGAGGATTCAGATGACCAGGATAAGGCGGGCAAATAATACCAAAGTGGGTCATATACGAAAATTTAGTTATTATATTTAATAGCGTTGCTCTTTATTATTCAAAGTAATTAATGTTCAGTCATCATCCCTAATGCCTATTTTATATAAAATTCTACATATCCGTCTGTTGTAGAGACGCGCCAATCACCTTTGGTATGGCTTCGCCTGGGCGCGTCTCTACGGGGGTTTAGCTGCTATTATATAAACTATTTTAACTATTGGGAAATCCAGTAATCTCTGCACGGGCTTCTAAAAATAACCAACCTGTGGTAATTTGTAATTGCTGCATTGTTAAGGTAGTTCCTTTTTTTTCCCAATCGTTGAGGTTGATAATTTCAGAAAAAATTGATAACACTTCCTGAGTTAATTCTGGGGGAATTTGGGGATTTTGCACCCAAGGTAACGGTTCAAGAATTGCCGTTTTTCCATCGCTATTAATTTGGGGAATTGCACTTAAACTCATTTCAGCAAATCCTGGAGCGATCTGTTGATTTTTAAGTCTTAAAACAATCGTTCCATTCTCTAACAAACTCGACTGAATTTGATAATCTCGCTGATGACTGAATTTTTGACTTAAGGCTTGGTTTAACTGGGTTTCATCTAGGGATAAATTCAGTTTTCCCTCTGACGGTTGAGTGAGTTCAATTTTACCTTTAATCGCACTCGCAGGATTAACAGTAACTTTGCCAATATTCATCTTCAGATTGTTAACGGTCAAGAACGGTTGCATTTTTAAGTTAGTAATATTAATCCAAATTGAATCAATTTCTCCTTTGCTAATTTTTTTAAAATTTGTGTCAATATCGATTTCTAACTTTTGCGCTTCCACTTGAGTTGACAACGCAAAAGCCGCTACCTTATTAACCGTTTGTTTGACAAATCCTACTTTTTCTGACATCATGCCACTTTTCCCTTAAGGATATTACTGTTCTAACTGATATTGATGAACAACGGGAAGTCGCCACCAAGGAACTTGAGGATATTGATGATGTTCCTCGTGATAACCGAAGTGATAGCAAGTAATAAACGACAAAACCACAGGGAAAGAATTACTTTCGCAGCGATGAGTATTTCGATAGCCGCCTTTTGGTTCTCGGTGGGGTAAATAGGTGCCAAAATAAAACAGTTGAAGCGAACTTAACACCGATGGAATTATCCAAAATAAAATTAAATTAGTGGCGGGAATCTGTAACAGTAAATTCGACCCGTGAAACGTAAAGGCTAATCCCAAAAACCTTGTCCAACTCCAGTATCCTTTCATAAAATAGAAGTACCAAGCTAGAAAGTTTTTATGGTTACCATCATGAAAATCGGGATCAAGTTCACTGGAAGGATTTCGATGGTGCGTCCAGTGCTTTTTTAACAGTTCGTTATAAGAAAAAAAACCATAGCAAAAAACAGCAACAGCCCCAATACAATGATTAATTTTAGGAGATTTTGGATAAATTGACCCGTGCATGGCATCATGGGCAGTAATAAATAATCCCGTATAGAGAAAGGTTTGCCAAAGCAAGGCGAATAAGAGTTCTAGCTTTGAAAAATTATTGATATCAACGGAAAGGAAGAAACCAAAACTAATCGCCCAAGTGGTAACAATTGCGATCGCAATCAATAAACCTTTTTCGGTTTTCTGCTCTAGGTTGACAATAATATCTAAAGGATTTTGAGGAGTTACAGCGTCAGCAGAGGTATTGCTTGTATTATCAACTAAATTTTCTGGTAACAGCAGATGGTTCGGCATAAAAATTAACCAAGTCTTAAGAAAAAACAAGCAAGTTTACCTGTGCTTTGATCAAAGCCGTCGATAATTGCAATGATTTATATTTTTATCGAAAGCCGATTATTCAGGTTCTACCCAAAGGAATAAAAAATATTAATACTTCTATGATTTAAAAAAATTATCAATTTGTTAACAGCTTTTAAGAGAATTAACTTACTTCTAAATTAGTAACAATTCAGTGTTTTTTATCCTTCTTTAGAAATACATTTTTTCCCCGATCAGAATCACGGATTGTACGGATGACTCCGTGTTAAGCCGTGCCATCCGGATCATCCGTGCTATAGTTGGCTCAGAGGAACGCATTCCCAGCTTAATCTGAGATAGCTGACTCAATCATTAACACAAGGAAAAAATGCCCAACCGTGACATAATCGTGATTGGCGCTTCTGCGGGGGGAGTCGAAGCATTAAGCCAACTGATTAGTAAGTTACCTGCGGATTTATCGGCGAGTTTGTTTGTGGTGGTGCATTTTCCCAGTGATAGTACCAGCGTTTTACCCCATATTTTGAACCGACTGGGACGCTTGCACGCGGTGCATCCCCAAGATCAAGAGGTGATTCAATACAACCATATTTATGTCGCGCCTCCTGATTATCATTTAGTGCTAGAACCTCAACACATTCGCTTAACTCGTGGCCCCCGTGAAAATGGTCATCGTCCCGCCATTGATACCTTGTTTCGTTCGGCGGCTCACGCTTATCAACGACGGGTGATTGGTGTGATTCTATCAGGAAGTCGAGATGATGGCACCGTTGGGTTAGCCGTGATTAAACAATATGGCGGACTGGCGATCGCTCAAGATCCAGAGGAAGCTTTATTTAATTCAATGCCGCGCAGTGCCATTGAACAAGTTGAAATCGATTATATTTTAAAAATTACAGAAATTACCTCTAAATTAATTGAGCTTGTCAATCATCCCATTAACCCCCTCAAACCTATGTCTGAACCCCCAAAACCGGATAGCGAAGTTATCTTTGATCAAAAAGCCGCTTTAGAACAAGGAGACCATCGTTCTAATATTGCTTCAATGTTCACTTGTCCCGATTGTGGTGGGGTGCTGTGGGAATTGCAAGACAACAATTTATTGCGGTTTCGGTGCCATGTCGGACACGCTTATTCAATGGATAGTTTAATTAAAGAACAATCCGATGATGTAGAACGGGCGCTATGGTCAGCCATTCGAGCCTTAGAAGAAAAAGCCTCCCTCGCCCGACGCATGGCAAATCAAGCCAGAGAACACAACTACTCAATTTCAGAATCTCGTTTTTTAGAACGTGCCCAGGAAGCTCACCAACAAGCGGCATTAGTGCGTCAAATTATTCTGCAACATCAGGAAGCCAACATTCAGGAATACGGTGATCCGTCTCCTTCCCAAAACCCCAAAACCCCTTGATTTAAAGATCACTTTTTTTTATTCTAATTGACGACACTAAAAGGCTGCCTTGGGGAAAAGGATAAAAACTCGTGAATGAATCTCATCAGAGCTTAGAATTTGAAACGTTACTCGATTACCTTAAACGTTGTCGCGGTTTTGATTTTAGTGGTTATAAACGTTCTAGTTTAATGCGCCGGATTAACAAACGGATGCAAACCGTTAATATTCAAGGATACAATAACTATATTGATTTTTTAGAAGTTCATCCCGAAGAATTTAACCATTTATTTAATACCATTTTAATTAATGTTACTTCATTTTGGCGCGATCGCACCGCTTGGGAATATGTCAAAAGTGAGATTATTCCTGAAATTCTCAGCCGGAAAACAGCCAATGAACAAATTAGAATTTGGAGTGCCGCTTGTGCCTCTGGAGAAGAAGCCTATACCCTGGCGATGTTGATAGTAGAAATTCTTGGCATCGACGAATTTCGAGAACGGGTGAAAATTTATGCAACCGATGTGGATGAAGAAGCCTTAAACCAAGCCCGACAAGCTGCTTATGAGGAGCGGGATCTAACGGGATTAACTCCTGAAGAAATTGAAACCTTTTTTGAATTAGTAGATACCACCTACAGCTTTCGCAAAGATTTACGGCGCTCGGTGATTTTTGGTCGCCATGATTTAATTCAAGATGCTCCCATTTCCAAAATAGATTTATTGGTTTGTCGCAATAGCTTAATGTATTTTAATGCGGAAACCCAGTCGAAAATTTTAGCTCGGTTTCACTTTGCGCTGCGGGATGGCGGGTTTCTGTTTTTGGGGAAAGCGGAAATGTTACTCAGCCATGGGAATACCTTCGCCCCCGTTAACCTGAAAAATCGCATTTTTACCAAAGTTCCCAAGTTAAACCTACGAGATCGGTTAATGCTGGTGGCACAAACGGGGAATGAAGAAGTGGCCAATCACCTAGCAGTTCAAGTTCGCTTACGAGATGCTGCCTTTGATAGTGGGCCTTTGGCTCGATTAATTCTTGATCATAATAATGTCTTGGCGCTGGCGAATGAACAAGCGAGAATCTTGTTTCATTTAACCCGTGAAGATTTAGGCCGTCCGTTCCAAGATTTAGAGATTTCTTATCGTCCGGTAGAGTTACGATCTGGTATTGAACAAGTATATAGCGATCGGCAGATTGTGAATTTGCCTAGTATTCAATGGCAAACCTCCCAAGGAGAATTGATATTTCTGGATGTGCAGTTGTCTCCGTTAATAGATATTAATAATAATATTTTAGGCATTAGTATTAATTTTCAGGATATCACCCGCTATAAACGACTTCAGGCAGAATTAGAACACTCGAATCAAGAATTAGAAATGGCTTATGAGGAGCTACAATCCACCAATGAAGAATTAGAAACTACTAACGAAGAACTGCAATCGAGTAATGAAGAATTGGAGACCACCAACGAAGAGTTACAGTCTACCAACGAAGAATTAGAAACCATGAATGAGGAGTTACAATCGACGAATGAAGAACTGCAAACCGTGAATGATGAATTGCAGCGTCGGGGGGAAGAACTCAATGAAGTGAATGCCTTTTTAGAAGCGATTCTCACCAGTTTAAAAGGGGGTGTTGTGGTGGTGAATCGAGATCTACAAGTCTTAATTTGGAATCAGAAATCCGAGGATTTGTGGGGACTGAGAATGGAAGAAGCGTTAGGTCAAAACTTCTTAAATCTCGATATTGGTTTACCCGTTGACCAACTGCGCCAACCGATTCGCATTTGTTTATCGGGGGAAGAAGGAACTTATCCAGAAGTAATGTTAGATGCCGTTAATCGTCGAGGTCGAGCGATTAAATGCCGCGTCACTTCTACGCCGTTAATTTATGTGGAAGGACACATTCAAGGGGTGATTTTATTAATGGAAGAACAGGAAGAATCCCCATAAACGCGAGGCAGTTCGACTCGAAACGTGGTTCCAACTCCCAGTTGACTTTCCACTTGCAGGGTTCCTTGCATTAATTTAACTAAAGATTGAGTAATTGCCAAACCCAAACCCGTCCCCCCCTGTTTACGAGTGATGGTTTGGTTCACTTGCCAAAATTCTCTAAAAATATGAGGCAAATGGTCAGGATCAATGCCAATTCCCGTATCTTTAACAATCATTGTCACCCGATCAGGTGAGACTTCCCCAATTTCTAATACAACATTCCCTTGGTCAGTAAATTTAATTGCATTAGACAGTAAATTAACCAGAATTTGACGCACCCGATGAGAATCATGGGTAACCAACAGTTGGGGTTGAGCATAATCAACTTGTAAATTTAACCCTTTTTGGTCGGCTAAAATCCGTAACTCTTCACAGGTTGAATTCGCTAATCCTACCAAGTCAAATTGATCCTGATGTAGCTGCAAACAATGGGATTCTAATTTAGTAAAATCTAGCAAATCTTCGATTAAACTTAGTAAATTCTTCCCATTGCGGAAAATCCGTTCTACAAAGGTGACTAAAGGCTCATTGTCTTGTTTCGGTAGCCGCATCATTAACAATTGAGAAAAGCCTAAAATCGCATTTAAAGGCGTTCGCAATTCATGGGAAATGGTAGACATAAATTGAGATTTTAGGCGATCGGCTTCAATCAGTTGTAAATTTTGTAATTGTACCTGATGCAGTTGTTCTTCCGCTTGTTTGCGACTGGTAATATCCCGAATCAACCATCGAAGTCCGATAATATTATTTTCTAGATCTCGGATCACTTCTACCGTAATCGAGCCATAAAACATCACAGAATCTCGTGGCGAAAAATATAATTCCCACTCTTGAACTCGATGGAGCGTAGGAAGTTCATTCAGAATAGAACGAAATTTTTTGCGCTCCGATTCAGGAATAAAATTAATTAATAATTTATTAATTAAGTAGAGCGACGAAATATTAAATAAAGTCACGGCGGCTCGATTCGCTTCCAGAATTCTGCCATAAATATCCGTAACTAGATAAGCATCGGGCGCAAATTCAAACAATTCTTGATAGCGGCGGCGTTCCTGTTCTGCAAATGACCAAGCTTGTACCAAATCATCATTTGCTTGCCTTAATTCTTCTTCGGCAGTATAAAGTTCTTCTAAAGCTGTACCGAGTTCTTCTAAACATTCATTTAATAAAGAAGGTTGTTCCTGAGCAGCCTGGGCTGTACTTCTATATAATGAATGAATCCGATTAGAAGCAAGGTCAATTTTTCTTAATAAGATATTATCTTGGTCGATATTCATGTTCTTGGTAGATTGACACGATTTTTATCTCTTAAAATTATTTAAAATTTAATGCTGATTCTGCTAATGATAAATTAAGTTAATTCTAAATCATAATTAGATTCATTTCTTCACTCAGTAGATATAACTTTAATTATCTAAAGGCATCTACCTCCAGATAGAGAATCATCCTCAAGTACAGACGCACTTCGGATCTAATTTAGGTCAGATTAGGTTCCGTTTCTTGTCATTTTTATATTTACTTTATATTTGGATTTTATTGATTGAAAGTTTTTGCCCCCATTCTAAAGAACCTGACTCTTGAAGTCAACCGTTAAGACAGTCACCAGTCATCAGTCACCAGTAGGGGCGAAGCATTCGGGCAGAAATTTGTGATAAAAACCGATAACTTACCTACCGAATGCTTCGCCCGTACCCAGTCATCAGTTATCAGTAAGAGCGTGCTTCTTCTCTGTTCCCTGTTCCCAGTAAATCGCAGTTCCCTGTTCTTTCTTAATTCTTAATTCTTAATTCTTCTTCGGTGACTGTTTAAGGAACGGGCATTAGCAATTATCATAGGGAAATGAACGCTTAAACCCATTGGAGGAACAGATGGCTAGGAAACGTATTTCTGATATGGTGCAACAAGAAGTTAACAAAAACCCGACCGTCGATGTCGAAATTGTACCCGAAGAAAATCAAGCTGTCACCTCTGACGCTGAAGTAAAACCGGACTCAGCGACAGTTCAAGCGGAATTAGAAGCAAAAATAGCTGAATTGAAAACTAAACTGGAAGAATCTCAAGTTAATGAGCGGGCGTTACAAGAAAAATTATTTGAGTTACAAGGACAATTAGAGGAAAGAACCCAATTTATTGAACGGGTGAAAACTGAAATTCAAGAAGCCGATTTAAAAGGGAAGTTGGAAAAAGCGCAAGAAGCAGCCTTCCAACTGTCTGAAGTGAATACTAAGTTAATAGAAGAACTCAAACATTTAAAACAAGAAAATGAAACGTTAAAAGCAGAAATTAAGAGCGCTCAGAAACAACCCGAACCTCCCCAACCCAAACCCTTAGCAACACCGAAACCCCAACCGCAACCCCAACAGCAACCCCAACCCCAATTTAAACCTACCTTAGCGCGTCGTCCCTATTCTTCCTCAAGTCAACCGAATTCGACTGAAGATTTTTCTAATAATACTTGGTTACTATAAGGCAGAATTAAGAATCGCGTAGCGTCCTGAGCGGAGCGAAGGATCTGAATTAAGAATTAATACTATACATCAAAATGGTGTAGAGACGCGCCCAGGCGAAGCCATACCGAAGGTTATTGGCGCGTCTCTACGTGGGGTTTAGGGGACTATTTGATTTTTCTATTAAGCAGGATTGGGTTGTAAACGTTCTTCTAAGAGGCGACGAATGGAGGATTTTTCAATTAATCCGACAATGGCGCCATTTTGCACAACGGGTAACTCAGTCAGTTGTTCTTGTTCTAATAACGTTACAACATCCAGTAACGATTGTTCCGCT
>JBMDYE010000225.1:0-4643 GCA_048595135.1 Planktothrix sp. | reverse complement strand
ACCAGTATTTCGGCACCGGAATTAAAAGATAAACCCTGGAATCCCGTATTACCCCGATGGTGGCGAGAAAGCGATCACTTCTTAATAGAGTCTCGTGATGGAGAGGATAAAGATCTGTTTGCAATTTTGCGTCAAAAAGATGTTTTAGTTCATCATCCTTATCATTCTTTCTCCGCAACTGTTGAAAAGTTTATTACCCAAGCGGCAGCAGACCCGAAAGTTTTAGCCATTAAAATGACGCTGTATCGCACCTCTGGGGATTCTCCGATTGTTAATGCCTTAATTAATGCGGCGGAAAATGGCAAACAAGTTGCCGTTTTAGTGGAATTAAAAGCTCGATTTGATGAAGAAAATAATATTCAATGGGCGAAGAAATTAGAACAAACTGGAGTTCACGTGGTTTATGGGTTGGTTGGTTTAAAAACCCATACTAAAATTGTGATGGTGGTTCGCCAAGAAGACGAACGAATTCGCCGTTACGTTCATATTGGAACCGGAAACTATAACCCAAAAACCGCTAAACTTTATACGGATTTAGGGTTATTAAGTTGTCGGGAAGAATTAGGAGCCGATTTAACGGATTTATTTAACTTTCTAACCGGATATTCTCGCCAACAATCCTATCGGAAACTGTTAGTGGCGCCTGTGAATATGCGTCAACGATTTTTAGAGTTAATTCGACGGGAAACCGATAATTGCAACCAAGGAGGAACAGGTCGAATTGTTGCGAAAATGAATGCGTTAGTTGATCCTGAAATTATTGCCACCTTATATGAAGCCTCCCAAGCTGGGGTTACCATTGACTTAATTGTGCGGGGAATGTGTGCGTTACGTCCTGGTTTAGAAGGAATTAGTGATAATATTAAGGTGATTAGTATTGTCGGACGGTTCTTAGAACATTCTCGGATTTTCTATTTTTATAATGGCGGTCAGGAAGAGGTTTATATTGGTTCGGCGGACTGGATGCCTCGCAACTTAAATCGTCGCGTTGAAGCCATTACACCCATTGAAGATCCTGATATTGCTAAGGAATTAGAAGAAATTTTAGGTATTATGTTATCGGATAATTGCAAAGCTTGGGAGTTACAACCCGATGGAGAATATATGCAACGACATCCGGCTGAGAATTCGCCTGAAATTAGCGCTCAGAATATTTTAATGGAAACGGCGTTAAAAAGTTAAACATGAATTATTGGTTAATAAAATCTGAACCGAATACTTATAGTATTACTGATTTAAAACGCGATCGCACTTCCTTATGGGATGGGGTGAGAAATTATCAAGCTCGAAATTTTTTACGACAAATGCAAGTGGGAGATTTAGCATTTTTTTATCATTCTAATACAAAACCGCCAGGGATTGTAGGATTGGCTAAAATTATTGAAAATCATCAAATTGATCCCACCCAATTTGACCCGAATAGTCCTTATTTTGATCCGAAATCAACCTTAGATTCTCCCCGATGGCAAACCGTTAAAGTCGAGTTTAAAGAAGAGTTTACCGAATTAATCAGTTTAGAGCAATTAAAAGCACAATTTACAGAGGATGAATTGGGGGTGGTGAAAAAAGGAAATCGCTTATCAGTGATGCCTATTTCTAAAGATGTGGCGGAGAAACTTTTAAGTTTAAGTTGTTATTAATCTTGGTTTTTTTTATACTATCTGGAAGTTCAAATAATCGTAGGGGCGAAGCGCGCCTTGTTCCTACACACTAATCTTGATCTAAAGGATATTCTTCAATTAATATATCAACATCTTTAATCGTATTTCTTAGGACAAATTATGGTACAACTCCGACAAGGCTCTGAAACCATTAATGATAACGACAAAGCAGCAGATATTCAGTATGACCCAACTGCTAAACCCATCTGGGAAATTGCTGTCGAAATCGGAGCCAATATTCCTGAATCTGAATGGGAAAAAGTACCGATTGATTTGTCAAAAAACTTTGACCTTTATCAAAATTAGGGAGAATGAGACGAGTTTTTGCGGATACGGGTTATTGGGTTGCTTTGCTAAATCCTAAAGACGAATTACATCAGAAAGCACGAGATCTATCTCAGCAGATGGATTCGCTTTATATTTTTACCAGTGAAATGGTTTTAGCAGAAGTTTTGAATGATTTTTCTAAAAGGGGACAGTTTTTTCGTCAGGCTGCAATTGAGTTAATTGAAAATCTCTATAACCATCCTAATGTGACAGTAATTCAGCAAAGTAGTAGTCAATTTCAACAGGGGTTATTATTGTACAAAACAAGACTAGATAAAGAGACGATACAATCTTTAAAAAAACGGGGTTTAATTCAACAAGTCAGAAATAATCAAGAATCTTACTGGAGTCTTGAACCTGTGATTAAAGAATATGTGAAAAACTCCTATAGGAGTGATAGTAACCGCCACAGAAATTAACTTCCGAATAAATCCCATTAACCAGTCTGCTATAGTATCCTAATAATTACTATAAAAGCCGGGGAGTAATTAATTATTTTTGATGTTTAATAGTAGAAATTCTTCGCCCCTCTCCTTGTAGGAGAGGGGGTTAGGGGGAGAGGTCGTACAAATTCGCGCTCGAAAATGAAATAGCCCTGGGCGTAACCTCACCCCGACAATGGTGCTAAAGCGCAACTCCGAACTGGCTACGACGAAGGATAGATTGAAGAAAAGGACAGAATAAGTTACAATGTAGTATACTAACATTACATTATTACAAACTGTCACGTTGATTCAAGCAGAAACTTTAGAACTTTTAGAATGGGATCGGTTGTGTCGTCACTTGGCAACGTTTACGGCGACGAAATTGGGTGCTGTGGCGGCGCAACATCTGCACATACCCACCCGTCCGGTGGAAACGCTGCAACTATTAGCGCAAACTCAGGAAGCCTATCAGTTGGAATTGCGCCAAAGCGGGTTATCCTTTGAAGGAATTGAGGATATTGGTGTTTATTTAGAACGGGCGGAACGCAATGGGGTGTTGACGGGGGATGAACTGTTAGCCATTGCGACCACATTAGCGGGGGCGCGACAATTGCGGCGACTGATTGATAATCAATCCGATGTGCCAATTTTAACAGAATTTGTATCAGAATTGCGGACTTATCCTGAATTAGAACAGGAAATTAATCGGTGTATTGATGAACGGGGAGATGTCGCCGATCGCGCCAGTCCTAAATTAGGGGAAATTCGAGGACGGTTGAAAAGTCTTCGCGATCGCATTTATTCAATTCTACAAAATATTATTCAACGCAAATCTAACGCGGTTCAAGAACAATTAATTACCCAACGAAGCGATCGCTTTGTGATTCCGGTTAAAGCTCCACAAAAAGATGCCATTCCTGGTATTGTTCATGATACCTCTACCACAGGGGCAACCTTATATATTGAACCCAAAGCTACCGTTGAACTCAATAACCAACTGCGACAAATTCAACGACAAGAAAAAGCAGAAGAAGAAGTGATTTTACGGGCATTAACTGAAAAAGTTGCCGAGGTAAAATTAGACTTAGAACGGTTATTAGTGATTGTTACCACCATTGATTTAGCGGTTGCCAAAGCCCGTTATAGTTTTTGGTTAGAAGCGAATCCACCCAGTTTTGTTAATTTAAAAGATAACGCTTCTTTAGAGGAGGTTGAACTAAATGGAGACCTCAAAAACCCGATCACACTGCGCCAACTGCGACATCCGTTATTAGTTTGGCAACAACAATATGAGCAAGGATTCCCCGTTGTTCCGATTGATATTTCAATTACTCCCCAAACGCGCGTAGTTGCCATTACAGGGCCAAATACTGGGGGGAAAACGGTTACTTTAAAAACCGTTGGATTAGCCGCATTAATGGCAAAAGTCGGGTTATTTATTCCGGCAAAAGAACCTGTTGAACTCCCTTGGTTTGAACAGATTTTAGCCGATATTGGCGATGAACAATCCATCGAACAAAGTTTATCAACGTTCTCAGGACATATCCGTCGCATTAGTCGGATTTTAGAGGCAATTAAGCTTGAAAAATCAGAAGAAAATCAACCCGAATCTGCTGTTTCTCCGGCGTTAGTTTTACTCGATGAAGTCGGGGCGGGAACCGATCCCTCTGAAGGCAGTGCATTAGCGATTTCTCTATTGCAATATTTTGCCGATCATTCCTTATTAACCATTGCGACTACCCACTTTGGCGAATTAAAAGCATTAAAATATGAAGACGAACGCTTTGAAAATGCTTCGGTTGAATTTGATGAAGCATCCCTGCAACCGACCTATCGATTATTATGGGGAATTCCAGGGCGTTCTAATGCGTTAACCATTGCTAAACGATTAGGATTAAACCCTGAAATTATCGAACAAGCCGCCTCTTATGTCGGGGGAGGTTCTGAGGAAGTGAATCAAGTGATTGCGGGGTTAGAAGCACAACGCCGTCAACAGGAAACCAAAGCCCAAGCCGCCGGAAAATTATTAACTGAAACCGAACGTTTGCATCAAGAATTAGCCCGAAAAGCGGCTGCATTACAAGAACGGGAACGACAGTTAAAACAAGCCCAGGAACAGGCAGTTCAAGAGGCATTACTGCAAGCAAAATCAGAAATTGCAAAAGTGATTCGTCGCTTACAGCAAGGCACTCCCACCGCCCAAGATGCTCATAAAGCCACCCAAGCTTTA
>JBMDYE010000224.1:0-6252 GCA_048595135.1 Planktothrix sp. | reverse complement strand
GTTCCTGATGTACCCCTTGGGACAGTCTAGCTGGTTCTTTGCTCCGAGCTTTGGCGTGGCTGGCATCTTCCGTTTCATTCTTTTCTTCCAAGGCTTCCACAACTGGACGCTCAACCCCTTCCACATGATGGGTGTTGCAGGAATTCTCGGTGGTGCGCTGCTGTGTGCCATTCATGGTGCTACAGTAGAAAATACCCTGTTTGAAGACGGTGACAAAGCCAACACCTTCCGCGCTTTTGAACCGACTCAATCAGAAGAAACCTATTCAATGGTTACGGCCAACCGTTTCTGGTCTCAAATCTTCGGGATCGCCTTCTCCAACAAACGTTGGTTACACTTCTTCATGTTGTTCGTTCCCGTGACCGGACTGTGGATGAGTGCCATCGGTGTCGTTGGCTTAGGTTTGAACCTGCGGGCTTATGACTTCGTATCCCAAGAATTACGGGCTGCGGAAGACCCAGAGTTTGAAACCTTCTATACCAAAAACATTCTGTTAAACGAAGGTCTGCGGGCTTGGATGGCTCCTGCGGATCAACCCCACGAAAACTTTGTATTCCCTGAAGAAGTGCTACCTCGCGGTAACGCTCTGTAATTCGGGAATCCTTGTTTCAATAACATCTGTAAATTCAAAACCCCGGTTTCTCAGAGAAGCCGGGGTTTTTTAGTCTTTACTCTGTGGATTCAAAAACCCGGTATCTCAAAGATACCGGGTGTTTGAGTGTTTATTTAAGAATTCAATAACTCTCGAATCATTTCGATTCGTTTACGATTTACCCCTAAATCTGAATCTCCCAAACGAGAAGCAGAGCGAACTTGAATCAATTGATTAGGCTGATCTAAATAAAATTCGACATCATCGACAAATCCCATCAAAGATGAGGTAAATTCAGCATAAATGTAATCGGATTCTGAGGTAATAATTTTCACATTATCCATGAGTTCTAGAATGTCAGTCAGTTGCTTAAAAGCGTCTTCAGGGGAGTCTGAGTAAGCTAAGGGTTCAATTTGATGAACCGAATCTTCACTGAAACTAGAAACACAATTCGGAGAATTAGGACAAGCTGCAAATTTGCCATCATGAATGCCTAAATTGTTGGGTCGAGTTCCCGAAAAAGAAAAGAGACTGGCAACAATTGGAGTCGGAAGGGAAGGTTCAGCTAAGGCGGAATTAATCGTTAAAAATCCGCTTTGAACCAATAGTATTAGAGCAACAAATAAAGAAGAGATTTGAATCTTCCAAAAAGACAACGTTGATTTTTTCATAAGCAATCGGGTTTTAACTGGAGGCATTCTGTTTTCTAATTTTACCAAGGGGAAACCACGAGGTTGATCATCTTCCCATTGACCTGAAACAGGAATTGACAATTGGACAGGACTCGAATGGCAAAATTTCCGATATGATCAAAATCATAGAAATTTAGAGACAATGCACTGGAATCATGCCGAAAACTGTTGCTGAGGTGATGACCCCGAATCCGATTCTGGCGCGGCCAGAAATGCCCCTAAAAGAAGCGATTCAGGTGATGGTGGAAAAGCGAATTGGGGGTTTACCTGTTGTCAATCAAGGGGGTGAGTTGGTCGGGTTCATCTCTGGAACAGATTTAATGTGGCAAGAAAGCGGCGTTACGCCACCGACTTATATTACGTTTCTCGATAGTGTCATTTACCTAGAAAATCCCTCCCGTTATGAACAGGAACTCCACAAAGCGTTAGGTCAAACGGTGGGAGAAGTGATGACACCTGCACCTATTATCACCATTTCACCGGACAAATCCTTATCAGAAGCGGCAAGATTACTCAATGAAAAGCGAGTTCACCGTTTACCCGTGGTGAATTCATCCGGTCAGGTGGTAGGGATTCTCTCTTGTGGCGATATTCTTCGGATGATGGCAACAACTAATAGTTGAAAAATTAAGAATTAAGAATTAAGAATTAAGAATTAAGAATTAAGAATTAAGAATTAAGAATTTTATGTGAATTAAGCCATTTTATGGCATATTTAAAAGATTACTGTATTGAGCTAACTAAAGCTCGACCTTTTAAAAAATCAATTTTTATGAGTATTACTGCTGATTCTGTTCAACAATTGTTAAGTTCTGAAGATTTGGGCGATCGCTTAAAAGCGGTTAACCAATTACGAGAACTTGAACCTGCAACGGCTTTTCAGTTAATTCAAACGGCAATTCAAGATCAAAATACTCGTGTGCGATATGCGGCAGTCAGCCAAATGGCAACGTTAGGAGAACAGGATTTACAAACCTCCTTAACAATATTACGCGATCGCTTAATTAATGATCCAGAAGCGGATGTGAAAGCAGCGGCGGCGGATGCGTTAGGGGCTTTAAAACTACGAGATACCTTTGAGGATTTACAACAGCTTTATTACAACACACCGGAATGGTTGGTTAAGGTGAGTATTGTTGCTGCTGTGGGGGTGATGGAAGACCCTCGTGCGTTTGATCTGTTGCAAGAAGCCCTCAGCGATGACAATGGTTTAATTCAAACAATGGCGATTAGCGCCCTTGGGGAATTAGGGGATCATCGGGCGGTGGCGTTATTAATTCCCTATGCGTCGAATTCAGATTGGCAAATTCGCTATCGTGTCGCCCAAGCGTTAAAACGTTTAGGGGGTGCAGAAGCTGAAGCTACTTTACAACAACTCGCCCAAGATGAACAAGAGGTTGTTGCTCAAGAAGCTCAACATCAGTAATCAGTAATCAGTAATCAGTAATCAGTAATCAGTAATCAGTAATCAGTAATCAGTAAAACAGTAATCAGTAGAGCCGTTATTAGTAGTTAGTTATTCGGTTTAGTTTTTAAGTGAATAATTGGAAATTGATCAGGATTAACGATTTACTCATTGTTATATGAAATCTTGAAATCAATGCTACAAATGAACCCTAGACCCCATGTAGAGACGTTGCATGCAATGTCTCTACACGATATGGATGTGTAGCAAACATTTAAAGATTTCATATTAACTATCTACCCGACAAATAATAACTCTTACACTGATTACTGATTACTGATTACTGATTACTGATTATTTAGCGCTCCAAATTGACCACTTAACGGTTTGAGTGCCACTATTATCGCCGTAGACGCCCGGTTGGTCGTTATTCATAAAAGATACCGTTTCTCCGGCTTGCAGTTCCACCAGTTGTTCTTTACCGCTCGCTAAAGCTTGATCATTTTTGATAGCAACTAATGCGGCGGGCGTAATATTGGGGAAACGCATATAAGGTTCCCGTCCACTGTTTTCAAAATTCCCATTCGCATCGACTTTCTTAACAAATACCTCGGTGTCGCCGTAATCCCATAACCCCTCAGCTTGCAATTTTAAGGTAATGGTTTTATCGGTTTCATTCTTTAATTGGGGAAGATCTTGTTCTTGATTCGCATAAACCGTCAGTTCACCCGTCGGAAGTGTGATGTCGGTCTCCTTGTCACCAGAAACCGGAGCATTTGTTGGGGAAGAACCATCACTACTAATCCCAGCAATTGACCATTTAATGGTCAGACTCCCGCTATTATCCCCATAGACACCGGGTTGGTCGTTGTTAATAAAACTAACTGATTCGGAGGGACTCAGTTCAATAATTTGTTCTTTCCCACTCGCCACAGCTTGACCATTTTTAACGGCTACTAATGCAGCCGGTGTGATGTCGGGGAAACGCATATAGGGATCTCGTCCTGTTTTCTCCGTATTACCATCGCCATCAACTTGATTCGCGAAGGCGTTGTCACCGCCGTAAGACCATTTTCCCTCAGCTTGAATTTTCAATTTGATGGTTTTGTTAGTGGTATTTGTTAAGCTGGGAAGATTGTTTTCTTCATTGGCAAAAACAGAAATTTCACCACTGGGTAGTGTAACACTGGATACAGTCATGATTTTTTGTTGATTTTCTAATCGCAGTGACTTTACAATCAGCCAATTTATCACAGATTCATATTAAGTTTTCTATAAATTTTTATATAAGTTTTATAGAAAAAACCTAAGCTGTGGTTAGCTTAGGCAGTTACTCAAGGGTTGATTCCTAATGTCAATAAATCATCACAATTTAAACTAACGAGGATATTCTTCCATCAAAGATCGCACTTGTTCGGCGTGGTAGGAACTGCGAGTTAGGGGAGAAGCAACCACTTGCAAAAACCCAATTGATTCGCCAAATTCTCGCCAAGCTTCAAATTGTTCGGGGGGAATGAACCCCGCAACGGCTAAATGTTTAGGAGTCGGTTGGAGATATTGACCCAAGGTTAAAATATCACAGTCAACGGTTCGTAAGTCCTGCATCGCTTCTCGAACTTCCTCATCCGTTTCACCCAAACCCACCATAATCCCTGATTTCGTATAAACGCCAGGGGCGAGTTGTCGCGATCGCTTTAATAACTCCAAACTCCGGTGATAATCCCCTTGGGGACGTACCCGACGATACAAGCGTTTGACCGTTTCCGTATTGTGGTTGAGAACTTCCGGTTTCGCTTGCAAAATGATCTCTAAGGCGTCCCAATTTCCACATAAATCAGGAATTAAGACTTCAATGGTGGTTTTGGGAGACACCGAACGCACCCCTTCAATACATTTGACAAATTGGGAGGCGCCGCCATCGGGTAAGTCATCCCGGTTAACGGAAGTAATCACCACATGATTAAGGTTCATCCGTCGCACCGCTTCCGCTAAACGTTCCGGTTCCGTCGGATCAAGCGCTTTCGGTTTTTTCTCAAAATCAATATCGCAGTAGGGACAAGCACGGGTACAGGCTGGCCCCATAATTAAAAATGTTGCGGTTCCGGCGTTGAAACACTCTCCAATATTCGGACAGGAGGCTTCTTCACACACCGTGTTTAAGCCTAAATCCCGCAAAATGCCTTTAACGTTTCCGACGCGCTCCCATTGAGGCGCCTTCACTCGCAACCAGTCCGGCTTGACAACCACGCGCTACCTTTTCCTACTCAACTTACATTTTTTGATCGTAACTGATATTTTATATGTTATACTCACAAATAATGTCGTGTTAAAGGCATCGGGATGTAGCGCAGCTTGGTAGCGCACCTCGTTCGGGACGAGGGGGTCGTAGGTTCAAATCCTATCATCCCGATTGATTTTAGTGATTAGGCTTAAATGCCAGATCCATTTCAGTTCCAATATTTTAACACCTAATATTTCTTCTGTTGGGCGAGTGCTGCGGGGTGGTTCATGGAACTATCATCAAGGGTATTGTCGTTCAAAAATCATCCAATTTATATTGAGTTCGATTGGGCGTTAACACATCTAAATACTGTGGAAATTACTGATCTTTGAGATCTTTTTTGAATCATACAGGTGCATTTTTCCCGTATAAATACAAAGATTCGGCATCAAACCTAGATAAGCTATACTTCCCTGTTAATTTTTGAATAAAAAATCAATGATTTTTACAATCTATTCTTTAAAAGCAGCGACAGTGTATAACGTATATCTTACATAAATTGAACAGTCAATATAGGCTGTGATCTTGATTGTTTAACTGTTCAATAAAACAGAGAATTTACGGATGCTTCTAAATAAAATGAACAAGTAGAGATGTGTATAATACTGAACTTTGTTTTCAGGAAAGCAGAAATCTGAAGCTGTAGCTTAAACTTGTAGAAAATCACCTGGCAACCTCAAATAATGCTATCAGATGTTAGATTTCATCAGGGATGCTTCGTTCATTCTTTGGAGAATCAGTTAGGAATTGGTAAAATCGTTACCGTTGACCAAAACACTGCTCAAGTTGAATATTTTGTTAGTATACAAAAGCGGATAACAAAAAATATTTCATTGAATCAGTTAAAAAAAGCAACTCTCTCCAAACAAACACGATGCTATATTGGGTTGGAATTTGAGGAATGTTGGAAAATTGGTAGAATTGAACAATGGGATAAAGAGCGCAATCAATATGAGATTCATTTGCCCAATACTCAACTTTTGTATGCGGATGAATCCTCAATTTATGTTCGCTGTAATCTACCCATTGATGATCCCATCGAAATCCTCGCCGTTAAAGGTCACGATACTCCATATTTTTATAATCGGCGATTGGCTTTTGTTCAATCCGTGATTAAACAGCGTGCTGTTAGTCGAGGGATGACAGGTTTATTCTCGGCAAATATCACCCTCCATCCCCATCAAGTCGAAGTGGTTCGGCGCGTCCTTGAAGATCCCATTCAACGCTATTTATTAGCCGATGAAGTGGGGCTGGGGAAGACAATTGAAGCGGGGGCTATTTT
>JBMDYE010000223.1:0-15479 GCA_048595135.1 Planktothrix sp. | reverse complement strand
TGAGCTTTTTAATTAATTCAATAATATGCGATCGCAGTTTTAATTCTTGAGTGACCATTTCAATATATTCTTCTATTTTAGCATCGCTTTGTCCTGCTTTTAAATATTCTTTAAGTTTGATTAAATCGACAGAACCCGGATATTTTGCTTGAAGTTTAACGAGTTTTTCTAAGCTCATAGGATGAATAATGGAAATATCAGAATTTTGGGCAGATTGTTGTAAATACTTCGTGGGTTGACCGGAGCCAATAATTAGCTTGATGCCTTTTTCATAAGCTTCTTTTCCCAAATGTCTTAACCCAATGCGATAAAGTTGTTCAGCCGTGCTATCAGGAATACTTTTTCCGGCTTTACATTCTCCGACCATTGGATAGGGTTTTATACAATATAAATCCATTCCCCCTGCACCGCCCTGAGCATTGGGGTCAAGGTCAAATCCTAGAAATTTTAAACTTTTTTTGACAATATTCTCAAAGTCTGTTCCCGCTTGATAGTTACTTTTATTTTGCTCCTGTTCTAGGCTTCGGTTTCCTAATGCTGCTATTTCATGTATCCAATTTAAGCTTGAATCGTTTAAAGGTTCAGGTTGTGTTGTTTTCCAGCCTAAGAATTGGTGAATATTGGCTTTTAAAAGGTTTAAGCCGAGTTGTTCTTCCTGAGATAAATCGTTAGTTTGGAATTGGGCGATCGCATTTTCTAATTCTTCGATTTCAGGATGTTCTGGGGGTTGACGGTTGAGAATTTTTCGATATTGTTTCTCAAATTGATTAGAATCAAGAATCGCTTGACTTTCATCAACCGTTATGGAAGAAGGAAGGGAAATAAAGCGACTATTAGAAACGGGATCAATTTCTAGGGGTTGGGGTAGTCGATAAACGCGAAAATAAGCCAGAAAAATATGACCCCGTTGTTCTAGGGTTTTATGTAACGCTTCTGCTGTCCAAACGGTTAATTTTGATAAGGTTTCAATCTCTTCTGGTTCATTCAATGTTTGGCAAAGTTCACTTTTACCCCAGACTTTAATTTTAACTTTATCTTGATTGAGTTCTGCAAGACTTTGTTGAGCAACGGGAATAAAACCAGGACGATAATATTGTTCTAACGGTAAGGAATTAAATTCAATATCCGTCGGATAAAGGGCAAATATTCGCCCTGGGTTTATAAATATTCGAGGCATAACTAAGATATTTCGACCTTGGTTTAAGGCTTCAATATCAGGCGCAGGTAAACAGAAAGCTGTTGCTATAGATAGCTGATTCATGATAGACATTGATAATTATTCTTCTCCTTTTAGTTCAACTGAAAAAACCTTTGAAGAAATTTCCCCCTAAATCAACGAGCGATTTGAGAGGATCTTGTTGAGCATCACTACTAGGAGGAATACTCATGGGATCATCAATTAAACCATCCGGTGTTTGACCGGAAGAATCACTACTACTAGGAGGAATACTAATGGGGATATCTTCATCAATTAAACCATCAGGTGTTTGACCAGAAGGATCACTCAGAATTTCACAAATGATGGAATTTTTACTCACTAATTCTGATTTTTCAATAAAGTCAAAAATTTGTTCTGGTTTTACCCCATAACTTTCTTGATTTTTGTAAACTGCGTATATTGCTAATAAAGGTTTAATATCTTCCTCTGGGATACGAACCCATTCTCCACCTTTATCGTTTTGAAGTTCGCTAAGATATTGTTGTGCTAATTTAGCATTTTTGCTAATGGTTTTAGATCGAACTAAACACCCTCGCGTTAAATCAAATCTTTGATAATCTCCAAGTTGTTTAAGAATGGCTTGAACCGCAGTTCCGCCTGATTGTTGCATCACAGCTAATCCAATTTTAACAGGTTGACCATTTTCTAGGCCATTGATTTTGAAATGCAGATAACAGTTTCTCTGTTTAAATCTTTCAATACTTTTAATCTCGACCTTTTCAATCGTTTTTCCTATGATCCGTTCAAAGCTAAAAGCTAGGGTTTCTGCAAGTTGATCACTGTCTTCTAAAAGGTCAGTAATTTTCTGCTCAATTTCTGTAAGTTCATTTTCAAAAGCAGGTTTTACAGTAGGTTCTACAGCAGGTAAGCATTCTTTAACTTGCCAATTCTCAGAACACCAACTTAAAACTTTTCTAGTCGTTAATCTTGCCTTCCCTAATTCTATAAGTTGAGCTTCAGTAAATGGATATAAAGGATGAGGAGGAGTGACTTGATGCTGGGTGTAAAATTCCTTTAACCATTGAGATACTAATGCGATGACATCATCTGTTTTTAAGTTGTTTAAAGAAATAGGTTGTCCCAATTGAGGATAACTAGCAACTCTATGAATAACAGCTTCTACTTGGGGCAAAGCTCTCAGATTTCTCCAAGTGCTTTCATACATTGCAAGAACTAATAAACCTCGCTTAATGTTATTGAATAAATCTTTAGCCAAACCCGCAGTGATTTGGACTAAGGAAAAACCCGTTAACTCATCAATATAAGGTGCATCAAGTTCATCAAAACAGATAAGCGGAATTTTGTATTGACTTACTAAATTTAGAATTTGGCAAGTTGTCTTAAAAGATTCTACTTCTTTTTCTCCAGTTTTAAAGTTTGGTAAACCCATATCTTGAGCTTGTCTTTCTGCTAACTCCATTCCCGATAACCAATGGGTTGCATAGATGGCGTGCGGACTAGAAAGTGTCCATAAAATAGCTCGGACTATATAGGGATTTTCAACAATTTGATTGTGTTTGGCAAAAATTAAATCTGTTAAATGATCTAAAGCTTTGATAGAATATTTATTGAGCCACTCAGGAAATTTTTTTTGAATATATTGTTCTGCGTTAAAGTTCCATCCTTTAGCTTGATTAATTAAATGGGCAGCTATTTCTTGCCATTGCATGATTCCTTCATATTGACCATAAGCTCTTAAACTGGAAGTTAGAGTTTCCAGAAATTTGCTTTTGATTTTAGATAGGTTTTCTCCGTATTCTCCCATATAAATAAACAAGACTTGATCGGTTTGTTTATAATGATGGCGAATGCGACTAATCACTTGAGTTTTGCCTAATCCTCGTTCACCAAAAACTGTAATACCTACCGTTTGCATAGAGTTTTGATTGATTTTACGAATCGCCTCAAAAACCGTATCAGAAACATGAGCATTAATTGAAGGCACATCAGGTAAACTTTTGCCCCAAACTTGAGAACTTCTAACCACTGTATGTCCAGCAAACGGGTTATATTGCTGAATCAGATCGTCAATCTTACTAAACTCAGAATTCGTCATAATTTAACCAAGAATAATGGGTGAATAAGGAATAATTAGGAAAGCTTTATAAGCGTTTAGCATAACAGCATAAGCCAGCTAATTTTGTGCTAATGGAATCTTCAATTTTGTCGGGTGCGCTATCTTCTACACTCCCTTCCATTAGTTGAAAAATATCATTAGCCTGCATTTCTAACATCCATTCATTGAACTGAGAACGAGTAACCTGATCTCCAATCGTGCGGCGAATGCGGTAAATCGGCACTAAGTTATCATAGTTATAATCCTTATTTAATTGATCATACACCTGAAGGGCGATCGCTTGAAATTGCTCATAGGATTTGATCACATCTTTTTTAACAGAAGCCGTTTGATTTCCATCCGTATCCAGGTCTCGAATTAACTCAACCAACGCATTCGCTAACCGAGCCGCAATCACCGTTCCATCAAACTCAAAATCCGAATTCTTTAAACTTTCAATTAATAAGTGTTTCCCCTGTTCCGTTAACCTAATCATCGGGGTTTGTTTCTCTTTAAAAATTTGAATCGCTCCCGCCGCTTCCAATTCCTCATAAATCTTTTGAGGAATACCGATTTTTTTCTCCTTGCGCTTTTGCTTGGCTTTCGTGTTCAGGTCACTTTTTTTCACCTTCCCCCCTGCGCCCGCAATTGCCCATAAATTCAACAGCAAACGCACCTTATCCATCTGGGGATTTGTAGAGGCGATGGGTTCAGATGTCTTATTATCAGTAGTTGATGACATATTGTTAATCAGAGAATTTGCAAATCTTTTTAAATTTTACAGCAATATTGATCCCCATAAAATCTCTGTTATTTTTCAGATCTGCTTTCTTCTCCGTATATTTAACGAGAGGGTATAAATTATTGATACAAATAAAATAATTTCACCCGATGTTCTGACCTGAACTGACCTTAGAGTCCTGGTTCATGGCTCAGTTTGATCGTTCAAAATCCCTGAATTTCAGACCGGGCAAGATCCCTTAATCCTTTCTAGCTGCTGCTAGCCGTAACAATTATTAAAGGTTTACGAAAATTTACTCAAAATCAAGCTCATTCTGATAAAATTTAATACAACAAGTGAAAAAATTTACCCTCGAACTAGCCTTAACCTCACATCAATTAAGCCGACCTTAAACCTGTGCGTCCACCTGAATCTAACCTCATGTCCGTTTCTTCCGCCTTAGATTCCAAATTTAAAGAACTGCTTGTTCGCTTAAGGGAAATTAGCGATATTAAAGCGGCGATCGCACTGTTACATTGGGATCAAGCGACCTATATGCCGAGTGGCGGTGCAACGGCCAGAGGACGACAGAGCGCCACCCTACAAACCCTTGCCCATCAACGCTTGACCGATCCAGCCATCGGGGAACTCTTAGCAGCACTTCACTCCTATCAAACGGATTTCCCCCCAGACTCCTTTGAAGCCCGTTTAATTCGCGTCACCCATCGAGATTATCAACAAGCCGTACAAGTGCCAACGGAACTGATGGCGAAACTGTCTCAACATCAAGCGAATACCTACAATGCTTGGGCAAAAGCACGGGAAAATTCAGATTTTGCTGGGGTTCTTCCCTACTTAGAAAAAACCTTAGAATTGAGTCAGGAATATGCTAATTGTTTTTCCGGTTATGACCATATTGCTGACCCTTTAATTGATCAGTTTGATGAAGGAATGACCGTTGCTAAAGTGCGATCGCTCTTTCAGGAACTACGCCAACAGTTAGTTCCCTTAGTTGAAAAAATTACCGCCTGTTCTCCCCTCGATAATTCCTGTTTATATCAATATTTCCCCAGTCAAGAACAACTGGATTTTGGGTTAGGAGTGGCTCGGTTTATAGGCTATGATTTAAACCGAGGACGGCAAGATCAAACCCATCATCCCTTCATGACCAAATTCTCCATTGATGATGTTCGGATCACCACTCGCGTTAAAGAACACTGTTTAGCAGAATCTTTATTTAGTACCATTCATGAAGCAGGTCATGCCCTCTATGAACAAGGAATTTCTTTAGACTTAGAAGGAACCCCTTTAGCCGATGGTGCTTCCTCTGCCCTCCATGAAAGTCAAGCCAGATTATGGGAAAATATTATCGGTCGCAGTCGCGCCTTTTGGGAGTGGTTATATCCCCGGATGCAAGGGGTTTTTATGCGACAGTTAGGACAAGTCAATAGTCTGCAATTTTATCGCGCTATTAATAAAGTTACTCCCTCTTTAATTAGAACTGAAGCCGATGAAGTCACCTATAATCTTCATGTGATGATTCGGTTTGATTTAGAACTCGCTTTATTAGAAGGAAAGTTAGCCGTTAGAGATTTACCCGAAGCTTGGAATGAACGCTATCGACAGGATTTAAACTTAGTTCCCGAAACGGATCTTGAAGGCGTTTTACAGGATGTTCATTGGTATTTAGGAACCATTGGCGGAATGTTTCAAGGGTATACATTAGGCAATTTAATGGCGGCTCAATTTTATGAAACTGCTATTACCCTTGATCCAGAAATTCCCTTTGATATTGAACGAGGAAGTTTTAAACGGTTATTAGATTGGTTAACGGAAAATATTTATCAGCATGGACGGAAATTTACCACCCAAGAAATTATTGAAAACGCGACAGGTTCACCGATTCAGATTCAACCGTTTTTAAATTATCTTTATCATAAATATGAATATCTCTATCATTGCAAACTCAGTTAACAAGTAGAGACGTTGCATGCAACGTCTCTACTATGCTGCATCTCTACTGCTATATATTTAGATAGATGTCTGGGCGAAGGCGCTTGATTAGAATCAAGATCAAACTTATTAATATGAAATCCTGAAATTGATGTTACACATTATCACCCTAAACCCCACGTAGTAGAGACGCGCCATGGCGCGTCTCTACACAATAGATGTGTAGCAGACATCTAAAGTTTCATATAATAAAAGAAAATCCCTACTGAGTAACACCGATAAAATATTTTCTACGGGGACAAATTATGTTAGACCTTCTCCAAGCCATTATTAACAGTGAAGAAAAACACGACCTCAAACGATTTACCCATGAATTACACGCTTCACAACAACGGTACTTATTACGGAATGATATTTTAAATGCGTTTTCTAGCTATTGTAAAAAGTACGAAAAATCTGACGCTTGTGCTGAAAATTCTCGCTTTCGTAAATTAATATATTATACCCAAGAAATTATTTTAGAAAAAGAAAGTATTTGTTTAATTATTCGCCCTGAAATTGCCCGTCAAGAAGTGTATCGACTCTTACCCGAACTGACGATACAAGAAATGACGGTACAAGAGTTATTAGATGTGCGCGATCGCTTAGTCAACCATTATCACCCCCATGAAGGAAATCCTTTTGAACTGGATTTTGGGCCGTTTTATGATTATTCTCCCTTAATTCGTGATCCGAAAAATATTGGTAAAGGAGTCCAATTTCTAAATCGTTATTTATCCAGTAAACTCTTCCAAGATCCGGGTCAATGGTTAGATGTATTATATCAATTTTTAACTCAACAATCCTATCAAGGGCATCAATTTTTAATTAATCAACGCATTAAAAATCAAAGAGATTTATCTACTAACTTAAAAAAAGCCATTACCTTCCTCAAAACAAAACCCGGAATTGAACCTTATGATCATTTTCGGTTTGAATTGCAAAATTTAGGATTTGAACCCGGATGGGGAAACACCGCCAGCCGCGTATTAGAAACCTTTGAAATGTTAGATGAGTTAATTGACTCCCCCGATGATGAAGTTCTTGAACCCTTCCTCGCTCGAATTCCAATGATTTTTAGAATTGTCCTTGTGTCAATTCATGGCTGGTTTGGACAGGAAGGCGTATTAGGACGACCGGACACAGGCGGTCAAGTGGTTTATATTTTAGATCAAGCTAAAGGTTTAGAAAAAGAACTGAGAGAACAAATTAAATTATCCGGGTTAGAGGGGTTAGGAATTCAGCCAAAAGTGATGATTTTAACCCGCCTAATTCCCAATAGTGATGGAACCCGTTGTAGTGAACGGTTAGAGAAAGTTTATGGAACCGATAATACTTGGATTTTGCGGGTTCCCTTCCGCGAATTTAACCCAAACGTTACTCAAAATTGGGTTTCTCGGTTTGAAATTTGGCCTTATTTAGAAACCTTTGCCATTGATGCTGAAAAGGAACTGTTAGCCGAATTTCAAGGTCATCCTGATTTAATTGTGGGCAATTATACCGATGGAAATTTAGTGGCGTTTTTACTAGCTCAGAAATTAAATGTCACCCAATGTAATGTTGCCCATGCCTTAGAAAAATCTAAATACCTGTTTAGTAATTTATACTGGCAGGACATGGAAGAAAATTATCATTTTTCTCTGCAATTTACAGCAGATTTAATTGCCATGAATGCGGCGGATTTTATTATTAGTAGTACCTATCAGGAAATTGTCGGAACAGTTGATAGCGTCGGACAATATGAATCCTATAAATGTTTTACCATGCCGGATTTATATCATGTCGTGAATGGGATTGAATTATTTAGCCCGAAATTTAATGTGGTTCCCCCTGGGGTGAATGAAACGGTATTTTTCCCTTATCATCGCCTGGAAGAAAGAGTGTTAAGCGATCGCGATCGCTTAGAAGAATTAATCTTTAAATCCGATGATCCTGAATGGGTTTATGGTCATTTAGATGATCCGAATAAAATGCCGTTATTTTCCGTTGCCCGTTTAGATCGGATTAAAAATTTAACAGGTTTAGCCGAATGTTTTGGTCACAGTCGGGAACTGCAAGAAAAAGCGAATTTAATTTTTGTTGCGGGAAAACTGCACGCCAAAGATTCAACGGATTATGAAGAAGTTGAAGAAATCCAGAAACTGCATCGCATTATAGAAGAATATAATTTAAAAGGCAAAATTCGCTGGTTAGGAATCCGATTATCAAAAAGCGATACTGGGGAAATGTATCGCGTCATTGCAGACCGTCGAGGGGTCTTTGTTCAACCTGCTTTATTTGAAGCCTTTGGATTAACGATTTTAGAAGCTATGATTACAGGTTTACCCACCTTTGCGACGCAGTTCGGGGGGCCGTTAGAAATTATTCAAGATCAGGTGAATGGGTTTTATATTAATCCCACTCACTTAGAAGAAACCGCCACTCAATTAATCACATTTATCAACCGTTGCGAAGCCGAACCCCATTATTGGAATCAAATTTCTGACCAAGGGATTGAACGGGTTTACAGTAGCTACACTTGGAAAATTCACACCACGCGCCTGCTGACGTTAACGCGGGTTTATGGTTTTTGGAAGTATGCGTCTAAGGCGAAACGGGAAGATTTAATCCGCTATTTAGAAGCGTTATTTTATTTAATGTACAAACCCCGCGCCAAGGAACTGTTACAACAGCACGCCCAACGTTAAAATCTGCTCAAGACAGCGGGTGTTAAGAAAACTTGAAAAATGGTCGAGATCGTTAAAACTTGGCTTGCCTCCTGATGCTAAAATGCAACCAAGTATCTTAATTTAGTAAAGCCAAACCTTAGAAAACAGGATAATGGTTATGGGGATCAAAACTGCTATTATTGCTAGTCTGTTTGCATTTGTTCTTCCGGGTTTTGCACCCGTCGCTTTAGCGACCTCCGGTGAGGCGATGAGATTGACACAATGGGAACAAGAACAACTGAATAATCAAGGATTTACCTCCGGTTCAACGGAGTTCGATAATTCACAACGGGAAATTTTTTCTCAACCGTTTTATCAACCGGAAACCCGACCGGTGCGGCGTGAAAAAGTGTTATCTCAGGGGACAGAAGGAACCCAAGTCACGGGACTGCAACAACGCTTAAGAGCGCACGGGTTCACGCCAGGGAAAATTGACAGCGTTTATGGCCCTCGGACAACGGCGGCAGTTCGAGATTTTCAGGCGGCGAAAGGTTTAGATGTGACCGGAGTGGTTGACCGCACCACCTGGCAAGCCTTGATGGAAGATCCGCAAATTGCTATCTTAACAAAACCCGACAATACTAATACTTTATCTAAAGGTTCAAGAGGCACAGATGTTCGTAGCTTGCAAGAACGTTTAGAAGCAAAAGGATATAATCCAGGGCCTATTGATGGCATTTTTGGATCTCGAACCTTAGCAGCATTAAACGAATTTCAAATCGCCAATGGATTAGAAGTGAGTTCTGCGGTGAATGAAGCCACTTTGCAAGCATTAAATTAAGAATTAAAAATTAAGAATTTTAACTGCCTATTGGTGATGTGTCCGATTGGGTAGGGGCGGGGTCACCCCGCCCCTACAGACTGGTGACTGATTAAAGAGAACGAATAACGCGACAGGGATTTCCTGCGGCGATGACTTGAGCCGGAATATTTTTAACGACCACACTTCCTGCGCCGATAGTGGTATTGTCGCCAATTTCGACACCCGGACAAATAATCGCGCCGCCACCTATCCAGACATTATTGCCGATTTTAACGGGTGCTGCTAATTCTTTTCCAGTTAGTCGAAGTTCGGGATCAACAGGGTGGTAGGCGGCGTAAATCTGGACAGAAGGCGCTAATAAAACGTTATCGCCAATTTCAACTTTATTACAATCTAAAATGACGCAGTTAAAATTCATATAAACATTATTTCCCAGTTCAATATTGCTACCATAATCACAATAAAAGGGGGGAGTAATGAAAAGATTACTGCCGATTTTTCCGAATAATTCTGATAACAATTGTTGACGAAGTTCTAACTGATCTTCTGTCGTATTGTTATATAAACGAGTCAGATTAGTTGCGCGTTGACGACCTCGAACTAATTCAGGATCACTGGCTAGGTAAAGTTCCCCAGCCAGCATTTTTTCTAATTCCGTTTTAGACAAATCTTTCATAATCAGTAATCAGTCAGAAGGAGGCAGGAGGCAGGAGGCAGGAGGCAGGAGGCAGGAGGCAGGAGGCAGGAGGCAGGAGGCAGGAGGCAGGAGGCAGGAGGAAGAAGGAAGGAAAAATAGTCTCTTTCTCACCCCTATTCCCTATTCCCTAATTCTTAATTCTTAATTCAGATCCTTCGCTCCGCTCAGGACGCTACGCGATTCTTAATTCAGATCCTTCGCTCCGCTCAGGACGCTACGCGATTCTTAATTCTTAATTCTTAATTCTTAATTCTATTCTATTTTAATCCATCGAAAAACGGAGGCGATCGCACGATTCACAAAACTATTGGGTTTTTCTTCAATAATTTTGCGTTGGGTTTGATCTCGTTCTAATTCTAACTGAGCAATCAGCCGTTCTCCTTTTTGTTCTCGAATTAAATCCAATAAATAATCATGAGTTAGCTGATACCGATCATCGGGAATATCGGGAATATGTAAAATTAAGCCTTCTTCAGCTAACACCTCAAGAAAAGGTTCAATTTTTTGAGGGTCAGTATCCAATTCTTGAGCAATTTCTAAAGCGGTTTTTAAAGAACGCTGACCTTGTTGAGTCGTCAACGCATATAAAATTAAAAGGGCGGTGCGTTCCTGACGAGGACTGCAATTTTGAATCACTTCATCTAAAAATTGCTCTAACAGTTTTTGTTTGGGTTGTTCTCCCAGTTGGTAATATTGTTCTAAGGTTTGAATTTTATCCGCTTGTAATTGAGCCCCAATTAATTGTAATTCAATAGGGCGAACCCGATCTAAATCAACGGTTAAATCTCGAATCACTTGATCAATTAACTGAGAATCTAACCGGACTGGAGACCGTTCTGTTTGCTGTTCAATAAACGCTTTGGCTTGAGACAGGGTAAAGTTGTCTAACTCATAAATAACTTTTTTAGACAAAATTTCTGTTTTAATGATAGCTTCTAAATTCGTTAAGCGATCGCATTCTAATAAATACGGTAACGTATCCGTTCGCATCGAGAGTAAAACCGTCACTGAGCTTAACATCAAACTTTTCTGTAAAAATTCATAGAAGGGAATTCGTTGTTCTAACTGTTGACAAACGACAAAAAACTCTTCAAATTGATCAAAAATTAAGACCGTTGGAACATTAAAATTATCATTTTGGGTTAATAAATTTAACACCGGATTGAGATTCCAGGTTTTCGGGTTGGGATCTCGTAACCAATCGGTATAAATTCGCAGTAAAATCGGTCGAGGAATTCGACTATCACGGGAACGTTGCTGCAATAACATCGGCACTAACCCCGCATTCAGCAAGGAACTTTTTCCCACGCCCGATTTCCCATAAAGCACAATCAATTTATCCGCTGGATTTTTAATCTTTTCAACTAAATATTGAACATCTTTTAAGCGATCAGAATTGGTAATTTCTAAGGCGATAGTATTATTCAACCCCTCACTGGGAGGTTGTGCTTGCAAAGAACGCACCCCAAGAAATGAGCGTAATCCATATTGATATTCAATTTGAAGTTTTTCTTCTCGAAAGCGAGAGGCTTGAGTATATAAATCTTGATCAAAATACAGTTTATAAAGCGCTTGAACTATTTTTAAATATCCTTCGGTATCTTCTTGCGGATTCGTTTGTCGTAACGCTTCTTCGAGTTGGCTAACCGTGATTTGCCATTGCTGTAATTCTTTTTGAGATTCCGCTAATAGATAAAGATAAGAATTATTTTGAGTGGTTCCTCCCCCAATGGGAGAATTAAATGGAGACTGATCTTGAATAACAAGTGCTAATTCGGCTAATTGATTCGCGTGAGCCCATTTAGACTGGTGGAGGGCGGCTTCTGCTAAAAAGCCATAATCCTCTGCTAATTGGCTTTCGGAACCATAGGAAATGTGTAAATTGATGGCTTCTTGCGCTAACTTTTGCAACCCATCCCAATCTTTTAACTGTCGTAATACTTTGCCTAACGCTCCAATAAACTTAGAAATTAAATCTTTGCGATTAACATTATCCAAAATTTCCAAACTATGTTCTAAATAAGAACGGGATTCTTGCCAATTTTCTTGATGTTCTGAATCCGGTTCAGACTCCGCTAACTGGGTAAAACATAACCCAATATGAAACAAAATCGCTGCTAACTGTTCTAGGGAGTTATTGGGGAGAATCGTTTCTCGATTTTCGATTAATAAAAGTTCTAGATTGCCTTGGACTAATGCAGCGGGCCAAAATTCCAGACTATGACGATAATGGTTGAGGGCTAATTCGAGTTGTCCTTGCTGATAGGCTTCGCGACCTAAAATAAATTCTAATCCAGCGATTAAGGTGGGTAATAATTGATTAAAATTATTTTGTTTTGCCTGATCGAGGATTGCGATAAATTCGGGGAAAAAATCTCCTAAAATCTCAGAATTTGGGCAAAAAATACTGCTTTGGGGATCTAAAATATCAGCAAAAACTTGTTCAACACCACGATGAAGAAGTAAAATATCGGGAGGGGTTGAGCCAGAAATCGGGGGCACCGGGATACTGTTGCTCATCGTCTTGCCTCAGCCAGAGAACTACTTGATCAAATCAAATTATTTAATATTGTCGCATTTTTTCCCCTAAAAAACAACATCCTCATCTTGAGGGGCGATCGCTTTCCCCTGAACCCATTAGGAGAAATACCTAGCTTAATTCCAGGTTTTGATCAGTTTACTGAAGGCATTTTTGCAACGCTGCTTCTGTGGTTTTCAAATAATCAGAATTACTGCCATAAAGTTGTCGTAAAATCTCAACACTTTCTTGAACTAAAATTAAAGAATTAACAGTGTTGAGCCAAGTAGTATCGCCCTGGGGTAGAATCATCCCATAAAATTCACAGGTCAATGGTTCATTGGGAACTAACGCATAATCATTAGAATTAACATTCGGATTTCTCAACACTTCTCCAATCATCAATAACCCGTCACTGGCAAAAGCGGTTAGATTATTATTCATCACTGCTTCAACAGCATTTTTTCGACCGTCTATTCCTGGAAATTCTGTGATTCTCGCTAAAGGATAACGACTCCTAATAAACTGTTCCGTTAAAGAAGCAGGTAACACCCCAACCGTGACATTTTGTAAGCTACTAGACGGAATCACAAATTCTTGATTCTCCGGTTTTACTAACAAATAAACCCCCGTTGTTAAAAACTGATCGGAATAAACAATACCCGGTTTAGGGTTACGAGTAATTGTATTCGGCCCACATTCAACATGAACGGTTCTATCAACCACCATTGTTTCACGGGTTTCTAACGTTGAAGGAATTAACTCAACCTGAACCGGAGTCGTTAAATTGAGTTGTTCTCCCACCCGTTGTCCTAATAAATTCATTAATTCAAGACAATAACCTTGCCATTTCCCCTCAGTAGAAACATAACCTAAAGGCGGCGCATCTTGACGAACACCTACTTTTAAAACCCCCGTTCTTTTAATCTCTTCTAACACCGTTTCAGCCCAACTTGGCAACGGCAATAGCAGCGATAAAAATACACTGAATGCAACGGCAGTTAAATTTTTTTTCATATTAGGGTGCAGATGTAGAAACGGACTAATCGAGTCTAGCTTACCGTAAAAAGGCGTTTAACTGTTGGCAAGGTACAAAGAAAACGGTAAGATTTTTCAATCCCAAGACAAAATATAACAGGATATGGATTACGATTTAGTCATTATTGGTGCTGGCGTTGGTGGACATGGAGCCGCGATCCATGCCGTCGGCTGTGGTTTAAAAACGGCAATTGTTGAAGTGGCTGAAATGGGCGGAACCTGCGTAAACCGGGGTTGTATCCCCTCGAAAGCATTGTTAGCCGCATCCGGACGGGTGAGAGAATTACGCGACACCCACCATCTACAAAACTTAGGCATTCAGTTAGGACAAGTCTCATTTGATCGTCAAGGTATCGCCAACCATGCCGATAATATTGTTACTAAAATTCGCGGTGATATGACCAATAGCTTAAAGCGTTTAGGCATTGATGTCATTCAAGGTTGGGGAAAGGTTGCAGGGCCGAATAAAGTAACCGTTGAAACCGCCAATGGTGAAAAAACAATTACGGCAAAGGATATTATTTTAGCTCCCGGTTCTGTTCCCTTTGTTCCCCCTGGTATTGAAATTGATCACAAAACCGTTTTTACCAGTGATGACGCTTTAAAATTAGAATCATTACCCCAATGGATCGCCATTATTGGAAGCGGTTATATTGGGTTAGAATTCTCTGATATTTATACCGCTTTAGGTTGCGAAATTACCATGATTGAAGCGTTGGATCAATTAATGCCAACCTTCGATCCTGATATCGCCAAATTAGCGCAACGGGTGTTAATTGCACCCCGTGATATTGAAACCAAAGTTGGTAAATTAGCGTTAAAAGTGACCCCTGGTTCTCCGGTGGTGATTGAGTTAGCCGATGCTAAAACCAAAGAAGTTGAAGAAGTGTTAGAAGTGGATGCTTGTTTAGTCGCCACAGGTCGCATTCCGGTCAGTAAAAATTTAGGCTTAGAAACCGTCGGTGTGGAAGCAGACCGACGGGGTTTTATTCCCGTTAATGATCAGTTAGAAGTGTTATCTGGCGGCGAAGCGGTTCCCCATTTATGGGCAATTGGAGATGTGACGGGTAAAATGATGTTAGCCCATGCCGCATCTGCTCAAGGAATCGCCGTTGTGGAAACGATTTGTGGACGGTCTCGGAAAGTGGATTATCTCAGTATTCCGGCGGCTGCATTTACCCATCCTGAAATTAGTTATGTCGGTTTAACGGAACCCGCCGCTAAAGAATTAGGCAAAACAGAAGGGTATGAAGTCGCGACTGTGAAAACCTATTTTAAGGGCAATTCTAAAGCCATTGCGGAGGGAGAAACGGAAGGAATGGCGAAGTTAATTTATCGCAAAGATACGAGGGAAATTTTAGGGGTTCATATCTTTGGTCTTCATGCGTCTGATTTAATTCAAGAAGCCGCCAATGCGATCGCCCAACGTCAATCGGTTGATACGTTAGCTTTCTTTGTTCATACTCACCCCACCCTGTCAGAAGTTCTCGACGAAGCCTATAAACGCGCCACCGTCGGAGTCGGCGGACATTAAGAAGAATTAAGAATTAAGAATTAAGAATTAAGAATTAAGAATTAAGAATTAAAAGGGAATAGGGTTGGGGGATAAAAGGAGACTATTTTTCCTTCCTCTTGCCTCTTGCCTCTTGCCTCCTGCCTACTGCCTTCAATTCTTCATTCTTATTATTTTTTTTTTACCGAATTTAAAACAATATGGTTATTTAGATAGTTTTCATATCACCCTTTGTATTGTCGGTTCTCGGAAGA
>JBMDYE010000222.1:0-9533 GCA_048595135.1 Planktothrix sp. | reverse complement strand
TTCTTAATTCTTAATTCTTAATTCTTAATTCTTAATTCTTAATTCTTAATTCTTAATTCTTAATTCTTAATTCTTAATTCGTTTATGCGTCTTCCTTTTCCTCAGTTTTCAACTGCTAATCGTCCGCCGCATTATATTGCGGAGGTGATTGAAACAGCGACAACGGAATTTTTAGCGCAATGTTTGGAACCGGATGATTTAAGTTTTCCGGTAATGCCTGCTTTTGGAAGTTGGGTTAAATCTCAGGATGAGGAATCAGGAAATACGGTTTATGGGGTGGTTTATTATGCAACCACTAGCCCGATTGATTCAGTGCATCGGGCGAGGGCGTTAGGATTATCGTTAGAAGAATTACGAGAACAGCAACCGCAAATTTTTGCGATGTTAAAAACGGAGTTTCGGGTGGCAATTATTGGGTTTGAAACTGCGGCTGAGGGGGGAAATGGTGCAAAAGGAAAACGAAAACGGGGAACGATTTATCAATATATTCCCCCTCGTCCGCCTCAAATTCATCAAGCGGTTTATCAATGCGAACCGGATGACATTATTTATTTTAGTGAACAATTAGATTTTTTAAGAACGTTATTACAAGTGAGTAATGCCCCTGTTGATTCCCTGACAGCGGCAGCGATCCGAGAAGTTTATCAATTACGAAAGTTAGACCGCCATTGGTTAGTGGAAGCGGGAAGAACAGTGAGTTTGTTATTAAAAGATGATTACGATCGCCTGCGTGTAATTCTTAAACAAATCCACCCCTAAATCAGTAATCAGTAATCAGTAATCAGTAATTAGTAATTAGTAATTAGTTTAATTCTTCTGCCTTCTGCCTATTGCCTCCTGCCTTCTGCCTCCTGCCTTCTGCCTTCTGCCTATTGCCCCCTGCCTTCTGCCTATTGCCTATTGCCTCTTGACTCCTGCCGCCTGACTTCTGCTATAGTAGTGAGGTTGTCTAAAATCACACATCTAGGAATTCGGGTGTTTCCAGGGTTGAAAGAAACCTTGGCTGATACGCCTAGATGGAGGATTAACCCGAATCGGAGTTATTACAGATGGCCGTAATTAGTTTGGCAGAAATGCTGGAGTCTGGCGTTCACTTTGGGCATCAGACTCGTCGTTGGAACCCGAAAATGTCTCCTTATATCTACACGGAGCGCAACGGGGTTCATATTATTGACTTAGTTCAGACCGCAGAACTGATGGAAGAAGCTTATGATTACGTCAGAAGCTCTTCTGAACAAGGCAAGAAATTTTTATTTGTCGGAACCAAGCGTCAAGCGGCGGGAATTATCGCCCAGGAAGCGGCTCGCTGCGGTGGTTACTACGTCAACCAACGGTGGTTGGGGGGAATGCTGACGAACTGGACGACGATTAAAACCCGTGTTGATCGGTTGAAAACCTTAGAAGATCGGGAATCTAGCGGTTATTTTGAATACCTTCCCAAAAAAGAAGCGTCCGTGTTGCGTCGCGAATTAGCGAAACTGCGGAAATATTTGGGGGGAATTAAAGCGATGCGTCGGGTTCCTGATGCGGTGATTCTGGTGGATCAACGTCGGGAATATAATGCGGTGATGGAATGTCGCAAATTAGGGATTCCGATTGTGGCGTTATTAGATACCAACTGTGATCCCGATTTAGCAGATATTCATATTCCGGCTAACGATGATGCGATTCGTTCCATTAAGTTGATTGTTGGTAAATTAGCCGACGCCATCTATGAAGGACGTCACGGTCAGTTAGAAGCGGTTGAAGAAATAGACTACGAAGAAATCGAAGACGATTACGATGACGAAGAAGACTTTGGGGATGAAGACCTCGAAGAAGATGATTCTGAAGAATAATTAACGAATTAAGAATTAAGAATTAAGAATTAAAAGGGAACAGGGAATAGGGAATAGGGAATAAAGAACACAAATTTCTTCGCCAGATCCATCCCCGCTGCCTGCTCCCCTTGCTCTTTTCACTGGTGACTGGTGACTGGGTACAGACGCGCCATGGCGCGTCTCTACTGACTGGTGACTGGTGACTGGTGACTCCTAAAATTCATTGAGGAAGTTTGGCACATTTGTTAGAATTTTTTAACAGATGGGTCATGGCAATCAGCAAACATCGAAAGTAATACTGAGGATAAGATGGCAGACGTACCTGCAAAACTCGTTAAACAACTGCGCGATGAAACGGGCGCAGGGATGATGGACTGTAAAAAAGCCCTCACCGAAACGGATGGCGATCTGAAAAAAGCCGTTGAGTGGCTGCGCCAAAAAGGGATTAGTTCTGCGGCGAAAAAAGCGGCTCGCAGTGCAACCGAAGGTCTGGTGGGTAGCTATATCCACACCGGGGGACGGGTCGGCGTGATGGTAGAAATCAACTGCGAAACGGACTTTGTGGCGCGCCGAGATGAGTTTAAAGCATTAGTGCAGAATATTGCGATGCAAGTCGCGGCTTGTCCGAATGTTGAGTATGTTTCCGTTGAGGAAATTCCCGCCAATGTTGTGGAGCAAGAAAAAGCCATTGAAATGAAAAAAGATGACTTGAGCGGCAAACCCGACAATATGAAGGAAAAAATCGTTCAAGGTCGGATTGACAAACGCTTGAAAGAGTTATCTTTAATGGATCAACCCTTCATCCGGGATCAAAATATTACGGTGGCAGAATTAGTCAAACAAAATATTGCCCTCTTAGGCGAAAATATTAAAGTTCGTCGCTTTACTCGCTTCATTCTCGGAGAAGGCTTGGAGAAAGAAGAATCGAATTTTGCTGACGAAGTTGCCGCACAAATGGGCAAAGCTTAAGTTTTCTCCTGAAGCAAAATTCTACTCAAAACTCCGGTCTGAATCTCATAATCATTTCAGATCGGGGTTTTTATTTATAACAGCAGTCTTTTACACTCACCAGTTACCAGTTACCAGTTATCAACTTTTTTAATTCTTAATTCTTAATTCTTAATTCTTAATTCAATTCCTATGGCTGGATCAATCAATCGCATTGAACAAGATATAGCCACTCTCGAAGACGCGATCGCTCGTATTGCCCAAGAGTTTGATCAAGGTTATGAAGCTTATTTGACGGCGTTGGGGCAAGCGGTACGGCAACAATTAGTGTTAGCAAGTTATCATCTTTGTACTCAAGCGTATCCTGAAGCGTTTTTAGCATTATCGGTTTCAGAACGGCAAAAACTACAACAGGGATTACGCCATTTAGGCAAACAAGCGCAACAAATTTTAACAGAATTGCCTCAAAAATCTTTTGTTTTAGAGCCTGCTGTCGGAGAAGTGATTCAGGCTGATCACGAAGAACAAGAGGAAGATGAACTCCCCATTAATGTTCCAGTCGTTCTGGAACGGAATACCCCAGAACGGTTATTACATTGGCAAGAAACAATTGAAAAAGGGATTGTTTTAATTTTCAGAACTCTTTCTAAAGATACGAATTTGCTGCTCCAACGGTCGGGGATTTTGTCCCCAAAAGTGCCTGAAGCGGTGTTAGAAGCGGCTTCTACCGCAGAAGCATCGGCAGAAGCCATGGCAGGGCCTCCGAATTTGCTGCATATTATGATTGAAACGGAGGATGAGGAGGAGGAACAAAGTGCAATGGTGACGAAGTTAACAGCCCTGCATTTACGGTTAGGCGAAATTGAGTTTGCTGATGCAACGGTGATGTCTCGACGCCATCAACTACGGAACTTAGCCGGACAGTTAAGCGGGATTCGTCGCGAGTATCAGAAAAAGTTGCGCGAGAAGGCAATCATGGAGGCGGAATCCGCTTGGCGGTCAAGTTGGTATGAGGATTAAGAATTGGCTACAACCCTTGTCAAATCAGGGTTTATGAACTAAAATTGACTTAAAAATCAAGAGTGGATGCGAGTTCGCCCATCTGCACTTTCTAAAATTTTAGCAAAATTGATTTCTTAATGTCAACCCCCCCTCTAAATCAGTTATCAGTTATCAGTAAACAGTGATCAGTAAACAGTTATCAGTTGGCGGATAAATAGTCGTCCGTGAGTTAATTGTTACTTGTTCTTTCAATCGCACGATTAACTCAATAGCATTAAGTTAGATTAGGTAAAAGGAGTGATCGAAAACTGCTATCAAACTAAACTAAAAACTCAATACTGATTACTGATTACTGATTACTGATTACTGATTACTGATTCAAATGAAATCTTATCAACCGGACTGGTGGCGATTTAGTAAAGCGTTATCCGTTGAAGCAGAACGGGGTTTTTGTAATTTACAAGGGAGTCAATATCAGTTCCATGAATTTTTCTATGTGAGTTTAAAAGAACTGTTTGAAAATGCACCGCCAGAAGCACAACAACGCTGTCAAGCGATGGCGGAGGAATTTTTGCGTTATCCTGAAATGGAATTAGAAGACCGACAACATTTAATCGCAGAAACCAGACGATTTTTGCTGCATTTACAACGGTTGTTTGACTGTCGGAATAAAGTCTCGGAACTGCGAGAAACTAAGGATTATGAAAAATCGGTTCAGAAACAATCAGTTCCGAAGACAACGCCGTTAGTGGAAAAGACAAATTCGGTTGATTTTACCTTAGATCAAACCTTAGTTAAAATTGTAGGCCCTCGAAATAGCGATCGCCTCGCGAAGTTAGGAATTTTAACCGTATTTGACTTACTGTATTATTATCCGAGAGATCATATTGACTATGCGCGACAAGTCAAGATTAAAGAATTAGAAGCGGGAGAAACCGTTACTATTGTTGCTAAGGTTAAACGCTGTAATTGTTTTAGCAGTCCCCGCAATAAAAAATTAACGATATTAGAATTAGTATTAGCTGATTCTAGCGGACAACTAAAAATTAGTCGCTTTTATGCGGGAAATCGTTATAGTGGCAGAGGTTGGCAACATCAACAGAAAAATTTATATTCGCCTGGAACCGTTATTGCGGCTTCCGGTTTAGTCAAACGAAATCAATATGGCTTAACCTTAGAAACCCCTGAAATCGAAATTTTAGAGGAAGCAGGGGGAGAAATTGAATCAATGAAAATCGGGCGAGTGCTTCCCGTTTATCCGTTATCTGATGGGATAGGCGCAGATTTAGTTAGAAAAGCGGTAATTGCGGCTTTACCTGTGGCGAAACAATTACAAGATGCACTCCCCCCAGGATTATTAAGACAATATCAATTAATTAATTTAACTCAAGCGATTGAGAATATTCATTTCCCGCCTGACCGAGATTGTTTATCCGCAGCAAGGCGACGGTTAGTGTTTGATGAATTTTTCTATTTGCAGTTAGGGTTACTCAGCCGCCGACAACAGCAGAAACAACAGCAAACCAGTGCAATATTAGCACCAACGGGACAATTAATTGATCAATTTTATCAAATTTTGCCCTTTCAATTAACCAATGCTCAACAACGGGTTATCCAAGAAATTCTGAATGATTTGCAGTCGCCTGAACCGATGAATCGGTTAGTCCAAGGGGATGTCGGGGCTGGAAAAACTGTAATTGCGGTGGTGGCAATGTTAGCCGCCATTCAAGCCGGATATCAAGCGGCATTAATGGCGCCAACGGAAGTTTTAGCCGAACAACATTATCGGAAATTAGTGGGTTGGTTTAATTTAATGCACCTCTCGGTTGAATTATTAACGGGTTCGACAAAAGCCGCAAAACGTCGCCAAATTCATGCTCATTTACAAACCGGAGAATTACCCGTTTTGGTGGGAACCCATGCGTTAATTCAAGATAAAGTGAACTTTCATCGATTAGGATTAGTGGTGATTGATGAACAACATCGATTTGGCGTTCAACAACGAGCCAGATTACAACAAAAAGGCGAATCTCCCCATGTTTTAACGATGACCGCAACGCCAATTCCGCGAACCTTAGCGTTAACGTTACATGGGGATTTAGATGTGAGTCAAGTCGATGAATTACCCCCCGGACGTCAACCGATTCAAACGACATTATTAACGGGGAAACAACGTCAAGAAGCTTATGAATTAATTGGGAGAGAAGTTGCTCAAGGGAGACAGGTTTATGTGGTGTTACCCTTGGTGGAGGAGTCGGAAAAATTAGACTTAAAATCAGCAGTGGAAGAATATCAACGGTTACAGGAAAAAGTGTTTCCTGAATTTAAAATTGGGTTGCTACATGGTCGGATGACTAGCCAAGAAAAAGATGAGGCGATTCGTTTATTTAGAGATGCAGAAACGCAAATTTTAGTGTCAACAACCGTTGTGGAAGTGGGGGTGGATGTTCCCAATGCAACGGTAATGTTAATTGAAAATGCAGAACGATTTGGGTTATCGCAATTACATCAATTACGGGGACGAGTGGGTCGAGGAAAAGATAAATCTTATTGCTTATTATTAATGGGAGGTTCAGCACCGGAAGCTAAACAACGGTTGCAAGTTTTAGAGCAAACCCAAGACGGATTTTTAATCGCAGAAATGGATTTACGATTTCGGGGGCCAGGACAAGTTTTAGGGACTCGTCAGTCGGGTTTACCGGATTTTGCGTTAGCGAGTTTAGTGGAAGATCAGGAGGTGTTACAATTAGCGAGGGAAGCGGCACAAAAGGTAATCGAAAAGGATGCTACGTTAGACAGTTGGCCGTTAATGAAGGAAGAATTAAACCGTCGTTATATTAAAATAATGGGAGGCAGTATTTTAACTTAAATGCTAGGGTTATTTGGGCGGGGTTATCCCGTCCCTACGGTATTATTTTGATGTTTGGGCGGGAAAACCTCGCCCCTATGGTATTATTTTGATTACGATATTTATGACTATTATTTTAACGAATGATGATGGGATTGATGCTCCAGGGATTCGAGCGCTAGCAACAGCGGTTGAAGGGGAAACAATTTTTATTGCGCCGCAACAAGAATATTCCGGTTGTGGTCATCAAGTCACTACAAAACAACCGATTTCTGTTCAGAAACGGTCAGAAAATGAATATGCCATTGGCGGAACTCCCGCTGATTGTGTGCGGTTAGCGATTTATAATTTATGTCCTGAAATTAATTGGGTTTTATCGGGGATTAATTCCGGTGGAAATATGGGGGTTGATGTTTATATTTCAGGAACCGTTGCTGCGGTGCGAGAAGCGGCGTTTCATAATATTCCGGCGATTGCTTTATCTCAATATCGCAAAGGGGGAAAACCCGTTAACTGGGAAATGGCGACCCGTTGGGCAAATTTTGTGTTAAAAGAATTAATGAACCGTCCGCTTGAAACGGGTGCATTTTGGAACGTTAATTTCCCTTATTTAGAACCAGAAAGTCCCGACCCAGAAATTGTGTTTTGTCAGCCCTCAACCCAACCGTTACCGATTGAATATCAAATCAAAGGGGATGATTTTTATTACAAAGGTGACTATGGAAAACGACCTTATCAACCGGGAACGGATGTTGATGTTTGTTTTAGCGGTAAAATAGCGGTAACGTTAATTAAATTGTAACAAATGCCAAAGTTCGGTAACGGAAAAGCCCTATTTTTAAGCTTTTCCCCCTCTTTTTTTAAATTGATCCCTGCGGTCTGACAATCTTTGTGACAATTCTTAATACAAATTCTCATCAAATCAGTCTAATCTAAGACTTTAGGCGGTTTTTTACGGTTCTGTCGTTAGCAAGACCCCTGTTGTTGAATTTAGCTTTGGGATTAAAATTTTTAGTATGAGCGTTAACTTAGCAACCCAACTGCGAGAAGGCACGAAAAAGTCTCACACAATGGCGGAAAACGTCGGTTTTATCAAGTGCTTTTTAAAAGGTACGGTAGAAAAGACGTCTTACCGGAAATTAGCGGGAAATCTCTACTTCGTTTATTCTGCAATGGAAGAAGAGATGGAACGTCACCGCAACCACCCTGTTTTATCTAAACTGTACTTTCCTGAACTGAACCGTAAACACAGTTTAGAACAAGATTTATATTATTATTACGGTGGAAATTGGAAAGAAGAAGTGCAACCTTCGGAAGCGACAAAAACCTATGTTGCACGCATTCGCGAAGTTTCTAATTCTCAACCGGAATTGTTAATTGCTCATCTATATACTCGCTATTTAGGCGACTTATCTGGCGGTCAAATTCTCAAAGGAATTGCACAACGCGCCATGAATCTGAATGACGGAGAAGGAACTCAATTTTACGAGTTCAATGATATTGCGGATGAAAAAGCGTTCAAAGCGAATTATCGTCAGCAAATGGATAGCGTTGAGATTGACCAAGCAATGGCGACTCGCATTGTGGATGAAGCTAACGATGCGTTCCGCATGAACATGAGTTTGTTCAACGAATTAGAAGGGAATTTAATTAAAGCCATCGGGATCATGCTGTTCAATACGTTAACTCGTCGTCGGACAAGAGGTTCAACCGAAGAGTTAGCAACCGCCGCCGAATAGTTAACGGGTTTAACTTTTTTGCATCAAAATTAAGCACCAAAACGGAATTTAAATGTTAATCCTGGGGGTGAAATGGCTATTAAAAAGTCGTTTTGTTCCCAGGGTTTCGCCGTTTTAGCCCCCCACAAAAACCTGGTTTCTGGTGTGTACTTAGGGATTACAATATTCACATTGGGCGGGATCAGCCGTTTTGATGTTTTTGGGAAAGAACTGTTCTTGGGAAAACCCGCATTTTTTACAAGTATAAATTTCTGATTGAATTAAACCTGTTGGAAAGCCGCATAACCCACAAGGTAAACCGGGTAAACGTTGAACCACCTCAAACCCTGGCCAAGAACATTCCGGACAAAGACTCTGGATTTTTTGAATTAAATTGAATGTGGCTTTTTCAATGACGTTTAAGCGAGTCGGGTTATACATCGCCCGCATATCGGTTTCTAAGAAGGCTTTCCTATTAGGAGATTGTTTAAAAATAGTTGATAACGCTTCTGTTAAATCATTATAATCTGTAATTCCTTTAAAAATTTCGCCTTCTGCGGATGCCGTTTCATTCAATCTAACAATTAATCCATGTTCAGGAAAGCCAATTTTTTGAGCAAAAATTAAGGCTTCTTCTTGACTAGAAACCCATTTTTGATTATAATTAGTTTCTAAGGATAATTCTTGACCGATAATTTCTAAAGAATTTTCTTGATCCCAGAATAAAACAATTTCTAAATTAGAATAAGCGTAAGGAATTAGGGGATGTAGATTAAAACTGCCTTCACTAGCGATCGCGATCGTTTCCCCCGTTATTTGTAACGCTGTTTGAGCTTTTAATCGTGCTGCTTCCCCTTGGGTTCCAGACCGTTGAATCTCACGGGTAAAGGTTCCAAAAACATCGGTATTCAATTGTTCAGGAACTTTAATTTTGATTCCCAATTGTTCTAAAAAAAGTGGCGCAATCACCTGTTCTTTCCGGTGCATTGTTGCTAAGACCGCCACCCGATTATTAAATAATGAATTGTGATTGCCCATTGCCTGTTCCCGATTGCCTTCTTAGATATTAACTTCAAAGGTTTTACCATGAATTGAAACGCGATCGCCCGAAATTAATTTCCGTCCCCGTCGAGTTTCAATCTCACCATTAACGCTCACTTCGCCGCCTTGAATTAATATTTTAGCTTGTCCCCCTGT
>JBMDYE010000221.1:0-2813 GCA_048595135.1 Planktothrix sp. | reverse complement strand
GGTTTAGGCATTTATCATTATCAACAACAAAAGCAAGAACCTTTAATTTTGTTAGCAGCAACAGGGGTTTTCTTCCTGGCGTTGTGTTTCCGTACCCTTGACAAAATGATCTGTCCTAATTTCCCCTTTGGAACTCATTTTTTATGGCATTTATTGAATGGTGTTGTGCTATACTTATCAGTACGGGGATTAATTTTAAATTTAAACGCTATCGTCTAACCTTCTGATTCCACTCCCCTAAAAACTGTTCATAAGCTCGATTAATTTGTTGCATTTTGGCGATCGCCTTGGGATTAGAATTATAATCAGGATGATAACTTCTCGCCAACTGATAATAAACCTGTTTAACGTCCTGGGGTGTCGCTTGTCGATGTACGCCTAACACTTCCCACCATTCTATTAAAATTCTATCAAAATTAGCTTCATTTTCAATATCACTGTGTCGCCAAATTTTTAGAACTCCTGTTTCATCTCCTGTTACCAACCATTTCCCATCAGGACTAAAAATAACTGGAGGATATCCCCGTAACGTTTGTAATAATTCTCCCGTTTCTAATTTCCACAATTTCACCCTTCCATCAATACTCGCACTGGCTAAAATTTCCCCATTAGGATGAACCGCTAAAGAAAAAATAGAGGCGGAATGTTCTATTAAAGTTTTAATTAATTCTCCCGTTTCTAAATTCCAGAACTTAATCGTTTTATCGGTACTCCCACTCACTAATATTTTACCATTAGAAGTAACAGCTAAACAAGTTACCCAGTCAGAATGTCCCGTTAAAATTTGGGGTTGTTCATACTCTTTAATCTTCCAAATTCTAATGGTATGATCAGCACTCGCACTAATAATATTCTGTTGGTCAGGACTTAATATAACGGTTAATACCGCTTGTTCATGTCCGTTGAAAATGCGTTTATAACTTCCGGTGACAGGATTCCAAATTCTAACGGTTTTATCACTACTTCCACTAACCAAAAGTTCTCGATTTTGACTAAACACTAATGAATGAACAATTCCCATATTTTGTTCAGGAATATGGTGATCGAATAAAGTGCGATGCAGTTGTTTAGTATACCAGTCCCAAATTGTTATTTTACCATTGCGATCGCCACCTGCGAACAAAGAATATTGAGAGCGACTATTTAGATTAGAACTTATTGCAATTGAATAAACTTCATTAGGAGTATAGAACGTATATTGTCGCTTTCCGGTGTTAATATCCCAGAGATGAATTGTTTTGTCATCACTTCCCGTTACTAAAGTTTGACTATCAGGACTAAAAGCAATTGTATTAATATTAGCATTATGAGCTTTTAAAGTTTTAACACAGTCCCAACTTGAACGAGGATTTTCAATCTCAATAAGTTTAACAGAATTAACCGTTGATTCTTGATATTCTGGTTTCTGGCTTATGGGCGGTTTATCATTCGTTGATTTTAAAGTTTTTTTTTGAAGTTTGGCTTTCAGGTCTGCTAACTCCTCATCGGTTTCTAATTCACTGAAGTCTGTTTTATAACTATTTCCTTGATGAGCATGAGTTCCTTCTAAGGGTTGATTATTCGTTGGCTTTAAAGGCTTTTGTTCAAGTTTAGCCTTGAGTTCTGCTAACTCCTCAACGGCTTCTAATTCACTAAATTTTTGTTTTAAACAATTTTCTTGATACTCAGCCGTTAATTCTAATAACGCTTGTAAATAAAACTCTTGATGAGAAATTCCATCCTCCAAACGTTCTGATATTCTTGCATACGCTTGAAATGAACTTTCTCCTCCACCGTCAATTAACTTCCCAATTCCATATAATCCTAAGCCAACAATTCCACCAAATACCCCTAATGTTCCCATTCCAACGCCAACTGCAGTTCCCGCAAATCCGACTCCAATTCCTCCGACGCCTGCGGAAACTGCCATTCCTCCAATTGTTCCTAAACCAATCGCACCCCAAACAACCGGATCTTGATCATTAATCGCTCTAAAAACACCATAAGTTGCAGCCCCCGCTACTGCACCCACGCCCATTAACGGCATCATTCCTAACCCAATTCCCCCAAACCCACCTACAATTCCCACCCCACCAATTGTACTATAAGTTCCGGCTCCAATTGTTGCCCCTGTAAAGATACAAGTTGTGCCTTGAGTAAAACTTTGGGATCGGTGAGAATACGAAGTTGCCATGTATTAAATTAATAGCAAAGAGTAAGTTTATTTATTAGTATAAAGCCCCTACAAATCTATTGTCAATCTGATAAAAATCCGGAGATACAGAGAAACCGGGTTTCTTGAAGAAACCCGGTTTCTGGGGCTTACTCTTTTTCAATTCTTGAGTTAAAGTTAAAGGTTAGAAGCGATCGCTCCTCAAACCAGTCAATTCAGTACACCCATTATTAAAATAATAGGAGTTGAGTAAATTTATGGAGACTCAACCACAACCCGTCACTCAAACGTTATATGAGCAAGATTATTACCTATGGTTAAAGACAACTATTAACCAACTTCGGACAGGACATTTCTCAGGCGTAGATATGGAGAATTTGATTGAAGAATTAGAAAGTATGGGGAGAAGTGAAAAACTAGCCCTAATCAGTAATCAGTAATCAGTAATCAGTAATCAGTAATCAGTAATCAGTAATCAGTAATCAGTAATTAGTTTTTAATTCTTCTACCTGCTGAAACCTGAAACCTCAAATCTGAAACCTGCCTTCAATTCTTAATTCTTAATTCTTAATTCTTAATTCTTAATTCTTAATTCCTACCTTGTTGTACAAGCCCAAACTTGTACTTTACAGGTTCCCGTTGCACATTCAGAAAGCGCATT
>JBMDYE010000220.1:0-3125 GCA_048595135.1 Planktothrix sp. | reverse complement strand
CTACAACGAGAGGATCTTAACCCAGTTGAAGAAACCGAAGGAATTTTATTACTGCTGGCTAATCGATTAGGATGTTCTGATCAGGAAGCTGAACGCCTTTTATATCGGATGCAAAATCAGATGCTTCGAGGTAATGATAACGTTATCATTCAACCCGAATCCGAATCTGAAACTGTCATTCAAGTCTTTCAAGACTTAGGCAAAATGTCTTGGGAATCTTTTATTAGTAATCGCCTTCCCCTACTGAAGCTGCCCGAAGAGATTTTAAGAAGTTTACGAGAAGGCAAAATTGAATACACGAAAGCTCGTGCGATCGCCAAAGTCAAAGACGAACAAGCGAGAGTTACTTTACTAGAAACGGCAATTGCAGAAAATTTGTCTCTTGCTCAAATTAAAGCGAAAATTTCTGCGCTCAAATCCGAATCTCAATCCGCACCCCCCGAAGATTCTCTTCAAACCCGAATAAAAGTTGCACTCACACAAGTCAATAAATCAAAAGCCTGGAACGATCCGAAAAAGCAAAAACGTCTCCAAAAGCTTTTAGTAGACTTAGAATCCCTCTTGTCTACTTAGAAAAAGAAATTGAAATCAACAACTGTCTTTAGATATAGACTGCGCCAAATTTAATATTCGTTTAAAAATGCTCCAGGACGAATGGAGCATTATTTATTTTTATGATTTCGATTGAAAAAGCGGAATTGGTACGACAAAAGCCTGGTAGGATTTCAGATCCCAGAATTTACAGCTTTTTTGTCAACCCCTAGTTGGAATAAATCAGCTTTAAGGTAGAACTTTCTTAATCTACGGGGTTGCTAATTTAGGATCTTAGATAGAAAAAAGCAACTTCAACCTACCTTTTCCTTCTGAGTAACTTCGAGATAAGGGAAGCAACAAATTATGGTGTCAATTAATATCCTCAAACCCAAGCTGCTTTCAGGGACAACTTCTTCCCAAGCTGCCCTTGACCAGTTCAATCGATTTCAGAAAAAGCTAAAAAGTTTAATTGACCTCTGGAGCGATTATCAACCTAATGATGCGCTTTCTACTTTAAGAAAACAAGATTTAGAGTGGTTAATTTCAATGTCAGACTACTACCGACTTCGGATTCAGGCTTCCTCTTACTCTCTGGAGTTTTGGCAAGGCTATCGACATGGGAAAAAGAGCAGACGAACCATTCCGGCTCCTCACACTCCCTCATTGGCTCCAATTTTACAAAAAGCCTTAAAACTTAGTCAAAGTGAGCGAATCTATGAACTTGGGGTACGACTGGGATGGTGCTATGACCGATTAAAAAACTATTTACTGCGGATCGCCAAAGAGCAAAAACTGAACGAAGCGAAACAATTAAAAAATTCTCAACCGATTAAATCGGTTATTCAGGAAATCCAAGCAATGGAAAATACAGACTGCCTTGTGAGTTGGGGAGGGTTACCGGAAAGGAGATTTAATTCATGAAAGATAGACCCAGCCAAATTTTTGCAGTCGATCAGGAAATTGATACCTTATTAATTTTGGAAACAATTTTAACCGAGGAAGGATATTGTGTTAGCACCAGTTCAAATGGAAAAGAAGCGATCGCCTCTATCAACACCCACCCTCCCGATTTGATTTTATGGGACGTAATGATGCCTGATGCGGACGGCTATGAAGTCACTTACAAGATTCGTTCTACCCCTCAATTGCCCTTCATTCCCATTGTCCTTCTCGCACCAGATCCCTCAAGTCCTTCTACCAATGGATTAGAATTGGGAGCCGATGATTTTCTCTGGAAACCCATTCAAGTTAACGAATTACTGGCCCGTGTCCGCAACCTGCTTCGCCTCAAGCATAGCCTAGATTCAATGCGAGAAATGGCTTTAGCCCGTGAAGATTTTGTTTCTCGTCTAACCCATGATTTGCGTAACCCTCTAATTGCAGCTCAACAAATGCTGACCTTACTAGGGAAAGGAAAATTTGGAACCTTACCTCCTTCTGTAAAAGAAGCTCTCCAGACCATTGGGGTTAGCAATGACAACCTGATTACCCTCGTTAATACCCTCCTAGAAGTCCATCGATTTGAAGCGGGTTGTAAACCAATGGCTATCACAACTTTTGATCTTTACAAACTTATTGAGGAAGTGGTTAAAGAGCAAGAGCCACTGGCGGTCAGCAAAAACTTAAGCTTAATCTTTGAGACCCAACAGTCCTTTCGGATTCAAGGCGATCGCTTAGAACTGCGCCGAGTTCTAACTAATTTAGTGAGTAATGCCATTAAGTTCACAGAGCGTGGTCAAGTCAAGATCACTGTTGAGTACAATGCTCAGAGCGTTTCTATTCAAGTAAAAGATACGGGCCCTGGAATCACCAAGTTAGATCAAAAGACAATCTTTGATCGCTTTCGCACCGGAAATCAGAAAGGTGCTGGAAGTGGTTTAGGGTTACATCTGTCCCAGCGTATTGTAGAAGCCCATTCTGGTCGTTTAGAAGTGACATCTCAACTGGGGGTTGGAAGTATTTTTACTCTGTGTCTACCCATCAGTCAAAATTGCTAAGGTTGAAATTTCACCCTCAAAATGTGCTTTTAATCTCAAGTTATTGTTAATGGAGAAAATTATGAATCCAGTGAGTATTGTATTAATTGAAGATCATCACTTAACCCGTGTCGGAATTAAAGCTGCATTGGAAGATTGTGAAGAAATCAAGTTTATCGCAGAAGCCAGTAATGGATTACAAGGAATAACAGTGTTAGAGAAAACGTTACCTGATGTGGCGATTATTGATCTAGGATTACCTGGATTAGTTGACGGCATTGAACTCACTAAACGGTTTAAGGAGTATGTGCAAACCCGTCAGCTTGATTCTTCAATCAGCCAACCCAAAGTTTTAATTTTAACCTCGCAAGCTGAAGAGGAATCCATTTTAGCCGCGTTTGCAGCCGGAGCAGATTCTTACTGTATGAAAGACCTGAGATTTGAAAAACTACTAGAAGCAATACTGGAAACTCATCGAGGAGCGAACTGGATTGACCCGTCTATTGCACGGATTGTTTTAGCTCGACTTAATAATCCGTTTAAAGAAGTTGTTGCTTCAAGTGCTATTCCAACCGTATCCATTCATGGGTTAAAGCCAGAGGATAACGAGTTATT
>JBMDYE010000219.1:0-16751 GCA_048595135.1 Planktothrix sp. | reverse complement strand
ATTAAAGCCTTTAAAAATCGCGTCATTCATACCTACCATACGGAAGGGGCAGGAGGCGGTCACGCCCCCGATATTATTAAAGTTTGTGGTCAAAAAAATGTCTTACCTTCTTCTACAAACCCGACTCGTCCCTATACGATGAATACCTTAGAAGAACACCTGGATATGTTGATGGTTTGCCATCATTTAGATCGCAATATTCCCGAAGATGTGGCGTTTGCAGAGTCGAGAATTCGGCGAGAAACCATTGCAGCAGAGGATATTTTGCATGATTTAGGGGCGTTTAGTATTATTTCTTCCGATTCCCAAGCAATGGGACGGGTGGGAGAAAGTATTATTAGAACGTGGCAAACCGCCCATAAAATGAAAGTACAACGGGGGGTATTACCATCGCCGGAAAATTCCCAAGATTCCCATGATAATTTTAGGGTAAAACGGTATATTGCTAAATACACGATTAATCCGGCTATTACGCATGGAATTTCTAATTATGTGGGTTCAGTGGAAGAAGGAAAATTAGCAGATTTGTGTTTATGGAAACCTGCATTTTTTGGGGTAAAACCGGAATTAGTAATTAAAGGTGGATTAATTGCTTGGGCGCAAATGGGAGATGCTAATGCGAGCATTCCAACGCCGCAACCTGTGATTATGCGTCCGATGTTTGGCAGTTTTGGTGGGGCGATCGCATCCACGTCTTTAACTTTCTTATCTCAAGCGGCTTTAGAGGCAAAAATCCCTGAACAATTAGGATTAAAAAAACAAGCGGTTGCCGTTTCAGGAACCCGAAATATTAGTAAATCCGATATGAAACTCAATGATGCGTTACCCCGAATTGAAGTTGATCCAGAAACCTACCAAGTGAAAGCCGATGGGCAACTTTTAACCTGTGAACCTGCGAAAGTCTTACCAATGGCGCAACGTTATTTCCTCTTTTAATCAGTAATAGTAGAGACGCGCCATGGCGCGTCTCTACTGAGGACTAATTATGCAGGCGAAACTTGAGTAGTGGGGACGGGTCGTAATTTGCGGACTTTTTGATCCGAAGGGTTGGCACGTTCTAAGGTATCGTGGAAAATTTCTAAAATCCGATCGCATTTAGAATCCCAATCAAAATAATGCTGAGTCACCCGTTTTGTTCCGGCTAAACCCATTTGATAACGCAGTTCAGGAGAGTTAGCCAAACGAATCATTCCTTCTGCGAGTCCTTGAACAAACTCTGCCTTTGAACTCGGTTCTACTAAAATTCCGCAACTGGCATCCACGGTTCTACCTGGCCCCGCCCAATTGGTAGCCACCACTGGGACACCTAACGCCATTGCTTCTAATACGGCATTTCCCCCCGCTTCCCGTAAAGACGGCATCACAAAAACATCACATTCACTCAGGAAAGAAGCCACTTTTTCTCGCTGCATCCAACCGTGAAAATTAACACAGTTCTGAAGTTGTAATTGCTGAACTTGAGCTTCAAGTTGTTTGCGATCCATCCCGTCGCCCACCAGTTCTAACACCGCATTCGTTTGTTCGGCTACTAATTTAAACGCATCTAATAAATAGTGAACCCCTTTCCAGTCCACAAACCGCCCCACATAAACAAAACGAATCGGTTCTCCCGGTTGAGGTTGGCGAGGTTGGCGAGGTTTCCAGACATCTAAATCAACCCCGCATTCAATGACTTCATAAATTTTTCCTTGACAACCTTTTGGTAAGGCTTCGGCGGTTACAGAATTCGCCACAATTAACGTCTCTGCTTGTAATTTTCCAGGGAAAAATTGATGTAAAAATTCCGAAGCATATCGTCCTAAATTAACCGCTACACGAACTCCAGAAGCATCCAGATGGCGGAATGCCGGGGGAAAATCTAACCCTCCCGATAGGGGGCCAATCACCACAGGCACACCCAAATCATACATACAACTAATGCCTTTTGGGGTAATCGGTGAAGGTTCAAAAACAAGCTGAATATCATGTTTTTTAATAATTTTTTTTGCGACTTCTCTCGTGTTCAGTTGACTATTGAGACGAATAATTTGGGCAATAATTAAGGTTTGAAGCCGATCGGGTAAGTGTTTACCCAATTTCCATAACTGAATTTGTAGCGGACTATCTTCAACAAAATCAAATTTTTTAAAATTTTCCTTAGATAATTCTTGTTTTAATTCTTCTCGGACTCTGGCATGACAAAGAATCCGAACATCAACGTTGCGTTCTTGAAAAAGTTGTAGGTAATATAAATTTTTCCCAGCTTCCCCACCCATCTTCCGCGATACATTATCAGCAACGATTAAAACGCGTAACTGCTGATTATGTTCGCGGTTCTTTATTTTATTCATAGCAAATCCTGGTTGAAATTTTAAGGTTGGCTTTGAACTACTGAAGTTTAATTAATTAAAATATTTTTTCCACAAGAGTTCATCTGTCAACAGGCAGAAATTTTATCATGCCTATGACAGAATCAAAAATTTTAAGAAAAAAATTTTTGATTTCTGAAATGCCCCTGTATAGCTAGATTTATTCAGAAGAAATTGATCTAAATTTCCATACCTAATAGAAATTAAAAAAACTTATTAGTTACACTATATTTGCTATTTCCCTATTATCATCTATCTTAAGAAAGATATTTAATCTTGAGTTTGCTTAAGCGAACTCAAGGAAATTAAGTGATTAACTTGAATGATTGCTTTTCAACTTTGGCTAACCGATCTAACCTTAATTGATGAGAAGAATTTAATAAAACTTGCCAAGCTAATAAAACCACCCCTAATGTGCCTAACGCGGTTCCTGATGCGATCGCAAAAATAATAATAATTTGATAACGCACCGCATCTAAAGGACTAGCCCCGGCTAAAATTTGCCCTGTCATCATTCCGGGTAAACTGACAATTCCCATTACCATCATCGAGTTAATCGTGGGAATCATTCCGGTTCTAATAGCGGATTGAACTTCTGCATGGGTTGCTTCCCAACGGGTCGCCCCTAATGCTAATAACGTTTCAATTTGTAGGCGATTTCTGACTAATTCTTCCATAAACCGATCTAAACTTAAGGAAATCCCACTTAAGGTATTTCCTAATACCATTCCTAAGAGGGGAATTAAATATTGAGGATCATACCAAGGGTCAACTTGAATAATCCCTATAACCGTTAAATTGGTAATCAGAAATGAAGCGACTAAAACCGAAATTAAACTTCTCCAATAAATCCCTAAAAATCGCCGAGAGGTGCGGTTAACCGCAGAAATACCAGCGATAAAAGCCATGATTAAGGCGATCGCTAAAACAAAACCGGGATGATTTAACGTAAATAGCCAATTTAAAACATAACCCACTAAAAGCAACTGCACCACCATTCGCACCGTTGCTATCATTAACGTTTTTTCTAACCCTAATCTGAGTAAGAAAGAAAGAACAATATTAATGATAATAAATAAACCGGATAAGCCGAGTTGCCATAAACTAATGGGAATATAACTGTTAGACATAAAAGTTTTACAAGTTAATCAGTCAAGTTTAAGAATCAGAGAATAATTCCTGTTGATATTCCGTAACCCGTTGAATTTGTTTTGGGTCATGACTTGTCCAAATACAAGCCCGTTGAGGATTTTCTTCTAGCCAGTGATGGAGTAAAGATTCAAATTTTTTTGTGGTTTGGGGGTCTAAAGAAGCCGTTGGTTCATCTAATAATAAAACCAATGGATCTAATTGTAACGCTCTCACTAACGCCACCAGTTGAGTTTCTCCACCGGACAAAGTTTCAGCAGGTTTTCTTAAAAATTCTGGGGTTCGTCCTAAGTCGAGAAACCAATCTTGAACTCGTTTGGGTGCGTAACATTTCTGACGATGAACCGATAACTGATAAATGGCCTTTAGGTTCGTTTCCACGGTTCCTTCTAATAAAGCAGGACGTTGATGAAGATAAATCACCAAGGAGCGATACTCTGGGAGATAACAATGGCTGAGGGGACGCTGACCAAGTTGAATTTCCCCTTCATCAACCGGGTCTAACCCCGCTAACGCCCGTAATAGCAGGCTTTTTCCGCTTCCTGTCGCCCCAGTTAAGCCCAAACGGAGTCCAGGGAATAACCTTAAATTGACTCCTCGCCATAACCATTGGGCGTGAATTTTGCGTCCCAAGTTGATTGCAGATAATCCGCTCATGTTCTGTCAAGGGTGTAACCAAACACAAAAATTATTGAGAAATTATTAAAATTTTATGATTCAATAGATATCAACACAATACACACTAATAGCACTCAGCGATTAGCAAACCGTGTTTTGACGATTTTAGCCTGATCGAGCATCGTAGATTAATTACTGGCTAAGTAGAATTACTGATCTACTCCTGTAAAATCCTCAATCTAGAGTTCCGAAGGCGAAGGGAATCAACTTGAGACAATGAGACATTATTATGGCATTAAAATCAAAGTCTTTAAGTCAGAAATCCAGTGCTTTGAGTTCCTCCCAAACTGAACCGTTAGCACTGAGTTTACAGGAAAAATATGAACAAGTTCAGACAGATATTACTGAACTTAAACAGGTTTTGCAACAATTGGAAACCCCTGGGATTTTTCATCCTCCAGATCGGCAAATTCCCTTAGAAGAACGATTACAATTTCATTTGCGCTTTTTGCAAAATGCCAAAGAACAGCAAAGCAAAATTCAGGTGATTCAGCAACGTTTAGAATCTAAAGAACAGGAACTCACTGAGTTAGAACAACGCTTAAATCAAGGTAAGACCAAAACCAGCAAAGCGATGAAGCGCTTAAAGGCGAAAGCGTTTGCTTTAAAACAGGCAGAAGTTACTTATTTACACGCCATTGAAGCGTTTAAAACAGCCGCTGAAGATGCTTGGCAAACTCAGACGGATATTTATGGAGAAACCTCTGGGTTATGGTTAGAATATAACCCAGATTTACCTTTACAAATTCTAGAGGGTGGGAATTCTTAAACAGCCAGAAACCGTTGAATCACTTCTGAACTCAGTTCACTGGTAGAACCGGATGCCACAATGCCTCCTTTTTGCATGGCATAATAGCGATCAGCTTGGCGAACAAAATGTAAGTGTTGTTCAACTAATAAAACAGAAATCCCAGTGGTAGCGATAATTTTCCGCACAGCCGCTTCAATTTCTAAAATAATAGAGGGTTGAATTCCTTCTGTTGGTTCATCTAATACTAACAGTTGCGGTTTTCCCATTAAAGCTCTTGCGATCGCTAACTGTTGCTGTTGTCCGCCGCTTAAATCTCCCCCCATTCGAGATAACATTGTTTTTAAAACGGGGAACAATTCAAAAATTTCTTCGGGAATTTGGGCGTTATTTCTTCTTCCTTGGGGTAACGCTTCTAACCCTAATAATAAGTTTTCTTTCACCGTCACACGGGGAATCACTTCTCGTCCTTGGGGAACATAACCAATCCCTAACTTTGCCCGTTTATGGGTGGGAATTTTAGTGATCGGTTGACCTTTAAAATAAATCTCCCCTTGGCGTGGTTTCAGTAAACCCATAATGCTTCTGAGCAAAGTCGTTTTCCCCACCCCATTTCGGCCAATTAAGCACACCATTTGTCCAGGGTAAACGCTTAAATCCACATCTCGTAAAATGTGGCTTTCCCCATAATAAACATTCAATCCCGACACCCGCAACATTAAATCTGGCGGTGCTAAATTCTCCATCACAGCCGTTTGCATTCCTCCCATCATCGTTAAACCCCTCCTCTATTTCAGTAATCAGTAATCAGTAATCAGTAATCAGTAATTAGTTTTTAATTCTTCTGCCTCCTACCTCCTGCCTCCTGCCTTCAATTCTTAATTCTTAATTCTTAATTCTTAATTCTCTTCTTGCTGTCCTAAATACACTTCAATGACGCGCGGATCATTTTGGATTTCATCCATATTCCCTTCACATAACACTGAACCTTGATGTAAAACCGTTACTTTTTGGGCAATTTGACGGACAAATTCCATATCATGTTCAATCACAATAATGGAGTGACTTTCTGCTAAGGCTAACAGTAAATTCCCAACGTTTTCGGTTTCTTCATCCGTTAATCCAGCCACGGGTTCATCCACTAATAATAAATCAGGAGATTGTGCCACTAACATCCCAATTTCTAATCGTTGTTTTTCACCATGGGAGAGCAAAGAGGCGGGTAAATCTGCTTTTGCAACTAACCCAGTGGTTTCTAATAATCCCGCAGTGGTTCTAATTTCCGATCCCGTCGGACGACCAAATAACGTATGAAAAACCGTTTTATGACGATTACAAACTAAATCTAAATTATCTCGAACGGTTAAATTAAGGTAAACTCTAGGGGTTTGAAATTTACGCCCAATACCAAAACACGCAATTTGATGTTCAATCATTTTGCGTAAATTTTTCCCTTTGAAAATCACTTGACCTTCTGTGGGTTGAACTTTCCCGGTAATCACGTCTAAAAATGTCGTTTTTCCGGCTCCATTCGGGCCAATAATAACCCGTAATTCCCCCTCGTCCATACTAAAGTTTAAGTGATTGATGGCTTTAAATCCATCAAAACTCACCGTTACATCATTAATTTCTAAAATTTTGGCAGTCATGGTTTTAGTCTCTTAAATTCTTCGGTTCAAATTCTTCTCGTTCTAATTCCACTTCGGGATCTTCTTCTAAACTGGGATAAGTCGGGACGTACTTGGGATACCCAAACAAGCCTCGAAGTTTATCCCAACCGACTGTTCGCATCCAACCGATAATTCCATCGGGTAAAACAGTTACGACAATTAAGAATAATGCCCCTTGGAAAAATAACCATACTTCGGGAAATTGTTCACTCAACCAAGTCCGACCTAAACGCACTAATAACGTTCCTAAAATCGCCCCAACTAACGTTCCTCGTCCGCCAACCGCCACCCAAATTACCATTTCAATCGAAAAGGCAACATCCATCGCATTTGGGTTAATAATCCCGGTTTGAACGGTATACAAAGCCCCTGCAATTCCCGCAAATGCTCCCGAAATGGCAAAGACTAAAACCTTAAACCAAGTGGGATTATAACCAGAAAATCTCAAACGAACTTCATCATCTCGAATCGCAATTAATAGATTCCCAAACCGCCCACTGGTTAGCCAACGGCAAATTAAATAGGTGATAATCAGCAGTAAAATAGAGATTTGATAAAAGAAAAATTGGGTTGAATCTGCACCCACTACAAACCCAAATATTTTATCGGTTTCCGTTTTTAAGCCGTTGGTTCCATTAATTAACTGTTGTTGACCGTTGAAAAAGTTGAAGAAAACGATTAAAGCGGCTTGAGTAATAATTGAGAAATAAACGCCTTTAATCCGATTTCTAAAGACTAAATATCCGAGTAATCCTGCAACAATTGCCGGGATTATCGTAATGGCAAATAAGGTAAAGGGAAACGAATAAAACGGTTTCCATAATGCAGGTAATTCATTCACCCCATAAAGGGTAAAAAACTCTGGAATTTGACCTTCGGGAAGTTGGAGTTTAATATACATGGCGATCGCATAGCCGCCTAAAGCAAAAAAGATCCCATGTCCTAAACTTAATAATCCCGTATATCCCCAAATTAAATCAATCCCTAATGCCACAATTGCTAAAGAGATAAAGCGCCCTAATAATTTAAGACGAAAGGCAGGTAATAGTAAGGGCATGACCAGGGTAAAAAATAAGGTCAACCCGATTAAAACTGCCCCTTCGATTAGCAACTTTTTCCGTTGTTGCGGCTTCATTGTTGCCAAAGGCTTTATTACATCTATCATAATTCAACTGTTCTCCCTTTCTGTGGAAATATCCCCGATGGTTTAACTTGTAAAAAGGCAATAATCAGCACAAACACTAATACCTTTGCCATACTGGTTGTTGCGAAAAAATTAAAGAAATCGATCAAGAAGGGAGACGCTTTAATCGAGCTTAAAATTAAGGCAAGGGTTCCTGAACCAATTAAATAACTGGTAATCCCAATCGCTAAAGCAGCAATTACACTTCCTAATAAATTTCCGACCCCACCAACGACCACAATCATAAAGGTATCAACAATATAATTTTGTCCCGTATTCGGCCCAACAGAACCGAGTAAGGTAATCGCACAGCCTGCAATTCCTGCTAATCCTGAACCGATGGCAAAGGTTAAGGCATCAACGGTATCGGTGGGAATTCCTAAACAGGCACTCATGCTGCGATTTTGAGTCACTGATCTAATTCTTAATCCCCAGTTGGAACGGTTTAAAAACCAGTACAATCCCGCTAAACATAACGCAGTTAAAATAATAATAAATACACGGGAGTAAGGCAGTTGAAAGGTTCCTAATTCTAATCCGCCTCTTAACCAAGGTGGTGCGGTTACATCCACGTTTCTGGCACTAAACCAAGGTTTTGTTAAGGCTTGTTGATTGGTTTGTCCTAACAAAATTCCGGTTGTTAAAGCAATTCCTAACGACAGCGCCAATAAAACTGGGTTTGCCCAACTTTTAATTTGTTCCCAATTCGGACGCCGTTTTAACACCTCTAAAGCTACAAAATATAGAATACAAAAAACACCAATTCCGATGATCAAGACCCAACTCACACTTCGCACAAATTGTTGCAAAATTAAACTAACGCCCCAAGTTGCTAATAAGGTTTCTAAGGGTCGCCCATAAAGATAGCGGATCACGGTTCTTTCTAAGGCTAATCCTACTAAAGCCGTGAAGATAAAAGCGATTGGAATAGCAAATAAAATATAGGTACTAAACAACGGTTCACCCAACGGTTTGAAAACGTTTTGCACCACAAACGTTGTATAAGCCCCTAACATCATTAATTCCCCATGAGCTAAGTTAATGACGCCCATGAGTCCAAATACAATTGCCAGTCCTAACGCTGCTAACAACAGCACTGAACCAATGCTAACTCCATTAAATATAGCAATCAATAAATCTTGCATTTTTCAGTAAGCAGTAAATAGTAACCCGTAATTAATTATCAGTAACCATCAATGAATTATCAGTTTGTAGAGACAAGCAATAAAGTGTATGGTATTCAACTCTAAATGAGTGGATCGATGGGCAGAACCCATCCTACATTGAGAGGATTGACTGATTCTTAATTCTTAATTCTTAATTCTTAATTTCTTTTAAGTTCCTTCAACTTTGAATTTTTCGCCTTTGGCAGGATCTGTCCAGTCGCAAGCAAAGCCTTTCGTGGCGGGAACATATTGGTTCCAAGGAACCGGATCAACGGGGCCTTCACTGGCCCAAACAATATTAAATAATCCGTCGTCCCGCACTTGTCCAATTCTCACGGTTTTGGAAATATGGTGGTTCGGGAACATCGTGACTTTGCCTTCCGGGGCATCCATACTTTGACCAATAGCCGCCGCCCGAACTTTTTCTAAATCATCGGCAGTTCCAGCTTTTTCAACGGCTTGTTTCCACAAATACACCATGATGTAAGCGGCTTCCATCGGGTCATTTGTCACCCGATCTTGACCATATTCCGCTTTAAAGGCTTCGACCCATTTTTGATTAGCGGGGGTATCAACGGTTTGGAAATAGTTCCAAGAGGCGTAATGACCGAGTAGAAATTCTTTACCAATTTGTCGAACTTCTTCTTCGGCAATACTGACAGACATCACCGGATATTGTTCAGGTGTTAATCCAGCCCCTTGCATTTGTTTGAAGAACGCAACATTACTATCCCCATTGAGGCTATTAAAAATAACCCCACCGTTGGGTAAGGCTTGTTTAATTTTAGTAATAATTGGAGTAACTTCCGTATTTCCTAATGGCAGGTAATCTTCTCCAACCGTTGTTCCACCTTTTGCGATTAATTGCTCTTTAATAATCGTATTGGCAGTCCGAGGGAAAACATAATCTGAACCGACTAAGAAGAACTCGGTTCCTTTATTTTGCAGTAACCAATCAACAGCAGGTTCAATTTGTTGGTTGGGGGCGGCACCCGTATAAAAAATGTTCTTAGAACATTCTTGACCTTCATATTGAACGGGATACCATAACATATGGTTTTTGGCTTCAAAAACATCTTTTACCGCTTTACGGCTTGCTGATGTCCAGCATCCAAAAACCGTCACAACTTTATCTTGATCAATCAATTTTTGAGCTTTTTCAGCAAAGGTCGGCCAGTCAGAAGCACCATCTTCAATAACCGCTTCGATTTGCTTACCTAACACGCCTCCGTTAGCATTAATTTCTTTAATCGCTAACTTTTCAGCCTCAACAACGGTCGTTTCACTAATCGCCATTGTGCCACTTAAGGAATGTAAAATTCCCACCTTGATGGTGTCGCCACTGCTACCTGTACTGGTACTTGCAGTTGTGGCTGTTGGGCTAGCGTTACTGGTTGGTTCTGGGTTGGTGGTATTAGAAGCAGAATTGGCGCAGCCTTTGAGCAGAAAAGAGCTTCCAAAAGCTGCCGTTCCATAAACTAAAAATTTCCGTCTACCTAATCTCTTATTCACGATGAGTTTATTAGGGATTGAACTGACTCAGGTTTTGTATCCTAAAGGAATTTAAACCAGCCATTTGTAGCTTAATATACAAAATTACCCTCAATTATAAATTAATCATAACTTTAATATTAATTTAATTTGTTTAGCAAATTAAATTCCAGCGAAAATGAGTGAGTAAAGATTAAACTTTGCTCACTTTAATGCTTAGAATTTAAGCTGAATTAAACTTGTGATTAAAACTTTGGGGTAGGTAACGAGAAAGCGGTATAACCGCTTAACTTTTTTCAGTGATTTGATCGCAGTCGAAGCAGGAATTAACCAATCAATCAAGGTATTCCTTCATTGTTTAGCAGTTTACTCCTGACTTGATTGGGCTAAGACTCACCGTTGAGGCCTAACGGGTCACGTTGGCCCAGCCAACGGCTGATCATGCAAAAGTTGCATTGAAAGTATGCGATCGCAGTATTGTACACCAGAGTCTCCTGATCCACAAGAGAAAAGCCAAGATCTGGGAGATCAAAAAGATTTTTTCACATCAGTTTTTCCCGACAAAATACTAGAGCTTGGTGCTTGAAAACCCTCATAATTAAAGATTTCCACGATGTCGGTGGTTAAAGCGAGTCATGGATATCCCCATGATGGACGTATAACCTGATGGGTTACTCCCTACTCCCCAAATCTTCAAGATAGAGGGAAGATTAAAAACAGAAATTAGCGGTTAGGTATTTCGTACATTAATCCAGACCGCTTCGCAGTTGAAGAACCCAGGTATTAACCCAATTCTCTGGGATAAAACCTGCAAATTTCAAATTCAACGGTGCAACAGACTGTTGAAAATAAGGGCGGGTTATTTCCCCCCATGTCTACTTGTTCAATCAAGACCTTAATCTTGATCACCATCAGGGCTCATTTTATGAAAAATATTCTTTTAGTTTTGGGACTTGTTGCTTCCACAAGTTTGACTTGGCTTTCTGCGTCTCCAGCCAAAGCTTCCTCATCGGAATTATCGTTTGATCAAAGTCAACCGGAAAATTGGACAATCCTCCAAGAGTATACCGGAACCAATGAGGATAGTGAACAGGAAGAGATTGATACGACTAAAAAATAGTAGTTTCTCTGTCGATGAGCATCAAATCAACGAGACTAGAAACAAAGCGTTGTTTTGATCGCAATTAAATTGTGTTCGAGTTAAAATCAAGTACAATCCCCATCGAGGCAGTTGATGAATTGCCTTAATTTTTCATGCAGTCGCCGAACTAGCTACACTTTAATTCGGTTAAAAACATTGCTACCGCCAATGAACTCTGGTTCCAATGCGATCGCAACCTTGCCGTTTCGCTTCATCTAATGCTTCTTCTGCAAACGTAATAATCGGATCGGGTGGTAAATCAGGAACCGGAATTCTAGTTGCTACACCTAAGCTCACCGTTAAATAGGGGCTAATAATGGATTTAGCATGGGGAATTTCTAAGGCTTTAATTTTAGCTCGAATCAGTTTAGCCACTTCTAATGCTCCTGCTTGACCCGTATGGGGTAAAATTACCCCAAACTCCTCCCCACTATAACGAGCGACAAAATCCGCTGGACGTTTAACCGCACAAGTAATGGTTTGAGCAATTGTTTTTAAACAGCTATCTCCCGCCTGATAGCCGTAGATTTCATTATAACTTTTAAAAGCATCTAAATCACAAATAATTAAAGATAAAGACATTCGTTCTCTGGCTAACCGCTGCCATTCTCTTAATAAATATTCATCAAAATAACACCGATTGGCTAAGTGAGTTAAACTATCAATTCGGCTAAAATGATTGAGTTGATTCGTTGTTTTTTCTAACGTTTTAACTAATTTTTCTAGCTTCAATTCAGTTTGATATCGTTTTTGGACTTCCTGTTCTAATTGTTGAATAGAATTGTTTAAATAAACTTTATTTTTCAAGCCAGAAAGGAGATGATTAACCCGTAACAAGAATTCTTCTCTGGAAAAGGGGATTTTGATTAAATCAAAAGTTTCTTTCAGTTTAAACCGAGTTAAGTTTGGAATTGCTTCCGATTCAATTATAAACAGACAAGCTAGATTTTCAAATCGCTCCAACTCATCAATAATCAAGGCAATTTCTTCTTGATTTTCAGAATAATTAATTAAAATTAAATGGGGAATGTGATCCTTTAATTCCCGTTGCGCTTCTAACCAATTCCAAACCGTTCTAACGCCATATCCTTGCTGAACTAAACTTTCTGATAACCGATTAACTTCATCCAGATCAGCATTAACAATTAAAATATTATCAGCTTGAGAAAACTCAGAATCGGGAATCATAAACTCCGGCAATAAGGGATTTTCCAGCGGAGATTTAGGGTGAATCTCGCTGCGGTAATCGGGCATTCTAGATCTTCAATTATACAAGTTCAATATTTAGAGTTGATGAACTGCTCAAAGCTAATATTCCATCTTTAAATGTTTGCTACACATCGGTATCGTGTAGAGACGTTGCATGCAACGTCTCTACGTGGCATCTAGGGGATCGTCTGTAGCATCAATTTCAGGATTTCATCTAAGAACTCTTAAACTGCCACTGCGTTGCACCCCATCAACCCCCCCCTCAAGGAAGGCTGCCTTTAACTTGTTCTTGAATCCAGAAGAAATTCTGATTTTATCCTTTTTGGGAGTATAACAAAATAGCAGATTTTTCAGAAATAATGACAACAGGAGGGATGGCAACTGAAGTAGACGTTAGAAGATAGGGGAGGGTTGTAATCCTTAATGTTTCAGCATTCTTTTTCTGATTCCTGCCGGACAACAGAAGTTGTAGTTTTTTCAATTTTTCTCCCCTCCTGTTAATCTAGCTTGTCAGCGTTTGTAAGGGTGTGAGTGTGTGACAGTAAAAATTTTGTGTTTGAGCAATGGTCATGGAGAGGATGCAGTTGCCGTTCGGATCTTACGAGAACTGCAACAGCAGCCTAACCCTCCTAAACTGGTGGCTTTCCCCTTAGTGGGGACTGGACAAGCTTATACTCAACTGTCCCAAGTTCCCACCATTGGCTTTATACAACCGATGCCCTCTGGTGGGTTTATTTATATGGATCATCAGCAACTCTGGCGGGATCTCAAAAGCGGTTTACTACCGTTGTTTTTTAGTCAATACCAAACAATTCGGGAGTGGGTTAAATCAGGAGGCTCAATTCTGGCGGTGGGGGACATTGTTCCTCTGTTGCTGGCTTGGTTGAGTGGGGGTAACTATGCCTTTGTGGGAACTGCAAAATCTGACTATTATCTTCGCGATGAACAAGAACAACTGCCCCAAACTGGAATGTGGCGCTGGTATCGGGGGTCAAAGTCGATTTATTTTCCTTGGGAACGCTGGTTAATGAGTCATCCCCGATGTAAAGCCGTGTTTCCGAGGGATCACTTAACCGCAAAAACCTTACAACAGTTATCCATTCCGGCGTTTAACTTGGGGAATCCCATGATGGACGACCTCCAACCCCAAACCTCCAAACCTGCCATCTATAAAGGGGGCTTGGAACCGGAACAACCGCACCAACCCTTGATCATCACGTTACTTCCGGGTTCCCGAACCCCAGAGGTGATCAATAATTGGCAATTAATCATGGAGGCGGTGGCTGCCATTTTGGAACAGTTTGGTCAGCCTGGGTCAGATTTTGTGGTGTTACCGGGGAACCATGTTCAAACCTATCAACAATTTGTGTTTTTAGCAGCCATCGCCCCCGGTTTAAACCTAGATCCCTTTTGTCAGGTTCTCACCGCCTTGAATTGGCAACCTACAGCCGCTTTAGAGGCGTCTAGTCTCCCCTGGGAAATTGAGGGGGAGGATTTAATCTGGACTCAGAAGAATGCCACCTTAATTCTGACACAGCAGAAATTTAATGATTGTTTGCATCAGGGACATATTGCTTTAGCAATGGCGGGAACCGCAACGGAACAATTTGTGGGTTTGGGAAAACCTGCGATCGCCCTCCCAGGAAAAGGCCCCCAATTCACCCCCATTTTTGCAGAAAATCAAAACCGTTTATTAGGGCCTTCGGTGATTGTGGTTCCACACCCAACGGATGTACCGGAGACGTTGCGATCGCTACTCAAACACCCCGACCGCCTCCAGTTAATTGCAGAAAATGGTAAACGTCGAATGGGAGAACCCGGTGCCAGTCGGCGCATTGCTGCAACCGTTCTCCAGCAGTTGACGGTTGACAATTGACGAAAAACCTTCTATCATATACTACTTAGTTCTTAATTCTTGATTCTTAATTCTGTAATGGCAGGTTCAGTAAAGTTTAGGGTATAATTACCCTACCCCCTTGAAAAACCTGCCTTTATCTATTGGGAATTTCTCCTCACTAAAATTCTCATTCCCTAGAACTACGCGTTACAGTTAGGACATAGAGGATAAGGATAGCTGTAATTGTCTATTATTAAGTATTCTCCTCCCTCCCACAGCCAAGCTGCCTTCTGCTCTACCCATGTCGTTTTTGATGCCATTGCCAAGCATGAGTAATAATGGTTTCAATATCAGGATATTGAGGGTTCCAGCCTAAAATTTGACGAGCTTTTTCACCACTCCCAACTAAGCTGGGCGGATCACCCGGACGGCGATCGCACTCAACGGCTTTAATGTCTTTTCCAGTAATTTTTCGGGCGGCATCAATCACTTCTTTAACGGAAAAACCGTTACCATTTCCTAAATTAAAAACCGTTGTGTTTCCGCCGTTTAATAAATATTCCAACCCTAAAATATGGGCGGTTGCTAAATCCGTGACATGAATATAATCTCGAATGCAAGTACCATCGGGTGTGGGATAATCGGTTCCAAAAATCGAGATAGAGTCTCGTTGTCCCAAAGCGGTTAATAACGTTAACGGCAGTAAATGGGTTTCGGGGTTATGATCTTCTCCCAGTAACCCCTCTGGATCAGCCCCAGCCGCATTAAAATAGCGAAAACAAACGGATCGGAAATCATAAGCCACATTAAAATCAGATAAAATCCGTTCCACCATTAATTTAGTGGCCCCATAGGGATTAATCGGATTTTGGGGATGATCTTCAGGAATGGGAACAATTTCAGGAACGCCATAGGTGGCGCAAGTGGAGGAAAAGACAAATTTATGAATGGATGCCGCTTTCATCGCTTCTAAAAGCGTCAAGGTTCCGATCACATTATTGCGATAATATTTATCGGGATTCGTGACGGACTCCCCCACATAAGCATAGGCGGAAAAGTGCATGACTGCATCAATTTTTCGGCTTTCAAAAAGTTGATCCAGTAACGCTCGATCATTGGTATCGCCAATAATTAATTCAGTTTTCAGAACATTTTCAACAAGGTCTTTATGTCCATAAACTAAATTATCTAAAATAATCACGTCATAACCCGAACGTTGCAAGGCTAAAACGGCATGGGAGCCAATATAACCTGCTCCTCCCGTAACTAAAACGGTCGTTTTATTTTCAGGCACAGCGCTTTATTCTCCAAAATTGAAACCTTATTAAATCAATCTTCCAACTGTTTTACCGAAACGTCAATTGCTTGCACATCGATTGTTCCTGGGGGGGTTAATCGATTAAAATGTCCCTGTTCCACTTGTAGAGGTTCCCCACAGTTAGGACATTGGCATTGAGTTTTATTTAAAGCGGTAAATTCGTATTGGCAAACCGGGCATTGATCGTGAATGAGATTACGTTTTAACCACCATTGCACACCTGTAATTACGAGGATAGGGGTTAAAGCGATTAAGCCGATAATAATGAGAATTCCGTTCACTAACCAACCTAAACCAATCGATGAGAGTAAACCAATGATTGCTAAGAGAATCAGCCAGTTGGTTACATCTGAAAGTTTAATTTGTAGTGTTCTGAACCGTTCCTGGTTCACGGTGGTTTCCTCCCCGATATGGTTAGAATTAATCCGGCGGAATTCATCATCAGCATAAACACATTCATCGATTAACGAACGGCTGATTCTAATAAAATTCTCCGATAGTTCTATGATACTACTCTGGATAGGAGAAGCTGTTGTAAGGACGCTTGAAATGCGGATTTCCCAAAACTGGCTAAACATTGCTCCCGCAACCATTCGCCGTTGCACCGTTGATCTTGTCCTTGGAGCATTTCAATACAAGCTTTAGCCACCGCATCGGGGTCACGGTGAGGCACTTGCCACCCTAATTTGCCATCCTGCAACGGATCAGCAGAACCGTCGTTATCTCCTGCTACAACGGGTTTTCCACAGGCCATGGCTTCTAAATAAACGATGCCAAACCCTTCTTGAGAGGGCATCACGTAAGCATCACAAA
>JBMDYE010000218.1:0-6289 GCA_048595135.1 Planktothrix sp. | reverse complement strand
CGATGATCCGTTAGCGAGTATTTCTCTACAACCCCAAGATTACGGACTCTTTACCGAATACTGTTTGCAAGTCACTCCTCGCCTTCTATTGGGACTCGAAGGCGGTTACGATTTACCCAGTCTCTCCCAGTCCGTTGTCGCTACTTTGGAAAAATGCTTAAGAATTAAGGAACAGGGAACAGGGAATAGGAAATAAAGAACACAAATTTCTCCTTTTTTTTCTAATATGAAATCCTGAAATTGATGTTACAGATGATCTCTAAACCCCACGTAGAGACGTGCCATGGCACGTCTCTACACAATAGGGATGTGTAGCAAATATTTAAAGATGGAATATAACCCAGTTTTGGTGTCAATCCTATTTTTCATGTAAATGACAAGCTACAAAATGTCCTAAAGAAACTTCTTGTAAAGGAGGTTCTTCAATTTTGCACCGTTCAAAAACGAAAGGACAGCGAGAATGAAATCGACATCCGGTTGGCGGATTAAAGGGACTGGGAATCTCTCCCTTAAGGATAATTCGTTCTCGCTTTTTTTCTAACTCTGGGTCAGGAATCGGAACCGAAGATAATAAAGCTTGAGTATAGGGATGTAACGGGTTTTCATATAAAGAAACTCGATCCGTTAATTCAACAATTTGCCCTAAATACATCACTGCAATTCGATCAGAAATATAACGAACCACGCTTAAATCATGGGCAATAAATAAATAAGTTAAACCCAATTGTTGCTGTAATTTTTTCAATAAATTAATCACTTGGGCTTGAATAGAAACATCTAACGCCGCAATGGGTTCATCACAAACAATAAAATCAGGATTCATCGCTAATGCTCTGGCTATCCCAATGCGTTGTTGTTGACCGCCGGAAAATTCATGGGGATAACGATTGATCACCTGCGGATTTAATCCCACAAATGTTAATAGTTCTTCGACTCGATTTTGGATTTCTTTAGAATTTCCATATTGATAAATCATTAACGGTTCACTAATAATTTTTCCAACGGTAATTCGGGGATTAAGGGAAGAATAGGGATCTTGGAAAATCATTTGCATCCGTCGCCGAAACATCTGTTTTTTTAACTGTTTTTCCGTTAATTGGGTTAAATCAGTATTTTCAAAATAAACATTTCCTCCTGTTGGACGGGATAACTGTAAAATCATGCGTCCCGTTGTACTTTTGCCGCATCCTGATTCCCCCACTAAACTTAAGGTTTCCCCCCGGTTAATATTAAAAGTTAATCCATCAACCGCTTTAATAGCACCAATTTGACGTTGTAATAAAATTCCCTCCATCACCGGAAAATGTTTTTGTAAGTTTTCAACCCGAATTAACGGCTGTGTTTCTTGAGAAGTTCCTAGATTTTCCCTTAATAAATTAACCATATTTGTAGGATGGGCTATGCCCATCATTTGATAATAATTTTAATAAATTAACCCTATTTGTAGGATGGGCTATGCCCATCATTTAATAATAATTTTAACAGAAGTTTTGATGGGTTATGCTCATTCTACTGATTCTCAACAGAAGTTTTGATGGGCATAGCCCATCCTACTGATTTTCAACAGAAGTTTTGATGGGCATAGCCCATCCTACTGATTCCAACACGCGACTTTATGGTTGGGTTCAATAGATGCTAAGGGAGGATTTTCTTGACCACATTTTTCTAAAACAAATTGACATCGAGGTGCAAAGGGACAGCCTTGGGGATAATCAATTAAATCAGGAGGTGTTCCTTCAATGGCTTGTAACGGTTCTTGATAATCTTGATCTAATCGAGGTAAACTGTTTAATAATCCAATGGTGTAAGGATGACGCGGATTTTTATAGAGTTGATTTGTTGTCGCTTCTTCCACAATTCGTCCCGCATACATCACTAAAATGCGATCGGCTAATCCTGCTAATAAAGCTAAATCATGGGTAATCCAAATCACCGACATTTGATGTTCACTTCGCAATTTTTTAATTAATTCCACCACCTGCGCTTGAACGGTGACATCTAACGCGGTTGTCGGTTCATCTGCAATTAATAATTGCGGGTTACAAGCTAACCCCATAGCAATCATAACTCGCTGTCGCATTCCCCCAGAAAATTCATGGGGATAATTTTTGAAGCGTTTTTCAGGACTGGGAATTCCGACTTGAGTTAATAGTTCAATGGCTCGATTTTTAGCTTGTTCTGGGGTAACGTTTAAATGGGTTGCGATCGCTTCTATTAATTGTTGACCAATGGTTAAAACCGGATTCAAAGACGTCATCGGATCTTGGAAAATCATGGCAATTTGATTGCCGCGAATTTGACGTAAGGTATTAATATCAACTTGGCGTAAATTTTTACCTAAAAATATAATTTCACCGTTGGTAATTTTCCCAGGAGGAGACGGAATTAATTGTAAAATCGATAAAACACTAATACTTTTTCCTGAACCCGACTCCCCCACAATTCCCACCGTTTCGCCAGGGTTAACTTGATAAGAAATTCCATTCACCGCCTGAACAATTCCATCCGGTGTTAAAAACTGTACTTCTAAATTCCGAATTTCTAATAAAGGAGTCATAAAATCAGTAATCAGTAATCAGTAATCAGTAGAAAGTTAATAGTTGAACGTTGTTAACTGTAAGACTATTTACGAAAAAGCTACAGTATTTTGCGAGTTGGTTAAATCCAGAAATAATCCTTAAACTCCCACATTTTTTTAGACTGTAAATGTACGGCATTAAGTCGAAAATTGCTGTAGAATTCAAAAACTAAAAACTCTTTACTGATTACTGATTACTGATTACTGATTACTGTTCTACCACTCTTAACCGTTTGGTCACTAACGTGACGCCGCCTTGTCGCATTAAAATCGCAGTAATCCATTGATCATCCGCAGGTGTTGGTGCTTGACCCACTTTAAACACACCGCCAGACGGTAAAAATTCTAATTGTAATAATTTCTCGTCAAAATATGCGGTTTCGGTTGTGGGTTGAATGATCGCAGTTCCCACTAAAATTTCGTCTCCTAAAGGTTCTTGAACGATCGCATCTAGACTAAATTCTTGCCCCGCTTTGACTTGTTCTGGTAAATTAAATTCTACCGTTGGGGGTTTATTACCTAACGTCAGTTGATTGTTTTCCGCTAAAATTTCCTGCTGAACAATCTTTTGATTTTCAATCCGTTGTTGGGAGGTAATCGTTGAGGCTAAAGCAAATTCGCGACTATGGATTTTTTTAGTTCCCGTAATTTCCGTTATTGTTGTTGTAACAATTGCGTTGCCATCCTGTTCCCAAGATTGTAATTTTGTACTATAATTAAGATTAGAATAGGTGTCCCAAAACTTCGCTAAAACCTCTTGTAACCTGGGGTAGGTTAACCCATCAGAATTGGTAAAATTTTCACCATAAAATTGCATCACTGCATTAATATCTTGGCGATTGGCGGCGGCATCCACTTCACTCAACAACGTTTTAACGTTGGCGGGAGCCGTTTCAGGGGTTTCTGCATTGGCACGATTAACAAATCCCGCCCCACTCAACCCCAACATCAGTCCCAATAGCAAAGAAAAGACAGAAGAGGAAGTGCGAGTCAAAACAAGTTTCAAAACGGAATGCAGTTGAAAAGTTGGGAAAATTCTCATTGGATAATTAAACAATCAACAGTTGAGTAGGGATTCAGTTTCCAATTATGGTAACTTAAATTTCGGAACCTGATAAATCGATAGCTGGAGAAAACCCCTTGACTCAAACGCCCCCAAGCTTATTGATCGCAGCGAGTGGAACAGGTGGACATTTATTTCCTGCGATCGCCACCGCCGAACAACTCAGTGATTATCAAATCGAATGGCTGGGTGTGAGCGATCGCTTAGAAACCCAACTCGTTCCTCAACAATATCCCCTCCACACCATTTCCGTTGAAGGATTTCAACAGCGCTTCGGTTTATCCACCTTTAAAATTTTAGCGAAATTTCTCCGTTCGATTTGGCAAGTTCGCAGCCTCCTCAAACGTCGTAACTTTCAAGGCGTCTTCACCACCGGAGGCTATATTGCCGCCCCTGCGATTATTGCGGCGCGTTCCCTCGGTTTACCCGTGATTCTCCATGAATCGAATGCGTTACCGGGGAAAGTGACCCGCAATTTTAGTCCGTGGTGTAGTAAAGTGGCTGTGGGATTTGCGGAAGCGGTGTCCTACCTACCCCGTGCCAATACGGTTGTAGTCGGAACCCCTGTCCGTGCTGCCTTTCTGGAGTCCAGCGAACCTTTATCCGTTTCCATTCCTGATGATGTTCCCGTCATTGTGGTAGTCGGGGGAAGTCAGGGCGCCGTTGCGGTTAACAAATTAGTTCGCCAAGCCGCACCGAGTTGGTTTGAAGCGGGGGCGTGGGTTGTCCATTTAACGGGAACTAATGACCCCGATGTTGATCAGTTAAACCATCCCCAATATATTAAACTGCCGTTTTACGACAATATGGCAGCGTTGCTGAAACGGGCAGATTTAGCCATTAGTCGGGCGGGTGCTGGCACTTTAACGGAATTAGCCATTACCCAAACCCCCTCGATTTTAATTCCCTATCCCTTTGCAGCAGAGGATCACCAAACCTATAATGGGAAAGTTTTTGCCCAAGCGGGGGCAGCCTTATTATTCCAACAAGAAGAATTAATCGCTGATGTCCTTGCCAGTAAGGTGTTACATTTGTTAAACTCGCCAGAACAGTTGCAACGAATGAAAGACGCTACCGCCTTTGTTGCCGTTACCAACAGTGCCGAACAGTTAGCCAATTTAATCCGAGACGTAATGGCTTAAGCCCCTTCTGTATCAAGCCCTCCTGTTTTTCTCAGTGATTCTGGTCACACGGGGATCAGGAAAATATCACACGCAACGGGGATTCTACTCAATGCACCAAGCTCGATAATGGGAGATATTACAGAACATAGAGTTTTCTGAGGGCGGGGGCAATGAAAATCGCAACAGTCATCACTACAGCAATCGTTTTAATTTTAGGTGTCAGCGTTCCTGCACAAGCCGAGAACCCCGCACATCTTAAACAGTTATTGGAAACGAAGCAATGCGCCGGGTGTGATCTGAGTGGGGCGCAACTGGCAGGTACAAACCTACAAGGGGCAAACCTGAAAGATGCCAACTTACAAGGGGCAAACTGAGAAGGGGCGAACTTGAATGAAGTGAACTTAAACCGGGCAAAATTACAAGAAGCGAATTTAGCTGGAGCCAGTTTAGTGACTGCTAAATTACATGGGGCGAATTTAGAACGGGCGAATTTAAGCCGGACTAACTTAGCCTTAGCGGGGTTAGTAATAGCCAATTTAAACAATGCAGATCTAAGTTATTCTAATTTAGTCGGTGCGAACTTAGAAAGTGCCGATTTAACCGGGGCGAACTTAAGAAATAGTCAACAATCCGTTGATAATTTAGCTCAAATTCAGTTAAAAGAAGGTAGCCTTTATGGATTTGATATTAGTGGCGTTAACTTACGCGATGCTAATTTAACGGGAGCTAATCTCACGGGTTCTAATTTAAGTTCATCGGATTTAGCGGGCGCGGTTTTAGATAATACCAATCTATTCAACGCGAATTTAATCGGCGCCAATCGTTAATTAACTCTCGTTTCTAGGCTTTACCTAGAAATGCCAAAAGGGAGGCTCTGCCTCCCAATTCTTCAGGCGGAGCCTGTTTATTGGATTACTAGGCAGAGCCTAGCAACCAGAGAAAATTGTTAGCTCGCCACGAGTGGTTATCTCATGCCGGAAATAAACTCTTGTACTGTAAGTCCAGAAGCACGAATAAGACTACGGAGTGTACCTTTTGCTACTTCACGGTGATCAGGAATAGAGAGTGTTACCTGTTCACCCTCCTTGACCATGATGATATGGCTTGCACTTTGACGCACAACTTGCCAACCAAAAGTTTCAAACACTCGGACTACCTCACGTCCGCTGAGAACAGGAAGAGTAGAGGACATGATTATGCCATTACCTCTACTTGGTGAGTTTCAATCGTAAGCGGTAGCCCACGTTCTGCGCGAACTTGAAGGCAGGCGGTAATTGCATCCCTGATATTTTGGAGGGCTTCTTCCCTAGTTTGACCTTGGCTGATACAACCAGGAATACTAGGGCATTCTACAATCCAAACCCCATCTTCGTCACGGTCAAGTGTCACAGTCAACTTCATAAGTTTTCACCGCCAGTTTTAATCTATCAGTTTACCTCTTGCTCTTATATACCTGCTTAACCGACCAAAATCTGCTCCGAAAGAATCACTTGCGTTAAAATAAAAATTATGAAAACTTTTAAT
>JBMDYE010000217.1:0-2642 GCA_048595135.1 Planktothrix sp. | reverse complement strand
TGAAATTAATCAACCCTATCCCCATCATCATCACCATTTAGTCTGTGTTCAATGTAATAAAACCATTGAATTTAAAAATGATTCGATTTCCAAAACCAGTATGAAACAGGCGGAGAAATCAGGATTACACTTATTAGATTGCCAATTAACCATTCATACCATTTGTCATGAAGCCTTACGCATGGGCTGGCCTTCTCTGATTTCTAGTAATTGGTCTTGTTCAAAATCTATCTCGGAAGCTTCATCAGAAACTTCATCAGAAATTGAGTCAGATTCATTATGAAATTATGGTAAATTAGGGGAAAAATTGTTCTTTTCCCCTCTATGTAGTCTTGGTGTTAATGATTAATTAATTTAAAGTCCTCCAAATAAAACAATATCTGCATTAGGGCCATACCAGTTTCTAGCTTGAGCAACGGCTTGTTGAGTGCGAGTATCATAAACGCCATGAATCGGGCCGTTGTAGAGTCCCTGAATCCTGAGTCTTTCTTGTAATTGTTGAATCCGGCTAGAACCCACAACTGTTGGGGTTACTCGCACTACGGTAGTATTTACTGTTCGGATCGAGACAGGATTTCGAGTTCGGGGTGCTAAAGTAGGTTGAACATTAAATAAAAACGTTTGTGTCGTCGGGCCAGCAACCCCTGTTTCAGTAATCCCATTTGCCCGTTGAAATAGAATTAAAGCGGTTTCAGTAGCTTGATCAAAAAAGCCGTTAATAGGCCCAGAATAATAGTTTAGCTCTCTTAAACGGCGTTGAATTTTTCGGACTTCTACCCCTGTAGATCCTAAAGCCAGAGCAGATGTCATACTATTCATGCTGACAATAGTGGGACGTGGTGGAACAAAGGCAGGATTTTGAGCCGTTACCAGATTGATACCCATCGCTGATGCCGTTGTGGGCCCCACTTCTCCCGTTGGAGTAATGCGACTAACGCGTTGGAAACTGATGACAGCCCGTTGAGTCTCTAGGTCAAAGAAGCCATTAATTGGCCCTGTATAAAATCCTAAACTGGTTAATCTTCTTTGAATAACAGTAACAGAGGCTCCCTGATCTCCTAAACGGAGAACCATGGGAAATTGTGGAACTGAGGGAACACTCGGAATGGGAATATTTAAAGCGACCAATGTTGTTGAACCCGCAATTCCTGTAGCAGCAATCCCTTGATCTCGTTGAAATTGCCGAACAGCAACTTCCGTTTCAACATCAAAATAACCTGTAATTTGGCCTAGATAATAACCCAAGGTTCTGAGACGTTCTTGTAAAGCTGTTACTTCTGCACCAAAATCCCCAGGTGCTAAACTGACATTAGGTAACGGTTGGGGAAGGGGTACAGCGGTATTATTAAGAATGAATAAGGTCTCCTCAGTGACAATTCCAGTGGGAGTAAAGCCGTTATCTCGTTGAAGTCGTATTACAGCATCCCTGGTGATCGGGCCAAAAATCTCTGTTGGTGTGCGGTCGAAATAGCCTAACTGTCGTAATCTTCGTTGTAAATCCTCTACCCCTGGCCCTCGATCACCCTCTCCCAAGCCAATTAGCTGACGGTTTGGGGGTGTTGGGTCAAAAGGTTGACTGGGTATTCCCAAAATTGCTAAGGTTAAAGGCCCCACAACCCCATCAGCAACTAAACCATTATCTCGTTGAAAACGAATTACAGCATCACGGGTAATGGTTCCAAAAAAACCCGTTACATTAGCATTAAAATAACCTAATTGTCGTAAGCGTTGTTGAACTTGGGTGACTTGCGCTCCTGAATCTCCTTGCTGAACTAAAGCTTGAGCCGATTGGGCTACACTTACAATTGCAAGGCTCACGACTAAAGATAAAAACCATCGGTAACTGTGGCTGGAAAACTTTTGCCACTGAACTGCTTTTAATCCCTGAAATTGATATTCAGGCGGGTCTTCATGAGCAACAGCTAAAGTCAGAAAAGCATATTGATCGATCATAAGTTTGGAAGGAAACAATAGGTATCAAAAAAGCTCATTTAATAGATTTTAGATTGAGCTTTTTTGTTTCCCCCATTCTAGATCAAGTATTATGTGGGAATTTAAACTAAACCCGCGCGATCGCAAATCAACGCAACAATTACAGCAAATACAGTAATTCCGAGGGCTACCAATGGACTTTGACCCTGACTAACAGCAAAGGAAGTTGCAATCCCTGCACCCATTGCTGCTGTCACTGCTGCTTCTACAACATCGCGTTCAGAGTTTTTCGGGTTCATAACGATAAATCCAAGTCAGAGTAAATCAATTGAATATTGTTAATTGTTAAACCCTATCACTTGGATTGTGTTTGTTTATGAATTATGGCCTAAATTGCAATTAAGCTTTAAACTTATATACCTTTCTTAACATGGTTCAGAACCTTAGATTCGGGATTGATTAAACCGTAAATTGAGATTGAAAATCAACAAAGCTGGATCAAGTTCTAATTATTAGATTGAATTTTTTCAGTATTTCCTCCTTTGACCCATCCAGTTCGGTCATTATCCTGAGCAACCCGTACCTTTTGCCATTGTTTATTGTCGCTTTCTCCTAAAACAATCACCTCTTCTTGATAAGCCACTCCACCAATGCGGTTCGCTTCTACACTGGGACTATCTCGCAAAATTAAACCAATAGGTTGAGTAACA
>JBMDYE010000216.1:0-10359 GCA_048595135.1 Planktothrix sp. | reverse complement strand
AACCCCCGCTAATTCTGCATCGGTAAATACTAATCTCGCCCAACTAATAAAAGCCACCGTATTACGATGTTCAATCGCAACGCCTTTCGGTCTTCCTGTTGAACCGGAAGTATAAATCAGATACGCTAAATTATCAGAGTTTGCGGTATTTTCCAGGTTTTCTGTCCTGTAATTTTGAATAATTTCCCACGCTTGATCGAGGCAAATTAAGCGAGTTTTTACAGAAGATAAAGTCTCAACAAAATGACTTTGTGTTAATAATAACTGTGCTTGGGAATCTTCCACCATAAACGCCAGACGGTCTGAAGGATAGGCGGGATCGAGGGGAAGGTAGGCTGCGCCTGTTTTAAGGATGGCTAACAGTCCAATTACCAAGTCTAAAGAACGTTCTAAACAAACTCCGACTAACGTTTCCGGTTTAGCACCAAGTTGTTGCAAGAAATGAGCAAGTTGATTCGCTTTTGTATTGAGTTGTTGATAGGTTAATTGTTCATTTTCCCACACCACCGCAACTGCATTAGGTGTACGTTCAACTTGCGCTTCAAATAATTGATGAATTGTTCGATCTTGCGGATAATCAAGGAAAGTCTGATTCCAAGTTTTAAGTAATTGATGACGTTCGGATTTTGTTAATAACGGTAACTCACCGAGATGCTGTTGAGGATTGGCAATAATCCCTTCAAGTAACGTTTGGAAATGCCCCAACATTCGGTTAATGGTTTCAGCTTGGAATAGTTCAGTATTGTATTCTAAAAATCCGGTTAATTGTTGTTGAGTATCCTCCACATATAAGGTTAAATCAAACTTCGCTGTGCCGTTATCAACTCTCACAGGCGTTAAGGTTAAATTCGGTAGTTGTAGGGTTAACTGTAAAGAATTTTGAAACACAAACATCACCTGAAATAGGGGAGTGTAGCTTAAAGTTCGTTCGGTTTTTAGTTCTTTAATTAAGTGTTCAAAGGGTAAACTTTGATGATTAAATGCTGTTATTGCGGTTTCACGAACTTGATTAATTAAGTCTTGAAAACGAATGTCTTCCGATAGTTGGGTACGAAGCACTAAAGGATTAACAAAACAGCCTAATAAGTTTTCTATTTCTCGGTGCGTGCGATTAGCAACCGGAGTCCCCACTAACAAATCTGTTTGTCCGGTATAGCGATATAGTAACGTTTTAAAAGCCGCTAACAACACCATAAATAGGGTCGCGCCTTGCTGTTGACTCAATGTTTTTAAGGCATCACTAAGACATTTAGGGAAACAAAAGGGAATGCGTGACCCTACAAATTTTTGTTGGCTAGGACGAGGATAATCGGTAGGTAAATTAATTAAGGGAGGTGCATCTTTGAGTTGTTCTTTCCAATCGTTAATTTCCGGTGATATTCCTTCATTTTTTAACTGATTTCTTTGCCATTGTGCAAAATCTGTATATTGAATTGGTAATGGGGTTAACGGGGAGGGTTTACCTTGAGAAAACGCTAAATATAATTCTGCTAATTCTTGATAAAATACACGACCTGACCAACCATCAAAGATAATATGATGAGTAATTAGTAATAAGCGAAATTCTTGGGGAGTTAATTTAATTAAAGCTGCCCGAATTAAAGGTAATTTTGTTAAGTCAAAGGGTTGACGAGATTGTTCATTAATTAATTGCTGAACTTGGGTTTCCTGGTCAGTTTCAGCAAGATGTTGTAAATCGATCAATTTTAAGGAGAGTGTTAAATTAGAAACAATTTCAGGGATAGGTTTTCCCTGAACTTCTTTAAATCGAGTTCGCAATACGTCATGGCGTTTAATAATTTCATTTAAGCTTTTTTCTAAAATAGCAGTATCCAAATTTCCGGTAATTTCTACCAAATTACATTCGTTATATAAAGCAGATTCAGGTTGTAACTGTTGAAAAATCCAGAATTTTTCTTGGTTTACTGACAGACACGGGGTTTTAGCGTCTGTTCTCTGAAACTTGGAAATCGAGTTATTTTTTTGTTTTAACTTTAGTTTTAATAACTTTCGTTGTTCAGGAGTTAAAGCTGCTATTCTTTGATTAATATTGTTCATGATGATCCAATAAATTAAGATTACCTGGTTGGTGTGGTGTAGAGACGTTGCATGCAATGTCTCTACGTTATTTTTAACTGTTCTTGAATTTCAGAACTCGATAATCCTTCAATTTCTGCTAATAACTGTTCAATATCTTCAACGTCTTCAAAATTAACTTGTTTTTCTGTAATTACCGTTGCTAATTCTCGAATGGTTGGGGCATCCTTGAGAAGAGTACACACGGGTAAATCTACCCCAAATGTTTCTCGCAACCGAGAAATCGTTTGAACTGCTAGTAAAGAATGTCCGCCTAATTCAAAGAAGTTATCATCAAGGTTTACCTTTTCAAGTCCAATAATTTCTTGCCAAATCTTGGCAATTTCGGTTTCAATTTCATCTCCTAAAAAGTCTAAATAATTTGGTGATAATTCTGCTGATTTTTTAGGAAATGATATAGATGCAATAAACTGTTTTAACTCCTCAAATTCCTCTGATAAGTTTTGAGTTGAAACAATGACTTGTGGAATAGAATTTGCTAAAATTCGGCTAAAAATATCCATCCCTTCCGTTGGTAGAATCCCGTTTTTTAACTGATTTTCATACCAACTTTTAATTTGATTGGGAATGAAGGAATTAACCGCCATCCCTACTTGTTGCCAAGTATCCCAATTAATCGCAATCGTTAATTGGTTATTTTGGGAGGAATTCCACTCAGCAAAGGCATCTAAAAAGGCATTCGCTGCACAATAATCAACTTGCCCAATTCCTCCTTGAATTGAACTTAAGGAAGAACATAACACAAAAAAGTCTAAATTCTGATCTTTCAGGAGATGATTGAGGATAAATGTACCGTTAATTTTGGGTGCAAAAACCTTTTCTGCTATTTCCGGTGTTTTAAATTGAATAATCCCATCTCCGGCAATTCCAGCAGCATGAATCACCCCATTAATTCTACCAAATTGTTCTAAAGATTGAGCGATCGCATTCTGCATTTGTTCTTTATGACTCACATCTGCCGTTAATAGCATGATTTCCGATCCCTCTGCTTTTAGTTGATTAATTTTTTGCAGTTGGGGACTATTTTCAAGCGGTAGAGAACGTCCTAATAAAATTAATTTAGCTTGAACAGTTTTTGCTAAATATTCCGCCAAGGTTAACCCGATTCCTCCCATTCCACCCGTAATCAGATAAACGCCGCCTTGTCGTAATCTGAGATTCTCTTTTGTGGGCGGATTTAGGATAACTTTTTCAAAAGTTTGTACCCAACGAGACTGATTTCTATAGGCAACAATTGCATCTTCTGACGCTGTTGTTAATTCGAGTTTTAAGGGTTCTAGTAAAGATGGATTATCAACCTCAATTAACCGACAATTAAGGTTTAAATATTCCTGGGGAATCACTTTACAAGCACCGAGTAAAGTTGCTTTTTCAGGATAGAGTTCTTCTGTACCAGCAATCTTGTATAGATGATTAGAAATAACAAACAGTTGAATTTTATCCTGGATTTGTTGTTGGGCGATGGCTTGGGCTAAATAAACTAAACTATAAAACCCTAAATTTTGAATGCGTGAAAAATCAATATGAACATCATCAGCAAGCGGTAAAACACTCCATAAATGGATAATATTATCAGGAATTTTGTTTTGTTCTTTTAACTGCTGAAGTAACTTCTGATAATCACTTGTTTCTGCTGGATTAAGAGTATAACTCTGGTCATTCAACTGACTAAATTTTTCTCCTATCTTAACGGTAATGATTGTTTGCTCTAACTGTTGTAAATATTGAATCAGTTCAACGCCTAACTTCGATTCATCAATAAAAATCAGGGTACAGTCTGAGTCAATTTTGTTGCCCGAAACTAGAGGAACACGTTTCCAAGATGGAACATAAAACCAATCGGATAAATTAGGATTTTTACCGCTTTTAGACTCTGGTTTAGTTGACTTTTCTGGCTTCAGCCAATAGCGTTGACGTTCAAAGGGATAAGTCGGTAACGGAACTCGACACCGTTGTTCTTGTTGATAAAAACTTGCCCAGTTAATCTCAACTCCTGCTAACCAAAGTCGCCCTAAACTCTGGAGTAAGAATTGTAAATCTGAGAGGTCTTCCTGGGGATGCCGTAACGAAGATAAAATAACGGGTTTTGTTAACCCTTGAATATGCTGTTTAACTAAGGTGGTTAAGGTGCGACCTGGCCCCACTTCTAAAAAGATGTGTTCCCCTTTTTCTAGTAACTGAATAATTCCGGTACTAAAACACACCGTTTGCCGTAAATGTTGAGCATAATAATCAGGATTTGTTGCTTCTTCAACGGTGATCCAAGTTCCGGTTACATTAGAAATATAAGGAATTTCAGGAGGGTTTAATTGAACGGTTTTGACTGCCTCAATAAATGGTTGTAAAATGTCATCCATCATCTGAGAATGGAAGGCATGGGAAGTCTGCAAACGGCGACACTCGATCCCTCTGGTGTTCAAGGTTTCTGCAAGACGTGCGATCGCATCATCCGTGCCAGATACAGCACACAACGACGGTGCATTAATTGCCGCTAACGCTAAATCTTCATTCAGTAACGGGATAACCTCACTGGCTGGTAAAGGAATCGATAGCATACTTCCCTTGGGTAACTGCTGCATTAATCTCCCCCGCAACGCCACCAATTTTAAGGCATCTTCCAACGACAACACCCCCGCAAGGCAAGCCGCGACATATTCCCCGATACTATGACCGATCATCGAACTCGGAGAAATTCCCCAAGAGATCCACAACTGCGCCAAAGCATACTCAATCACAAATAAGGCGGGTTGCGTGACAGACGTTTCCTGTAGAGACGCTGCATGCAACGTCTCTACGTCGGGATAAATAATTGTCCGCAAATCCAGGTTTAATAAGGGTTTGAGGAAAGCACAACAGTGATCTACTATATCCCGAAAGCTAGACTCGGTTTCGTAGAGTTCCTTACCCATATTGACATATTGGCTACCCTGCCCCGAAAACATGAACGCGATCGCACGGTTAGCGGGTTCTAAGGCTGCCGTAAACACCCGTTGAGGAGGGGGAGTTTGCAACGTTTTCAGGGCATCTTCTACGTCTTTACAGACCAGGATGCGACGATAATTAAAGCCTCGCCGTCCGACTTGCAAGGTATAGGCAACATCGGCAAGATTAACGTCGGGATGCTGGGTTAAATGTTGGGCGAGATTTTGGGTAGCACTTTCTAAAGCCGATTCGGTTTTAGCCGAAATTACCACCAATTGCCAAGGACGAGACGAACTATATGGCACTGGAGTCGGTGCTTCTTCTAAAATGACATGGGCGTTCGTTCCTCCCATTCCTAACGCACTCACTCCCGCCCGACGGGGAAAAGTGTGCTGCTGCAATGCTGTGAGTTGGGTATTCACATAAAAGGGACTATTGGCAAAATCAATTTCTGGGTTCGGCGTCTCAAAATTCAGACTGGCTGGGATTTGTTGATGTTTGAGGGCTAAAACGGTTTTAATTAGTCCCGTAACGCCCGCCGCCGCGTCGAGATGACCAATATTCGTTTTCACTGAACCGATCGCACAGAAACCTGTTTTGTCGGTACTGGCGCGAAACACTTGGGTTAATGCCGCCATTTCAATCGGATCGCCTAACGTTGTGCCTGTGCCATGGGCTTCAATATAGCTGATCGTCTCCGCTTCAACGTCTGCCAGTAACATCGCCTCGGCGATCGCTTCTGCCTGTCCATCCACACTCGGCGCCGTATAACCCACCTTCAGCGATCCATCGTTATTCGTTGCCCAGCCTTTAATTACCGCATAGATCGTATCCCCATCCGCGAGCGCCTCTTCAAGCCGCTTCAGCAACACCACACCTACCCCATTTCCTACTGTTGTGCCTTGGGCGTTGGCATCAAAGGCGCGACAGTGACCATCGGGGGATAGTGGGCCACCGGGTTGATACAGATAACCCGTTTTTTGGGGAACTCGGATCGAAACGCCTCCCGCTAATGCCATATCACATTGATAATTGATTAAACTTTGGCAAGCTAAATTAACCGCCACTAAGGAAGTTGAACAAGCAGTTTGAACGGTTAAACTGGGGCCTGTTAAATTTAATTTATAGGAGACACGGGTGGTGAGGAAATCTTTATCATTGCCAATTAATTTTTGATAAGATTGTGCGGTTCCTACGGCATCTTTCGGGTTAAAAGATAAATAGTTATTTAAACTCGATCCGCCATAAACCCCAATTCGGCTATCACATTGATGGGAATCATATCCAGCACTTTCTAACGCTTCCCAAGCACATTCTAAAAATAAACGATGTTGGGGATCGGTGAGTTCGGCTTCTTTAGGAGTCAAATCAAAAAATCCCGCATCAAAATATTCAATATTGTCTAAAATTCCACTTCGTTTAACATAGTGGGGATCTTCTAAAGAATGGACATCGATCCCAGAGGCTTTTAATTCTTCTTCCGTGAATTCTGAGATAGACTCAATTCCGGCTTGTAAGTTTTGCCAAAATTCTTCGATATTATTTGCACCAGGGAAACGTCCTGATAAACCAATGATTGCGATAGATGCTAAATTGTTCATGAGTAGGATTTTTAGGATTTACAAGATTATTTTTCGACTGATTCCTGTTTACTGTCCTTTGTTGCCTTTGATTAAAGATTTTTGTCGATTCATCGAGGCAATTTGCCTTTGAACTCGATTATTTAGGGCTTTAAACGTTGATGTTTCTTTAGGTTTTGGCATCAAAGATTGAGCTAAGGATTTAATAGTGGGATTTTGAAACATTTCAATGATAGAAATCTCTCGATTTAGAACGTCCCGCAGTTTTTGATTCACCTGAACCATTAATAAGGAATTCCCCCCTAAGTCAAAAAAGTTATCTTGGATGCCGACTTTTTCTAACTGTAAGATTTCTCGCCAAATTTGAGCGATCGCATTTTCCAATTCAGACTGGGGTGCTTCGTAAGTTGTTTTTAAATCTAATCGTTGATTTTCAGGAACAGGTAAAGCTTTTCTGTCTACTTTTCCATTGGGTGTTAAAGGGAAAGTGTTTAACTCAACAAAAGCAGAAGGGATCATATAATCGGGTAGTTGATTTTTCAGATAATTCCGTAATTCTGGTATGGCTAATTTTGTTTCTGAACTGGGAACTACATAAGCGACTAAACGATGATTTTGCGGAATATCTTCTCTCGCCATAACCACAACATCTTCAATATCGGGATATTGTCTTAATACCGCTTCAATTTCCCCTAATTCAATACGGAATCCTCGAATTTTAACTTGATGATCAATTCTGCCTAAAAATTCAATCCTTCCATCTGGTAAATAACGCCCTAAATCTCCTGTTTTATAGAGTCGAGATTCAGGAGTTGGGCGGGATAGGACACAAGCCCCTACAACATCCGTATCATCCCCATCATCCGTATCATCTCCATCATCCGTGTCATCCGTTAAAATCCGTGATATAAACTTTTCTGCTGTTAATTCTGGTTGATTCAAATATTCTCTAGCGAGTCCTAAACCTCCAATATAGATTTCCCCTGTCACCCCAATCGGAACAAGTTGTAACTGTTGATCTAAAATATAAATTTGGGTATTCGTGATCGGACGACCAATTGTTATTCGAGTATCTTCTCGATGAATTAAAGCATAAGTGGAATAGGTGGTATCTTCCGAGGGGCCATATAAATTGTAAATTCGTTCAAGGGTTTTTTTCTCATACAATTTCTGCACCAATTGAAGGGATAAGGGTTCTCCAGCCAGGTTAATCGTTTTAACAGAATTGGGGATACTATTCATTCTCAATAATTCAGCGATCGCACTAGGAACTGTATTAATTAACGTTATTTGATCCGCCGCAGGTAAACTCGGTAAAGCTAAGGCATTCTGAGCTAAAATGACCTTTCCTCCCCAACTTAACGGGACAAATAATTCAAAGATTGATAAATCAAAACAAATCGAAGTGGATGCCAAAACCCCCGCTAATTCTGCATCGGTAAATACTAATCTCGCCCAACTAATAAAAGCCACCGTATTACGATGTTCAATCGCAACGCCTTTCGGTCTTCCTGTTGAACCGGAAGTATAAATCAAATACGCTAAATTATCGCTTTTGGCGGTATTTTCAAGGTTTTCTGTCCTGTAATTTTGAATAATTCCCCACGCTTGATCTAGACAAATTAAGCGAGTTTTTGCAGAAGATAAATTATTAACAAAATCGCTTTGAGTTAATAGTAATTCTGCTTGGGAATCTTCCACCATAAACGCCAGACGGTCTGGAGGATAACTCGGATCGAGGGGAAGGTAGGCGGCGCCTGCTTTGAGAATTGCCAATAACCCAATTACTAAGTCTATCGAACGTTCTAAACAAATTCCCACTAACGTTTCGGGTTTCACGCCTAAACTTTTGAGAAAATGAGCGAGGGTATTGGCTTTTTCATTTAATTCTCGATAGGTGAGTTTTTCCTGATTAAAAATTAAGGCGATGGCGTCGGGTGTTTTTTCAACTTGTTGTTCAAATAACTGATGAATACAAAGCGTTTGAGGAAAGTCTTTTTGAGTTTGGTTAAAGTCAAATAATAGCTGATGTTTTTCTGTTATTGTTAATAACGGTAGGGTTAAAATCTCCGTATCAGGATTTTTAACAATCCCTTCTAACAGCATTTGGAAATGTCCTAACATCCGATTAATTGTATCGGCATTAAACAAATCCGTATTATATTCAAAAGTTGCTATTAATCCCTGTTCGGTTTCTTCCATAAACAAGGTTAAGTCAAATTTAGATGTACCGTTATTACCTTCTTGGAATTTTAAAGACAAATCTGATAATTGAGGCGTTGATATCGGTACATTTTGCAAAACAAACATGACTTGAAACAGCGGATTATAACTTAAATCTCGTTGCGGTTGTAGTTCCTCTACTAATTGATAAAAGGGTAAATCTTGATGCTGATACGCTTCTAAAGCCGTTGATTTAACTTGGGAGAGTAACGTTCTAAAACTGGGGTTTGCAGATAAATTTGTTCGCAAAACTAATACATTGACAAATAAGCCAATTAATGATTCAATTTCCGCTATATTCCGATTTGCAACGGGAGAACCGACTACAATATCGGTTTGTCCAGTATAACGATACAGTAACGTTTTGAACGCTGCCAATAACGTCATAAATAACGTTGAATTTTCCTGATCACTTAAGGTTTTTAATTGTTGGCTTAAGCTCTGAGAAAGCTGCAATTTTGCTCGATTTCCGTTATAGGTTTGAATTGGCGATCGCGGACGATAGCCTCCGGCTGGGCAAAGCCCATCAAAAGGTAAATTTAAAACCGGAAGTTCTCCGCTTAATTGTTCTTTCCAATACGTGAGTAAAGTTTTCAACCGTTCTGAATTTAAATGCTGTCTTTGCCACATTGCAAAATCGACAGGTTGAATCGTTAGTTCCGGTAATAAATCCGATTTTCCTTCAATTAATCCTTGGTAAACGGTGGCTAACTGCCGAATTAATACATTAATTGACCAACCATCCGCAATAATATGATGAACTGTAATTAAAAGTTGATATTCTTCTTCTTTTAGATGTAATAGTAATGCTTTTAATAAAGGGGGTTTTGATAAATCAAATTGATATTGTGCTAAAGCATTAGTTAGGCGTTCTGCGGTTGCAGTGGCTTCTGGTTCTGGCAATTGTCGTAAATCTTCAATCCCTAAGTTAAACGTCACTTCTGGCTGAATGATTTGAACAGGTTGCTGATCGATAAAAATAAATTTGGTTCTAAAAACATCCTGTCTTTGGATAATTTCATTCAAACTTTGACTCAAAGCTGCAATATTAAGTTTCCCTGTTAAATGAATACTAATCGGAATATTATAAGCAGGAGTATGAGACGTTAGCTGATGAATAAACCAAAGTCCCTGTTGAGAAAATGAAAGCGGATAAAATTCTGTGGTTCTAGGAATAGGAGTCAGCGCGACAAATTGCCCGGTTCTTCCTTGAACTTCCGTTATAATTTTTTGAGCTAATTTTTCTAAACTCAATCTTTCAAAAAAGTCGGCTATTTCAATCTCAACTTCAAAATCTCGCTCAATCTTATTTTTTAACTCAAAAATCTTTAAAGAATCTAGTCCTAAACTGATTAAAGGTTGATGACTCTCAATTTTTTCAATACCAATCCCCACCACTTGCGACACTTGTAGTCGTAAATAATCTTCTAAATAAGATTGAGATAATAAAAATGAGCGATCCAGTTGTAGATTATTCTGGGTTTGGGAACTTTCCAGAATCCTCTGATCAATAACGGCTAATTCTCCAGCTAAAAAT
>JBMDYE010000215.1:0-12284 GCA_048595135.1 Planktothrix sp. | reverse complement strand
TAGACAAGAGATTAAACCGATATACCCTAAAATTGGGGGATAAAGTCGTTGTTGAGGGGAAAGTTTTAAGGCTGCAAAGTTCGTAATAGCATAATAAATTAAAACGGTAAAGGCACTAAATGACCAGGTGGTTTTAACGTTTCCGATTAATACTAAAAATGCGATCGCAATTCCCACCACAAAAACGGCAATTGTTGGTGTGGTTTGCGTCGAATTCAGTCGAGCAACAGCACGGGGCATATCCTGCCTTCTGCCCATTGCCAATAACACGCGAGATAGCCCTAAAATTAAATTTAATAAGACCCCTAACATCGCTGTCATTGCCCCTAAAGCAATCATCGTTTGGATGCCTTTCCATCCCAACTGACTCGCAACAATTTCTAAGGGTGCTGCCGTTTTTGTGGCTAAATTCAGTTCGGTTGAACCGACAACTCCCACCGCCACAACAGCAACCCCAATATATAGCACCATTGAAATAATTAAGGTTAAAATAATGGCTTTAGGAATGGTTTTTTGGGGTTCGATCACTTCTTCCCCCATTGTGGCAATTCGTCCATATCCCGTATAGGCAACAAACATTAAAGCGGTTGCTTGTAGAAGAGAAGAGATTGTTTGTTTATCTTTCGGAAAAAATTGGTTTAAATTCTCTAAACCATTAGGTGAAATAGCCAGAGGTAGACCGAAAACAACAAACAACAATAGGGAAAATAAAGTGATTGAAACAATTAAAAAATTCGCTAAATTAGAGCGTTTAATTCCCGTTAAGGTAATTCCCGTTAAAATGGCAACGGCTAATAATGCAATGGGAACGAATAACGATTGATTTAATCCTGTTGTTTGTAAAAAGTAACCTGCAAACCCTAACGCAGCCGTCGCAGCAGAAGCCGTTTTTGCTAACAGAAACATCCAACCTGCGGTAAATCCTAATAGGGGATTTAGATATTGATAACCGTATTCATAGGTTCCGCCACTGACAGGATGATTTGCTGCTAACTGAGCGCTATTTAACCCATTACAAATGGCAATTAACGCCCCTAAAATAACGGCTAAAATTACAGATGATCCTGTCAATCCGGCAGCAATTCCAATACTGACAAAAACTCCTGTGCCAATAATGGAGCCTAACCCCATCCAAATTGCACCTAATACCCCAATTTCTCGTTTTAAACTCATAACTAGGACGCTGCTCTGCCCCTCATTTATAATAATTATAATATAGTAGGACGTTGCTCTACCCCTCATTAATAATCACTATAATATAGTAAATCCAAATCAATTGGACAACTGTTTTGACCCCCAATTTTTAGGGCGAGAGAACCTCGCCCCTCCCGAAAAATTACAGTATTTTTTTAGATTAATAATCAGGCTGATGATGTGATCCCATTTATTTAAACTTGCTATAAAGCAGAAAATAATGAATTAAAATGAAAAGGTTGTTCTCAACGTTCCAATTACAAAATCATCATTTCGGCTGTCTTGGTTCGGGTTTGTAATCCAAATCAATCCAGGAGTAATAGAAATATTATCACTAATCCGGTAATTATAAAACACTTCAAAATGCCAAGAACTCGCGGTGGGTAATCCTCGGTCTAAATTTCCAGCATCTAAAGCACTTAAATAGGGTTCTCGACCAACAATAATTCCGCCTAAGTTTCCTTCTTTAAATAAATCGGGAAAAGCTAACGTTAACGCATAGTTCCAGATGTGACCTTCTCCGGTATTAATCACTCGTGCAACGGTATAACCCCCCCAAGCACTAAGGGTAAATTTAGGGTGAATTTGCCAAGCAAACTGCACCCCATAGGAATGACTCGAAACCCCTCTCGCAATGCCAGAATTTGTGCCTTCTGTTAACCCATAAATGGAATTAGCAATAGCTGTTCCTGTATACCCATTCATGGCATCTAAATTAAATGTTTCGGTTTCTCGATTAAAAATAACGCCATCTCTCACCCCATTATTAAAGCCAAAATTGCCAGGGGTAGAATAGCCATGATTATAAGTGAAAGCGAATTGAAAATTATTAGTTGGATTAACCGTAATTTGAGCTAACGTTGCATAATCTCCATTGAATAAACCATTACCTGAATTGGCATCAGAACTACTGGCGGATAAATAACCGAAAGATGCTGTTAAATTATCATTAAACCTATAATTCAATCCAATTCCTGCACCCCCTCCTAACCGATAAATTGGGTTCCGTTGACCAAAGGCACTTAAACTGCCATTTCCCCCATCTTGATCCTCTAAATAGGGGTTAACAGTTGGGATAAAATCATCCCAAGTTGCCCCTTTTGCTGCTATAATAATATTGAGTTTATTATTAGCGGGAAATTGATAATATAACCGTTCAATGTCCACTTGATTATTAGTATCCCCAAAAATATTAAACGTTTGGGTTCCTTCTGCGGTTCCTAATTCAAACGGTTGAGAATTCCCAACGGTTAATCGAGTTAGTAATAAATCTTCTCCGGTAAAACTGGTATTAAGATTCAGACGAACCCGATTTTGAAAAACGGCTTGGTTATTATTATTATTTTCCTGTCCTCCCCAAACCTGATTATTTCCAGCCACACTACTAAAAGCAAAAATGGCTTCTCCACTTAATTTTGTAGTCGTTGAAAATTGTTGTCGGGTAAGTGTATCGGTTCGATTTTCTAAGGCATAAATTTCACCTCGAATTAAACTCAATTCCGCTGCAAATTCATTTTGAAGGCGTTTCCAAGCTTCTAATTCATCTTGGGTAAAACGAATATTGGGGGCGGTTTGAATGAGTTCTTGAATGCGTTCTAAACAAGCGTTCACTCCAGCGGCAAATTCATAACGGGTTAAGGAACGATTTCCGAGATAAGTTCCATTCGGATAACCTGCAATACAGCCAAATCGTTCTACTAAGGATTGTAAAGATTGAAATGCCCAGTCAGTGGGTTGTACATCGGATAATTGTGAAACGGAAGTGACTTGTTCTGTTTTTTGGTTTCCTCGTCCTTCCCGACTATAACGTTGGAGTTGTTCTAAAGTGGGTTGAAGATTAATATCAGAATTTTGAGGATGATGTTCTGAGGCAAATGTTTGTTTTTCAAGGGTAATAAATCCCCCAATTCCGATTAATAAACTGAAGGTAATTTGAGGTAATTTTTTGAACCAATATAAATTAAACCTAATCCTTATTGCTGTCAGAAAAGGATCAGGTTGATAGGGGAATAAATACCTCAAAATCATGCCAATTCCATTAATACGTCTATACTATGTCCTAATACTTCATAGACTTTTCGTTGTTCAAAGAGTTCCAAACAATCGCGATTAATTTTATAGGTTTCTGCTTCTTGTCGGAGGATTTTTAACGCAGTAACGGTGGGTAAACCATGTTTATAAGGGCGATCGCCTGCGGTTAAGGCATCATAAATATCTGCGATCGCCATAATTTGAGCTTGAATCGGAATTTCACCGATCTTTAATCCTTCTGGATACCCCGTCCCATCCAATTTTTCATGGTGTCCATAGGCAATCAAAGGCACATTTTTGAGATTATTTGTCCAAGGAATTTGCTTTAAAAAGCCGTAGGTATGGGTGACATGGGATTCAATAATTCGGCGTTCTTCAGGGGTTAAATTGCCTTGTCGTACTAACAGTTGATTGAGTTCTTCTGAAGTGATTAAGGGTTGAATGGTTCCATCTATATCTCGATAGCTGAGTTGAGAAAGTTCCCGCAGTTGAGTTAAAGGTTCTTCTGCTAAAACTCTCGGTTCATTCGCTTCTAACAACACCATCCAATAGTGATTCAATTGTTCAACAGATTCGGCTAACTTTTGATCGAGTTGTTGAATATTTTCGCACTCTTGACAAGGTTTAGTGTTAGGATGATTTTGAGCGGAATGTTGTAAGAAATGCTTATATTTTTCTTGAATACAATCTAACTCTAGGGTACGCTTGGCTAAAGCAAATCGATGGCGAATCACATCTAATTGGCGCGGATAAAGTTTTTTAGGTTTCGTTAAAATCGCTTCAGGAACACCGACTTTGCCAAAATCATGAAGTAATGCGGCGTAGCGAATTTCTTGTAATTGATGATCGTCAAAATAAACGGAAGCTAAGGAACCTTCTTTGACGTGACTGACTTCTTCACTTAAACGAACAGTTAAAGCCGCGACTCGTTCTGAATGACCAAAGGTACAAGGATCTCGGGCTTCAATCACTTGCACAGACGCTTTGACAAACCCTTCAAATAATTGTTCAATACTGTCTTGTAGATGATTTCGTTCAATGGAAATTGCCGCTTGAGAGGCGAGCGATCGCAAAATTCGCTCCTCCCATTTGGAATAAGGTTGCGTCATTTCCATTGCATTTTCTGCGGTGATTTTTACATGGGGTTTAACTTTCCGATTAATCAGTTGCAGCACCCCGATCACTTCCCCTTGACGGTTCTGCATGGGTAAAACTAAAACCGAACGAGTTCGATAACTAATATTTTCATCAAAACTGCGATCAAGTTGATAGGGTTCATGGCTGGGTAAATTATAGGCATCAGGAATATTAAGTGGCGTTGCTTTTAATGCGACAAACCCAGCTAAACTTCGAGGGGTTAGGGGAATGGCAAATTCTTTAAACGATAAATTGGGTAAGGAGGCATTTTGAGCCACTTTAAACAGTAACTTGGGGGTATTGTCACTATCATCAATTAAGTAGACACTTCCGGCATCACTCCAAGTGATTTCCCGACTTTTTGTTAAGATTAAATTCAACAAGGTACTCAAATCTTGAGTTCCCGATAAAGCCGCACCAATATCCAGTAATTTTTCAACTAATTCGGCTTGCTGGTCTAGCTCTGACAATAGTTCTGGGGTATTAAACATAATTTTGATCATCAAGTCTAGCTGAACCATCTGAGGAGGGTTGACACCCTGATCTCAAATCGCACTGTGAATAGAATTCTAACCGAGATGGGGTTGATCTTGAGTGGCTTGAACACGCACCCATTCTTGATCTATGTCACAGTATTCCTGCTTAATTTAAAAAGCTGAAATTTTCTCAGCTAAAGCAAAATCCTTTTCAGTTAAACCGCCAGCATCATGAGTGGTTAGACTAACTATTACTTTATTATAAGAAATCACTAAATCAGGATGATGTCCTGCCGTTTCCGCAGGTTCCACCAGTTTATTCACAAATGCGATCGCTTCTACAAAATCTTTAAAGATCTTGACTAACTTTAATTCTTTTCCCTCGACTGTCCAATCGGGAATTTGACTTGCTAATTGTTGAATTTCAATTTCGGTGAGTAATTTTGCCATTGTCTAACCTCTTGTTGCACCCCTAAATACAACTATCCGCTCTTACCCAGAGTTGCTTTAGCATCAGCTTTAGCAGGTGGGGTAAGAGCGGTGTAGCGGGTCTCCTTGTTTGGAACCTGACTGCCGGAAGTTCGCTCTAGACGAACCTGGATAATCGAGGATTACATTGTGTCCTAGATAGAACACAGGTTTCACTCTAGAGGACAGCCCCGGCACACAGCCGGCATTTTCCAACAAGGCGACCCATGCGTTTACTACTATCAATCATGGGCATCACCTCCTTGCTCCCTAAACGGTTTAAGCGCGTTTAGTATTGACATTTCCTAAGATAACACAAGATTTGAAATTGTGTAGTACCTGGGAAAAAAAGTAGGCAGGAGGCAGAAGGCAGAAGGCAGAAGGCAGAAGGAGGAAGGAGGAGGAAGAAGAAGGAAGAAGAAAAAAGCATTTTCTCCTTGTCCCCTTGTCCCCTTGTCCCCTTGTCCCCCTGTTAACGGTCAGAGAATGACCAATGTTCGTAGGTTTCAAAGGGTTGATGAATCCAGGGATTATCGGGAAGGAAATCAACAGCGTAATCAGGAGTAATAATTGAACAGCTTTTATGCCAGATAACAGCGGTTTTAATCTCTTGAATGGTGTCGGGATAACGGGTTTTCAACCAATTAACCGACTCTTTTAAACTAATCCCAGAATCGACTAAATCATCCACTAATAAAACGTGACTCCCCAGGGTGTCAGTTGTCATGGTCAAGTGTTCGGCAATTTTAATCGCTCCCCGTACCTGACCGCCTGCACCTCCATAGGAAGAGGTAGCTAAAATTGCCATGGGTTGTTCAAACATCCGGGAGAGAATATCCCCAACTCGCAGTCCTCCTCTGGCTAAACAAACAATCTGATTAAATTGCCATTGAGACTGATAAATTTTTGCAGCTAAGGTTTCAATTTTGGTGTGATATTCTGTCCAAGAAATATGCAGGTCAATCATGCTGGATGCTAGGGAAAGACAAGGATATATTGATTATCATCAGGAGTTATACAAAAACCCGGTTTCTGAACAGAACATCAAGATCTTCGACCTAAGCCAAACTAAGAAACCGAGGGTTTTAACCCTTTGATGTGTAAATTATTATCATATCAAACCTCGGACAGTTTGGCTAAACAGCGTTCTAAATAAATTTGTGCCACTTGATCTGCGGGATTTTGTTTTAAACAGTCTTGTAACAAGTCTGCGGCTTCGGAATATCGTTCTAAATAGAATTGCAACAACCCATACTCAAAGGTGGTTTTTGTTGCTAATTTTCCGGCTTTAATCTGGGGTAAATCGGCATCAAAGACTTCATAAACGGTAACGGCATCCGATTTTCCTTTGACTTTAACTCGATCAATAATCCGAATTGCATACTGATTAGCATCTTGTAACGCCATAAAGGTTTGTTGCGTAATTAATAAAGAAACCCCATAATGCTTTGTTAAATTTTCAACGCGAGAAGCCACATTAACCGAATCACTAATCACCGTACTATCTAAGCGATGTTTCCCCCCAACAATCCCTAACATTAGTCCCCCGGTATTAATCCCAATGCCGATTTTAATCGGAGGACGACCGGGACGTTGCCGTGTTTCATTATAATCATTAAGGTTAGTGACCATGGCAATAGCGGCTCGAACGGCATCATCAGCCGAACCGCCAAATAACGCCATAATTTCATCCCCAATGTATTTATCAATAAAGCCAAAATTTTCCACAATAGCGGGTTCCATCCGGCTGAGAAAAGCATTAATAAATTTAAAATTATCCTCTGGGGTCATGCCTTCTGAAAGGCTGGTAAAATCTCGAATATCTGCAAATAAAATCGACATTTCTTTTTCAACAGCAGCACCGAGTTGAACTTCCACAATACTTTCATACCCTAAACAGGACAGAAACTCATGGGGAACAAATCGTCCGGCGGCATCAGTGAGTTCAAATTCTGAATCTAATGCCGCATCTAAATGTTGGTTTAATTCAGACAGTTGTTTCATAAACTGAATGCGTTCTTCTTCGGCTTTTTTGCGTTCTGTAATATCAACAACAAACCCTTCATAGTACAATAATTCTCCCGTTTCTCCGTAAACGGCTCTGGCATTTTCAGAAACCCAAATCATACTGCCATCTTTTCGATAGGCTTTTAATTCAAAACCGGAGATTTCTCCCTGTTCATTAATCTGTTGAATAAAATCTTCCCGTCGTTGAGATTCTACATAGACTTGGGTTTGAACATTTGCGATTGTTGTGATTAAATCTCGTGGAGAATCATAGCCTAAAATTCGAGCTAAAGCCGGATTTGCACTGATATATCGTCCATTGGGTGTGGTTTGAAATAATCCTTCACTGGCATTTTCAAAAATACTGCGATATTTTTCTTCTGCTGCTCGTAAAGCTCGTTCAGTTTGTTGTCGTTCTGTAATATCTTGAAAGGCGAGAATCGTATAAACTAATCCCCCTGCTTCGTCATAGGTAGGAATTACCCAATTTTCCAGCAAAAGTTTACCTTCTCCTTGATGAATTGCTAAAATAAATGCTGTTTCTTGATTTTGATTCATTAAATCGGATCTAAGTTCCGTGAGATTCGATTGATTGGCTTGAATTTGATCTAAATACGCTTGATAAATATTCGTTAACGCACGACAGGGAACTCCTGGCAAAATTTCTGTCTTTAATAATTCCTGAGCTTTTTGATTAATATAATGGGGTTTTCCTGTGGCATCTAAAACCGCAACACCCACAGGCATTCCTTCTAAAAATTGTTTCATTTGCCGCTCATTATTGCGAACTTGACAATAAAGTTTCGCATTATCAATGGAAATTGCCGCCTGAGAAAATAGGATTTTGAGAACTTCTAACCGTTCTGGTGTAAAGACTCCCGTTGCTAAATTATTTTCTAAATAAAGAATGCCAATTAATTTCCCTCGATGTTGAATGGGAGTACAGAGAATCGATTTAGGTTGCCGCTGTAACAGATAGGGATCATTCCGATGGCGAAATTGGCGCCGAGCATCGGCTAAAATCATAAATTCTTGCGTCCGAATTACCGTATTAATCACAGACAAAGGTAAATCGGCATCGGTGGTTAGAGGAAGAGATTCTAGGATGGATCGAATCTGCACTAAGTTGCCTGTTTCTGCGTTTAAATAAGCAATGCCTTCAATCACTAATTCTTCGGCTTTCGGAAAAAGAATACAACATTTTTCGGCTCCTGCATTTTCAATCACGGCTTGCATAAATCGCCGGATTAGACGTTCTAAATCGATTTCCTCTGATAACGCTTGTGACGCTTTAATTACGGTTGCTAAATCGAGTGCCGCTGACCCCCCACTACTACTGGAAACAATAGTTTCACGGGTATTTTGGTTTAAGGTTGTTCCTGTTTTTGGGGGAATCATTGCTTCTAAAATTGAGCTTAATAAGTGGGGATATCGAGCTTCTAAATCCTTAACTTTGGTAAAAGCTCCCCAATGGGCATAATTATAGTAAGCATCCATTAAATAAACTTTGGCGATTTTTTCTTTGTCCCAACTTAAATAAAATAAAGCGGTGAGTTCATTGGCTAATGCTTCAATTTGAATTAATTGATGAGTTTTGGCAGATGCGATCGCTTGTTCATAGGCATCAATGGCTTCAACTTTTTCTCCTTGGAGGCGATGCAGTTCCGCTTTAACTAAATAAAACAGCGGTAAAAAGTTACCGGGTGCAGCATCGGAACTTATTTTTAATTGGGCTAAACTGCTTGACACTTCTTCGAGAATCTGTTGTTGTTCATCCGCCGATAATTGAGAAGAACGGCTAGCTTGAACTAATGCTCGATAAAACTCAAAATAAGGGGATAAAATTATTTTGTTGTTTGAATTAAAAATGAATTCAGCTTGTTGGCAGTGTTGCCAAGCTAACGAGAAATTTCCTAATAAATAGTTTAAAATAATTTTATTAAAATGAAGTTCAAACTCTAACTCTGTTGGAAAAGATCCGATTTGATATAACCTCCCTGTAGAAAGTTCTGACTGTAAGGAAAAATTTAGAATTTTTTCTAACTCAATTTTTCCGGTTAACCCTTGAATAATCTGTTGATAAATCGTTAAATCTTGCCAATCTGAGGAACAGTTAAAGGTTTGTAAAAAATTCAAACACTCATTCACTTCAAATTCTAAATTTAACAGTTCTTTTCCACTCAAATATGCCAGTTTAATATAACTTCTAGCCAAGGAATAAGCTTCCTCTAAATCCCCCATTTCTTGCGCTTGAATATAATAGTGTTGTAAATTAGGTAAAAACTCATGCACCGCTTCTTTCCAAGGTTTAATCAATTCATAAGCGATCGCACTGACTTTTAATTTTAAGAGCGGATCAGTTCCCTGCGCTGACAATCTCAAGGCTAATTCTCCCATTTCATATCCTAAATTAAACTGATTTTCACCGCAAAGTAGAAACCCATAGGTCGCATAAACCAGACTCGATAACGGTGCATTTCCTTCTTGGATCGATAACTGAACTAAATGTGAAACCCAAAACGGAAATTGTTGAGGAATTGTGTTCCAAGCAGCCCCAAAAGCAGGAACTAAAATCTGAAATAATATTAACCAATTTTCATCTAATAAGGGGGGTAAATTAATTAAACTCAGTGGCGATCTGGCTTCTAAATCATTCCTGAATGGTTGCTGAGATTGTTGCCAATCTTCTAACCGGTTAGAAGTTGGAAATATTACCCCTAATTGCTGACACACCGTTAACGCTAAAGTCACCGCTTCTTCCGGTAGATTTTGAGCAATTTTAGCTTGAATCATTAATTCATAAATTTTTGCTTTATCAGCTAAACTATGAGCATTTTGCAATACAAACTCACCCCAATTGTTGATTTGTTCAAAATCCCCAATCAGGTACGACACTTCTGTTGCTTCTGTATAAAGTTCTAAAGCTAAATGATAATAAGTTTGCCAACAATTTTGAGCTAAAAGTCCAATTCCAATGACTAAATGTCCAATGGCAGTTCCATAGGCGGTGGCAATTTTTGCTTTGCGTCCGGCGATTAAATTAAACAACGCTAATTGATAACGTTCCCTAGGTTCCTGAATTAAACCAACCCCTAAATTAAACTGATTAATAATACTAAATAATGGTTCTGGGGACAATTCGGCTACAGCAAATTCAATCGCTTTCCTAGGTTGTTGCTGGGAAATTGAATTTAATAATAACCGTCCAATCTTTAAATGAGTCGCTTGTCTTTCTTCAGGGCGGATTAATAAATAAGCAGCTTGTTGTACCCGATCATGAATAAACTGATAATGATAAAACGTTGGTTGAAATAAAGGCAATGTTTCATCAGGATCAAGTATTTCCTGATCTTCTAGGGAATAAAATGGATAAATTTCTTTCGGAAACACAATTAATTTAGCTTGTCGGGCATTTTCTAAAGCGTTTAACGTTTCAACATGGGTATTTTCAGCAATCGTTGTTAAATCAACACTATTAAATTGATTTCCTAAACAAGCTGCTAACTTTAAAATATCTTGGGTTTTTTGCGGTAACCTTTGCAGTTGATTGAGGAGCAACTCTAAAATATCTTGGCTAACAACTAACCTTCTAATTTGAGCTAAATCACATTGCCATCCGCCAGGGATATTGCGATAGGTCGGGGACTGTTCTGAAGGATGAAACCAAATTAATCCTTCTTCATATAAAGAATATAAAAACTGACGAATAAAAAAGGGATTTCCCTGAGTTTTTTGCTGAACTAATTCGGTTAACGGTTCGATCCGGTCTTGAGAATAAGCGCAGGATGCACCCAGATGGGGAGAAGATAACGTTTCTCCAATCCATTGATTAATCACCGTTTTGTCTAAATTTTCAAGGTGGAAAACGTGAATTTTATGTCCTGAATTGTGTAAGAATTCTAAAATTTGAGTTAACCGATGATGTTCACCAACTTCTTCAATTCGGTAAGCTAAAATTAATAACAAATTTTGAGAGGAAGGCTGAGAATTAACGTCAGAAGTCATTAAGGATTGAATCAACCTTAAGGATTCTAAATCCGCCCATTGAACATCATCTAAAAAAATCACTAAAGGATGATCCGAGGTGGCAAATACTCGAATTAACTTTTGAACGAATTGGTTAACTTGATTGGGCGTTGCTTGAGAAGAAGATGAATTTTCTAATAAAGGCTGATCAAATAACAATTTAAGCTCAGGTAGCACATCAATAACAATTTGTTTTGCATCTCCTAACGCTTCTGAAATTTTGGCTTTCCAATTTCTAATTTGGGATTCTGGTTCCGTGAGAATCGTTTGTACTAAATTTTGAAACGCTTGTACCCATCCAAAAAACGGCGTATTATATTTAAGTTGGTCAAATTTACCGGAGATAAAATAACATTGGTTTTGAATTAATGTCGGATACAATTCTTGAATTAAGGCGGATTTTCCCACACCCGATTGACCCTTAACAACAATCAGTTCAGAGGTTTCTGATTCTTCTTCAAGGGGTTTAGCACTTTGAGAAGCATTTAAAAATTCTTGAACAATAGTATTGAGTCGAGCAATTTCTTCCCCTCTTCCATACAGTTTTGCAGGAAGAACAAAACGATTACTAATATCCTGAGTGGCTAAGGTAAACTGCGGAATTTCTCCTAAAGTTTGCCATTGTTCTAAACAGTATTCTAAATCGGATCGCAATCCCATCGGGGTTTGATAGCGTTCCTCTGGATTTTTTGCCATCAACTTTAAGATAATTTGATTTATCATTAAAGGTAGATTCTGCTCAATTTCCACCGGAGGAACTGGAGCTTTTGCTAAATGAGAATGAACTAACTCTAAGGGATCAGACGATTGAAAGGGAAGTCGGCGCGTAAATAATTCATAAAGCGTTACTCCAAGGGAATATAAATCGGTGCGATAATCAATCCCTCGGTCTGTTCGTCCCGTTTGTTCAGGGGACATATAAGCTAAGGTTCCTTCTAAGCGCTG
>JBMDYE010000214.1:0-20503 GCA_048595135.1 Planktothrix sp. | reverse complement strand
TCAATATCGGGTTTATGTCCAGGCAGAATCGGATTTTCGCTCAGCCCCTGAAGCCTTGAATAGTCTTTCTGTCCGTAGCCGAGACGGGGATATGATTCCGTTGGGGAATTTAATTCGAGTCACGGATTTTGTGGGCCCAGAGGTGATTAACCACTTTAATATTTTCCGCTCTATGCTGATTCAAGCGAACCCGGCTCCAGGGGCGAGTACCGGACAATTGATTGCCCAAATGGAAGCCGCGGCGCGGGCTATCTTAGACCCCGGTTATGATATTGCTTGGCAGGGGAGTGCTTTGGAAGAAAAATCTTCTGGTGGGTCGGCACCGATCATTTTCGGTTTAGGGTTTGTGATGGTGTTCCTGGTGTTATCGGCTCAATATGAAAGCTATATTGACCCCTTGATTATTATGTTGGCGGTTCCTCTGGCGGTGTTAGGGGCGTTAGCTGCCGTTTGGTTCCGATCTAATGTGTTGATGGCAGGTGGCATTTGGCCTGTTGTTGTCAATGATGTCTATTGTCAAGTGGCGTTGGTGATGTTAATTGGGTTAGCATCTAAAAACTCGATTCTGATTGTTGAGTTTGCGAACCAACTCCGGGATAAAGGATTAAGTATTACGAAAGCAGCCATTCAAGCGGCTGAACAACGGTTCCGACCGATTTTGATGACGGCGGTTTCTAGTTTAATCGGCTTCTGGCCGTTGGTGGTGGCGTCGGGTGCGGGATCGGGGAGTCGTTGGTCTCTGGGAACCGCGGTATTTGGCGGAATGTTTGTGGGGACGTTCTTAACGTTATTAATTACGCCGAATTTATTTATTGCGGTTAAAACCTTAGAAGACCGATTCTTAAACGGTGGAAAAGGCGGAAAAGGAACGCCGAATGACCAAAAAGGTTCCCCGTCTAACTCTCGAAATGGTTCAAATTCAATGGGTAAAGATGGCAATACTCCCCCCCAGGCAGGAAACGGCCCTTATGAACCGTCGAGTTCGAGTTCTTCCTCACACCCTAATCGTGAGGTAAGCCGTTTTCCGGGTAACAATGAACTCAATACTGAGGAATAATAATTGATAGGAGTGGGTTAAGCTCCCTCCTCCATTTCAATAATTAACTATCTTGAAAGCAGTCCTATGACGAACTTTAATGATTCTATTTCCCCTCAACCTCCTGAACAATCGCTGAGTGTAGAAGCATTGTCTCAGCGTTTATCTCAGTTAGAACAACGGTTTGATCAAGCGATGATGTTGTTAAGTGATCTGTATCGCTATGATCAATTACGGGATCTTTTAGCGGCGGGAAAATTTAAGGAAGCGGATGAAGAAACGACCCGAATTATGTTAGAAATTGCGGGAGAAGATCATCATGATAATATTACTCCCGATGAGATTATGTTATTTCCTTGTAATGCGCTTCGCTTGTTGAATCAGCTTTGGTTAAAATATAGTGATGGACGGTTTGGCTTTAGTATTCAACAACAGTTTTATACAGAACTGGGTGGAACGGATGATATTTCTAATATTGATTTAAAGGTACTGCAAGAGGTGGGCGATCGCGTGGGTTGGCGTCAAAAGAATCAATGGTTAGATTATGATGAACTAGATTTTAGCTTATCGGCTCCTCCGGGCTGTCATCCCTCTGGATGGTGGCGTTCTGCTTATGGTGCAAAAATGGCTGTTTACTTTCTAGCCCGAATCATACGATGCAATGTGGTTTAATTTCTGATCCCCTATATTTTTCTGAAGAAACTGAAGTTTCCTCAAGAAAGTTAAAATTTTAAATTATTGTTCAGAACGCTTTATAAAGGATCAAGTTTTCTAAATTTTTGTAAACTATTCTACATTAAAATTTTGACATTTCACTAATATATTCTATCTTAGAATTAGAAATAAATTTAAAGTAACCGTCATTAATTTTTACGATTGTTGTTAATTGAGTAGGACAGTGCCATGAATATCAGATTAGTGATCTTTTCGGGGCTTGTAATGATGGTCATGGGGACTATCTTGGGGATAGGAGTGTCCAAATATAGTGAGCAACGATATCAATGCTGCAATATTGGCACTGCTGTTGATCGGGGCTATAGTGAACCCAGAGCTCCCCGTGAATATGCAACGGCTGGAGCCGTGATTGGTTTTCTCGTTGGTTCTACCTTAGAAATGGTGAGACAAGCCGCACCACAAGAAGCGGAGAAATAAAATTAAGAATTAAGAATGAGAAGGCAGGAGGCAGCTATGAGTCAAGGCAGGAGGAAGAAGAAAAGAATTGTCCTCTTGTCCCCTTGTCCCCAGGTCTCCCCTTTCCCTTGTCCTGAGTGTTAACTTCTGTCTTTTAACTGATGACTAATCAGCGCTAACTGGTTATTCGTAATTAGAGAAGAGGTTTTGTTTAAGGGGAAAAGCTCATGAAAGGACTGAAGGGAAAAACCGCATTGATTACAGGCGCGAGTTCAGGTATTGGACAAGCGATCGCGATCCGCCTGGCTCAAGAAGGCTGCAATATTGCAATTAATTACCGCAACAGTTCTCAAGGTGCAGAAGAAACCGAAGAACAAGCCCTGCAAAAAGCTTGCGGACAAGCCGAAGAGTGCGGAGTGCGAACGCTAATGGTGCAAGGTGATGTTTCTCAAGAAGAAGATATTGTGGACATGGTAAATACGGTGATCACCGAATTCGGCGGTCTAGATATTTTAATCAACAATGCTGGAATTCAAACAGAACGAGCATCCCATGAAATACCAACCGATGAATTTGATCGGGTACTCGCCGTTAACCTCCGAGGCTCCTATTTGTGTGCAAGGGAAACCATTAAATATTTATTAGAACAGCAACGCTCTGGTGTCATTATCAATGTTTCGAGCGTTCATGAAATCATTCCTCGCCCGATGTATATCAGTTATTCCATCAGTAAAGGGGGCATGGAAAACCTGACCAAAACCCTCGCGCTGGAGTATGCTGACCGGGGAATTCGGGTCAATGCGATCGCCCCAGGAGCCACCATCACCCCCATCAATGAAGCCTGGACAGAAGATCCCCAAAAGAAAGCCGTGGTTGAAAGTCATATTCCCATGGGACGGGCGGGAACGGCGGAAGAAATGGCGGCGGCGGTTGCGTTTTTAGCATCCGATGAAGCCGCGTATATCACCGGACAAACGTTATTTATTGACGGTGGACTCACCCTTTACGCTGATTTTCGAGAAGCTTGGTCTGCATAAGTGATCAGGAGTAAAATCCAGAATTACAGTCAGCCCTTTGTCTCTCTTCTTAATTCTTAATTCTTAATTCTTAATTCTTAATTCTTAATTCTTCCCTCTACGGTGTTATGGTATGAATTTTGAGGAAATTTGTACCCCGTGCTTTTTTGGTGGGAATGCCACCAACAATTAAGATTTTGTCTCCCACATCGGCGAATTTGTACTGTAATAACTTCGTTTGTGCTAAATCCATTAACCCTTCAAAAGAATCAAATTGATGTTCTAATAAAACAGGTTTAACCCCCCAAACTAAATTTAAACGGTGATAAACATGGGGATCAGGAGTCAGCGCAACCACAGGCACACTCGGACGTTCAGCCGAGGTTAAAATGGCTGTGTAGCCACTACTGGTATAGGCAACAATACATTTTAAATCCAATAATTTATCAATGGCATTTAACGCTTCGGTTAAGGCGTGAGTTTCATCGGATTTTACAGGCGGATAGTTAGTAAACTTGGTTTCGGGTTCGACATCACTGGCAATTTTTGAGAGCATTTGTACCGCTTTTACCGGAAATTTTCCAACGGCTGATTCTCCCGATAACATCACCGCATCAGTTCCATCAATAATCGCATTTGCCACATCACTCGCTTCCGCACGGGTGGGACGAGGATTATGAATCATACTATCTAACATTTGGGTGGCGGTAATCACCGGAATTCCTTTTTGATTACACATCCGAATAATTTGTTTTTGCAATAAAGGCACTTTTTCGGGACTCATTTCTACCCCTAAATCGCCCCGTGCCACCATTAATCCATCACATTCATTCACAATAGATTCTAAATTAGCGATCGCTTGGGGTTTCTCTATTTTAGCAATCACGGGAGTTGCTTCTGCCCCCTTTTGTATTAATATTTCTTTTAACGCTTTCACATCTTCTGCTTTGCGAACAAAACTTAAGGAAATCCAATCCACGCCTTGAGAAATGCCAAAGTCTAAATCTTGTTTATCTTTTTCAGTTAGGGAAGGTAAACGTAAGATTAAACTCGGTAAATTCACCCCTTTACGGTTTTTTAGGATTCCGCCTTCAATCACCTGACATTTAACAGTATTTCCCTTAATGTCTTCAATTTTTAATTCTAACAATCCATCATCCAATAAAACCTGGGAACCCACTTCCGCTTCTTCTGCTAAATAGGGATAATCAATCGGTACCGTATTCGGTTCATCTTTAAATTCTTCAATGGGAACTAACGTTATCAATTCCCCTTCGATTAATTCCATTTCCCCATTCGGTAAATAACCCACCCGAATTTTTGGCCCTTGTAAATCTTGCAGTAAGGTAATGGGAGTATCAAATTCTTGGGAAATTTGCCTCAATAATTTAACCATTTCAGCATGGTTTTCGTAGCTTCCATGAGAAAAGTTTAACCGGGCTACATTCATTCCTGCCTTCACCATTTGGCGAATAACCTCTGGAGAACTACTTGCAGGGCCAATGGTTGCTACAATTTTGGTTCTGTGTTGGAGAGGTTGCATAAAGTTCTTCCCTAAAATTAGCAATCTGTGAGTTTTAGAATCAAAAATCAAACGCGACTTCGTGCTAGATTCCTAGTAGAAAATAACATAAACTCAAAAAAATTGTGATCCGTTCAAGGGGGAAAATTGTATAACTGATTACAGGATCGCTTCAGTAAAATCATCAAATTGCTTCAAATTTTAACACTTCTAGTTTAAAAGAATCTTAATTTTTAATAAAGATTAGATGGAGGAAACCAAAACAGGACTTCAAGTTAATCCCTGGGGAAAGTTAACGTTTAATTTTTTTAACAAGATTATCGAAATGTTGATTTAAAAAGGGAAATAACACACTATGCAAACGATTTAAAAGTTTCATTTCTAATCCCGGGGCGATCGCAAATTTTCGCTTCTCAATCCCCTGAACAATTGCTTGAGCAATGTCCTCCGCCTCCAACGGTTTAACGGTTCCTGCTATCACTTTTGTTTCTATCGGTTTCAGTTTTTCTTCAGCTATCAATTGCGGTGTATTGGTATCAGGAGGATAAACAATTGACACCTGAATTCCCAACGGTTTTAATTCTCCTCGCAACGACTCTGCTAACCCTCTTAAGGCAAATTTAGGGGGACTATAAGGAGTATAACCATAAATTCCAATCAACCCGACGCCCGATGAAATTAATATTAAATGCCCCCTTTTTTGCGCCTCCATTCTGGGGACAACCGCCCGCACACAATAGAAGGAACCCCAATAGTTAACCGCCATGGTTTGTTCAAAAACTTCTAACGGCAGTTCTCGGAAATACCCCGGATGGGCGATTCCAGCCGATGTAATCAGAATATCAACACCTCCGAATTTGGTAATCGCCGTTTCTATGGCATTTTCCGCTTGTTCTCGGATAGAAACATCAGCCGAAAGAGTGAAAATTTCTTGATTTTGATTTAATTTTACCGCTTCAATTTCAACCTGAGCTTGCTGTAAAACCTCTGGATTCCGGGCAATAATTGTTAGATTCGCCCCTCGACTTGCTAATAATTTTGCCGTGGCTTTTCCAATTCCACTCGAACCCCCTGTAATAATAATATGTTTTTGATGAAAATCCATTATTCTTTTGAATGACTAACGACGAAATAAATGAGAGTGTTCGGGGTTGTATAAACCGGATCTTAATTGAGTCGTTTTCGGGGTTTTTGCTAAAGCGGGACTAATCACATATAAAGTGGTTCTAATTAAATTTTCCGACTCCGTTACAGTTGCCATTTTTTCTAAGGGAACCACGAGAATTTTCTCATCCGGCCATCCTAACCGATAACAAATGGCAATCGGCATTTCTGGTGGATAATACTCCATTAACGTTTGTTGGGCTTGAGCAATATGTCGCGCACTTAAATATAAACATAAACTCGCGCCATGGGCGGCTAAACTCGCTAATTCTTCACGAGGAGGAACCGAAGTTGCTGCCCCACTCACACGAGTTAAAATAATCGTTTGAACTAACTCAGGAACCGTTAATTCTATTTTTAATTTAGCCGCCGCATCTTGAAAAGCGCTAATTCCGGGGACAATTTCAAAGTCAATTTCGGCTTCGGCTAATTGTTGCATTTGTTCATGAACCGCCCCATATAAACTGGGATCACCCGAATGTAACCGCACCACAGAATACCCTTGACGGACTTTTTCAATCATGAAAGGGACAATTTCTTCTAAGGTTTTATTGGCGGTTTTGATCACTTCTGCATCCGCCCGAACCCCTTTTAAAATTTGGGCGGGAACTAAGGAATCTGCAAACAAAATCACATCGGCTGTTGCTAATAATCGTTGAGCTTTTACGGTTAGCAATTCAGGATCGCCGGGGCCAGCCCCAACAATATAAACCGCAGGTCTGAGTGAGGTTTTTTCCTCTGTCATTGTCCAATTCCTCCAAAATTGTATCAATTCAAAAACTGGGTTTTTGAGGTTGTTCTAAATTTGTCTTCGCTTCTTCCGGATCTGAATCTTGTTAGATAGAAGACAAGAATGGTAGATGCACCCTGGTTGATGCCCTGGCGATTAAGTTCAGGGCTTTTTCTTTTTCTATTGGGGGTTAGATTGTTGATCTCGGCGTACAACGTCCGGTAAGGAACGATTCAACAAATAGAGCCAGATTAATCCGGCTAAACCCAATACAATCCCCGTTAAACTAACCAGTTGAGCAATTCTCAACGGCCCAAACATTAAACTATCGGTTCTTAACCCTTCAATCCAAAACCGACCGCAACTGTAACCCACTAAATAGACGCAAAAAAGAGTTCCAACTTTTAACGATGGGTTTCCTTTTAACCCTCGAAAAAATAAGGTGATTAACAAGATAAAAACCAGCACATTCCAAATCGATTCATATAAAAAAGTTGGGTGAAAATACTCAGAGAATTCTAACCCAGGTGGGCGACGTTCCGGCGGAATGTACAGTTTCCAAGGTAAATCCGTTGGACTACCAAAGGCTTCTGAGTTGAAAAAGTTACCCCAACGTCCAATGGCTTGACCTAGAATAAGAGAGGGGGCAACCAAATCCGTTAACTGCCAGAAAGAAACTTGTTTAATTTTGGCAAAGATTAAGGCAGCAATTAAACCGCCGATAATCGCACCATGAATGGCAATTCCGCCTTTCCAAATGGCAATAATACTGCTAGGATCGTTGGCATAATTTTCCCATTCAAATGCAACATAATACAATCGAGCGCAAGGAATTGCCCCCACCACCAACCAAATTGCTAAATCGCCAATTAATTCAGGATCAATATGGCGGCGTCGGGCAAGATACTGAGATAGGGAGACTCCAATTAAGACGGCAGAGGCAATTAACAACCCATACCATCGAAATGTTATCGGCCCGACCTCGAAAATAATCGGCCCTGGAGAGGTAAATTGAAATGCTAGAAATAAATTATTGATATCCATAACCGTTGATTCTAAGCGAGGCTATTGTACCATTTCAAGGGAATTAAATAAATTAAATATCAATGCTCTTATCTAAACTCAAACTTTTTCACTGATCTCAACTCCCAAAAACTGGGTAAAATAAATCTTAATCAGTCACCATTCAGTAGAGACGCGCCAGGGCGCGTCTCTACCCAGTTATCAGTAAGTAGTTCTTAATTCTTAATTCTTAATTCTTAATTCTTAATTCCCCATCATGTCTTCCCCTAATTCTCCCCAAGATTTAGCGTCCTTAGAGGCGGGATTAGCTGCCTTAAAAGATAAGGATTATCAACAGGCGATCGCTCTTTTAGAACCCATTTCTGAACTAGAACATCCGGCTCAAAATCGAGTTAAAATGGGTTTAGTTGTTGCCTATGAACGCACGGGAAATATTAAAGCAGCAATGCAATTATGTCGAGTTTTAACCCAATCTGATCATGAAAAAGTTAAAACCTGGTCAAAAGATTATTTAAAAAAATTATTAAAACAAAATCCACCTCAATTAAAGCCTTCTGAATCTCCAGCTAGTCCTCCCGAATTACCGCCCATTTCAGAAACGGGATTTGTTCCATTAGAACCTAATTTACAAACGAAAAAAGCAAAAATTTCTCATTCTAAAACTTCTCTAATTCCTATTAACAAACCCGCTAATTTACCTCAACCAAATCTCCCCAAACAATCAGTTCAGCCTCTTTCGGACTCCCAAGATTTAACCTTAGTTAAACCGTCTCAAGTGACCGAGGTTAATTCTCCCCTACCCCCACCAGAACCGGAACCCATTCAACCTCCTATTCTTCAAGAAATTCACTGGAAAAATGCGGGACGGGCAACTTCATTTCAACCCCTTAAACCCGTAAAATCTAAAGATTTAAAACTAGAACAGTTCTTCATTACCGCCGGATTGATTTGGTTTATTCCAGTTGTTTTTGCATTAATGAATAATAGTTTACATCAAATTTGGATTTGGCAACCCCTACTGAGTCCCTGGGAAAAATTATCCCGTCAACCTTGGCAAATTTTTGTTATTATTTTATTTTTTGTAGCTGTCGGTTGGGTTTGGCAAAAAAGCCGATTATTTTCAGAACTATTGTTAACAACGTTAGCCTTATTGTGGTTAACCCCTCGTTTATTAAATGAGTTAATGGAGATCACGAATAATATTTTAAATTTTTTGCCTATTGTTAACCCCATTTCCGAATTTTATTATGATTCGACTCGCTGGGTTTATCTGACTCTCTTAACTTTGTTTCTATTATCTCCTTGGTTATGGGATGGCTTACTTAAACTCACGTATGGATTAAAACCTTTTCCTTTAACTACATTATTTAATCTCAGTCCCGAAACCAACCGAGTCTTAAGAAATTACTGCCAAATTCATCGATTAAAAGTTCCAGAATTACGATTACTCCCCATTGATACTCCCGTTATTTTTAGTTATGGGGGTTGGCGAAGATTTGCTCGAATTGTCGTCAGTCAAGGATTATTAGATCGGTTAACAGAAGATGAATTAGCGGTAATTTTTGCCCGTGAGATTGCCTCAATACAACAAGGGGATGGTGCGATTTTATCTTTAGCAACCTTAATTCATCAAATTCCTTATTTAATTTATTGGTATTTAGCCGATTTAACCCAAAAATTCCCGACTTTAAATTTACCTTTACCTAAAGTTCTCAAATCAGGATTAAAAGGAATATTAGATGCGATCGCCCTATTGATTTGTCCCCTTTGTTACGGATTATATAAAGTCCTACGGTGGCCCGCTTTAGAATTATCCCGTCGTCGGGTTTATTATAGCGATCGCATCGCCTGTAATCTGACGGGAAATCCCAATGGGTTAACCCGTGCATTACTCAAAATAACTCTAGGTTTATCTGAAAGCATTCAAAAACAAGGAAAAATTGATTTTATTTTAGAAGGATTTAATTTATTAATTCCCCTGAGTTATCAACAAGCGTTAACTTGGGGAACCGTTGCTCAATATCAAGGATTAGATTCCCTATTTCAGTGGGATTTAATCAACCCCTACGCTAATTGGTTAACCTTAAATCAAACCCACCCATTATTGGGAGAACGCCTCAAAATTATTTCCTTTTATGCAACCCATTGGAAACTCGAACCAGAGTTAACGTTAAGCGAAATTCCCCCCCTTTCCCAGAAAAAAACAACGGCGTATTATTCCAAATTATTATTGCAAGGAGCGCCATTTTTTGGGATTGTCGGTGGATTAGTGATTGGATTATTGCTGTGGCTCTTAGGCGGGTTATTTTACCTGTTAGGCTGGTGGCAGGTAGAATGGTTATGGGGAGAATATTGGATTGTAGCAGGGTGTATTCCGATTGGTTGCAGTTTAGGTTTGATGATTCGGACAAATCCCTTTTTTCCTGAGATTAAATCTTTGAATTTAGTCAATAATCCAAATTTATTTGATTTGATCCGAAATCCTGAAACCATTCCCCTAGATAGTCAACGGATTTCTGTAACAGGTCAACTCCTGGGTCGAACTGATTTTCAAAATAGTTTTGCTCAAGATTTAATATTGCAAACCTCAACCGGAATCGTTAAATTACACTATATTCCGCAATTGACACCGCTAGCGAATTTTTGGCCTCGGTTGACCCCTGCTCATGAATTAATCGGTCAATCCGTTAAAATTACCGGATGGTGGCGACGCGGCGCTACTGCTTGGATTGATGTACAGTCGTTAGAAACCCTTGATCGTCGTACCCAACTGGCGGGGGGTCATCCCTTGTGGACAAGCATATTAGCGGGAATTTTAGCTTTTTGGGGGGTTTACAATGTGTCCCAAGGTGGATTTTAACTGAGGCTTTTGTTAAGAAATGTTGCTTTTTTTGCCCGTCAGTGTTAGATTCAAAACTTAAAGATTAATAAAATCACCTTTGCCAAACACTTGGAGACCCTCAGTTTGATTGGAGAACATACAAAGTCAACCGAATGCCTTCAGCATTGAAGACAAAAATCTTGCAAAATAGCTAGAACTGTGTTCAACGCTGTGCTATCTTAGAGGTTGGCTCAAAATGATCCGGTACTGGAAGACCCATAGCAGAGGTTTTAGGTTCCATTCAATAGCCTAACTCACGTGAGACGAAGCAGCAAATTAAACAAATGGTAAATTTTTTATTTAATGCTGTCATCAACTATCGGCACTTTAATGGCAGGAAGTTGGCATCTAGTGAGTTGACTTTATATGGTCTTAGCTATAGGCATTTCAATGCGTTTATGAAAACAGGAATGACAAGACTCTATAGCATCAAGTTTTGACAAATGGGAAAAAGTTTACGGGACAACTGGGAAAACCAATATTCTCAACATCAGGGGTTTGATGCGATGGGAAACGAGGGAATTCATCTTAATTTCAAGATGAAGTCGGTTGTCGCGTTTAATTTAAAAAACCAGCGCGTTAAACGCATTGGGTTTAACCCTTAGTTTGTGTTGTTTAAAATGACAAGAATTAAGGATAATTTAGCCCACTCATTTTTACATTATCTAGGAGGTATTTCTCATGTCTGTTCGTCTTTATGTTGGTAACTTACCCAAAGAATTAGAGCGTAAAGAACTACAAGAAGTGTTTGCAGAAGAAGGGGATACGGTTTCTGCAAAAGTAATTACTGATCGCAAAACTGGCAAATGTCGGGGTTTTGGATTTGTAACGGTTCAAAACGATGAACTGGCTGATCAAATTGTTGAAAAATACAATGGCGTCATGTTCAAAGAAAATGCTTTAAAAATTGAAAAAGCATTACCCCGGAAAAAAGGCAGTAAAGGGGAAGGCGGCGCAACGGCTGAAGGAGGAGACGAAGAACAACAGCAACAACAACAACCCCAACCCATTAAAGCGTCTACTCCTCCCAGCAAAGGTGGCGGAAAAAATCGCAAGAAAGGCAAAAAAGAATCTGGTGGTCAAGGTTCTGGCAACATTAATACTAATAATAATGAAGCCTTCCAACCCGATCCCCGTTGGGCTAGCGAATTAGAAAAACTCAAACAAATGTTAGCCGCCCAAGCCGCTAACTCCTAATTTTCAGTCATCGGTCATCAGTCATCAGTCATCAGTCATCAGTCATGAGTTTAAAATATCTTAACAAAGTCAAATTTAATGCTTTTATTATTCTGAGGAGGATCAGCGAGTTATGACTTTAGCAGTTGGGACGAAAGCCCCGGATTTTACCGTCAAAGATACTAATGGAAACACGGTTTCCTTACCTGACTTTGCGGGAAAAACCGTTGTTCTGTACTTTTATCCAAAAGACGATACCCCAGGTTGTACCAAACAAGCTTGTAGTTTCCGCGATGCTCAATCGGAATATCAAGGTAAAGACATCGTGGTTTTAGGCGTGAGTCTGGACTCGGAAGCCTCCCACCAAGCGTTTACTCAAAAATATAATTTAAACTTCCCCCTGTTAGCCGATACCGATGGTGCCATCACCAAAGCTTATGATGTGGATGGGGGCGGTTATGCCAAACGAGTTACCTACGTTATTGATCCTGAAGGGGTAATTACCCACGTTGATAGCTCTGTGAATACGAGTACACACGCCAGCGATATTTTAGCCGTCATCGGCAAGTAACCATCATTAAAAAATATCCTTATTTCCATCATAGCCACCCGTAGAATTTTCTGGGGGTGGCTTTCTTATTGAAATTCTAAGTTAGCGCTAAGGAATAGGAAGGACAAGGGGACAAGGTGAAAACTCTTTTCTTCTTCCTTCCTTCTGCATAGCTGCATAGCTGCATAGCTGCCTTCTGCCTCCTGCTGGGCTATCATCCTTAAGGGTTAAACAACCTCAACCCGACACCCAACACCTGATACCTGACACCGACCCGATATGCTACGAGTGAAGGCGAACTAGACGTTCAATAGGAGGGTTCTCACCCCCGAAACCCTATTCATCTCAAGACTCGTGAGTGCAATGATGTTAACTTATCTCAGCCCCAAAGATTTTCTTGTTGACCAGCCTGTCGTTTTAATCGGAAGCTATGATCCTCAACAACTAAAAATTGTTTCTATTATTGCAGAAGATAAATACCCTCTGACCGTTAATCTTAACCCTAAAGCTAAGATTTGGTATGTCACCTTAAATAAAGGATTTAATACCGCCGGAAAACGATGGTTAAGACTGCAAGGCAAAGATGCTCAAAATAATACCCTTGTGGAACAAGTTATTGATCTGACGATTAATGAAGTTGCGATTAATAACCTAGAAAAATTTACAATAATTCCCACAAAAAATACCCTTTTAAAGATTAAACCCATTGATTCGGATCAATTAAGCCCTCAGCATAAAAAAGCCGTTAATATCGGTGAAATTTTAGTGGCTAATTCTTTTGAATGGGAGAATGATCACCTCAAACTCGAACTGAATCATCCGTTAGAACATATCGGTCGATTGATTTATCTGTATCATCCCCATGTCGTCATTACAAAAGGGGCAGAAATTCTCTGGTTTGAGCAAAATGAATTACCCGATCCGCCATCGGGGACTCAACTGTTATGGGTTAAACAAAAAACCTTTTTGAAATTACAACCCGATGATGGATCTCAATTAGCCGCTAATCAACGGATTGAATTGACTCAAGGTAGTACCTATACAGTTTTAGGTTATGCCTGTGTGGCGGATCATTTTCGGGTCACATTACATCAAGAAATCCCAGGGTTTGGTCAATCAGGATATTTATATCGATATCATGTTCAATTACTGGAAAAAAATCAAGAAATTAACTTTGATAGTAATGCCCTAACTTGTACCATTGTTAACACCACACCCTTTAAAAAACGTCCTATTGATTCTGCTTATTTAGACGAAGCAGAGAAAGTGACGTTACCCGCAGGAATGGTGTATGGGTTACAAAGTTATGCCACGGAAGAAGGTCATATTAAAGTGGCGTTAACAGAAAACTTTCCTGACTTTGGAAATACGGGTTATTTATATCCTGATTTTATTAGTCTGAATCGTGGCAATCTTCCCTTAACCCTTAATAAAACCTTAACCTATGAGGGGCCAGCGGAAGTTTTAGTGAATTCTCCCGTAGTGTTGAAAGGTGTATTTGATGCTAAAACTACCGCAGAAATTACTTTATTAGCAGAAGATCGCTATCCTTTTGATGTTGTTTTAGATTGGAAAAATGAAATTTGGCAAGTGAATCTCAGCAAAGGATTTAGTGATGCGGGATATCGGTGGTTACGGTTGAAAGCAATGGATAAACAAGGGAAAGTGATCGGAAGCCAAGTCATTAATATTACCGTGAGTGAAAATGCGATGACCGTCGGAGAATCCTTAACGGTAGAACTTCTGGAAGATACCTTATTTAAAATTGTTCCCTTTGATTCCGATGCCTTAACTCAACAACAAAAAGTTGCCTTGAAAGCCGGACAAACCTTCAAGATTATTAAATATGGTTTACTGGATGGTCATTTAAAAGTTGTGTTAGAAAATGCCATTCCACCTATTGGTAATTTTGGTTATTTGTATATCGATCATGTGGAACTGAAAAAAGGTAATGAAGTATTTCGGTTTGACCTAGAGGAGGTTCCCGATACGGATGTTAATGCTCAAATGTTAGTGGTACAAACCACCAAATTAAAAGCTCTCCCTGTGGATTCTTCTAATTTAGAAACCCGACAAGTTACCGAATTACTGTTAGGACAAACCTTTGCAATTAAAGGGTATGCGCCGATTAAAGGTCATTTTCGAGTCACATTAGCACAATCGATTCCCGGTTTTGGCAATGTGGGTTATGTGTATTGGCAGCACGTTCGTTTATTGCGAGATGGGCAACAAATTGCTTATGATCCTGATGCCATTACGATGACGATTGCCGAAAAAACACTGTTGAAAAAATACCCGCTTGATTCAAGTCAATTAAAAGATTTTGAACGCACAACTTTACCATTAGGTCGAATTTATGGGGTAAATAGTTATAGCGTTGAAGATAATCATATTAAAGTAGCATTAACGGAAGAATTACCCAATTTTGGAAACACGGGTTATGTTTTTCCGAGTTATGTCAAATTTAAACGGGGGGGAAGAGTTTTTAATCCGCTTCCGCCACAAGTGGAATTGAATGTTCCTTATTTTTCCCAACGGGATAATCCGCGTTTTTATTGGTCTACTTGTAATGTCACTTCTATTGCAATGGTGATGTATTACTATGGCATTCGGGCGAAATGGGGCGGACAATTAGAAGATGAATTATTGCAATGGTGTTTTAATTATGCCGGGACAGGTTCTCAAACGGATCATAATGTTTTATCGGCATTAATTCGTGATTATGGATTTAAGAGTAATTTTAGCACCAGTCGCCGTTGGTCTGAAGTTAAAAATGAATTAATTAATCGCCGTCCGGTTGTTGTTGGCGTTGATACGACTCCATCAGGTCATATTCTCACCATTGTTGGTTACAATAGCCAGGGATTTATTGTTAATGATCCTTGGGGAGATGCCTATACCGGTTATTCTAATACCGAAGGACGAAGACTTCTTTATTCCTACGGTTATATGAATCAAGTTGCGGGGCCAGATGGCAATGTTTGGGCGCATTTTATTGACCGATAATAGAGTAATTACATTTCTCTTTAGCAATGCCCTATTTTAGGCTCTGTCTTTTGTTGAAAGGAGGCAGAGCCTCCCTTAAGAGATTCCCAGGTTGAACCTGGGAACTAGGAAAAAGCTTCTCCTATTTGAAACAAGCGGGTTTTTCTATAATTGCTAAAATTATTCTATAATAATACTAAAATTTATTTCAATTATAGAGGCTCAAACGTGAACTGCTTAACCTTAGATTTAAAAACTTCGGCTGAGGTTTTAGGAACAGAACCGGAAATTTTTTTGGATTTAGTTAAACGAGACAACATTAAAGGTATAATTTATTTTAAAGATCAGCCAAAAGTTTCTATTTTTACTTTAGCTAAATTATTAGATACAACACCAGAAACTCTACTAGAATTTATAGAAGATTATGCCTTAGCCCAGAGCATTGAAGAAGTAGAAGAAGATGAATTTTTTGATGAAGAAGAAGGGAGGAAAGCTTATCAAGAAATTTTAGCCGAGGCTAAATCATGACTTGGCGGTTACGTTACACTAAAACTTTTTATAAAGAACTCGCTATTCTTCCCGAAAAAGTGAGAAAACAGGTAGAAGCGATTGTTTTTGGTGAAGAAATTAAAATTGATCCATTTGCGCTTGGAAAAATTCAAAAACTAGAAGGATATCAGGACTACTATAAGATGCGCTTTGGTGTTTATAGAGTTGGAATCAGAATTGATAGTCAAGAAAAAGTGATTGAATTTAGAAGGGTACGCCATCGTCAGGATATTTATCGAAAGTTCCCCTAATATGAAATCATGAAATTGATGCTACAGATGATTCCTAAACCCCACGTAGAGACGCTTCATTGCTTGTCTCTAAACAATACAGATGTGTAGCCAACATTTAAGGATGGAATATAAATTCCCCAGTTGAACCGGGGAACTAGGAAAACCCAACTAAAAACTACCGTTTAAAATTAAAACGACCATTCACTTTTTCGCCATTAATATCCGTTAAAATTGCAACTTTATAATCTCCGGTTGTTTCTCCTGGGAGAAAAACGGCATAATGTTCTCCTTGAGCATCATAACTTAAATCTAATGTTTGTTGTTCCCCATTGGGGGTTTCAATTTGAGCCGTTACTTTTGCATCCGCAATTGATTGATGACTATCGCCACTTAATAGATAAAAATCAAGATGAGTTCCACCTGTTTCCGGTAAAGCTACTAACTCTAAATGATATTTTCCGGCTTCCACAACTTGACCGCCTTTATTCGGTGCGGAATGGTCGGTTGCTGGGGTTTCTGCTGCGGTGGGGGAAGGAGGAAGAGAACTTACCGTTGGTGTCGTTGGTTGGGGGGAATTTGTAGCCGTTGGACTGTTGCTACAAGCCACTAAAAATAACAATCCTAAACCGCTTAAACTAATTAAACTAGATTGTAAAATGTTCATAATTTTAAACACTCCTTTTCAGTAATAATTTGAACCCTAACTGTCGCAGAAACCGGGTTTTTAAACAAAAAATTTAGATTTAGTCTGCAAAATTTCCGTGAAAAACCCGGTTTCTAGGGTTTTACCTTTTAACGTTAAACTCTAACTTCTTCAGAAGCATTTGAAAGATAAAGATTAGGTTGAGGTTTGGGCAGTAAAATTTTACCAAACTGAGCATATAAAGCCGGAATCACCACTAAAGTTAATAAGGTTGAGGTGAATAATCCTCCTAATACAACAATCGCTAAGGGTTGTAAAATTTCCTTTCCTGCACCTGTTCCTATTACTAACGGTGCTAATCCCAAGGCTGAGGTAAAAGCGGTCATTAAAATTGCGTTTAAACGTTCCATTGACCCCTGAACAATTACCTCTCGAATCGGCATTCCCTCAGCAAATTTACTATTGTAATTATCTACTAATAATAAACCATTGCGAGTAGCAACGCCAAATAAAGTAATAAACCCAACTAAAGAAGCAACAGAAATAATTCCACTGGTAAAAGCAACCGAAATAACACCCCCGACTAACGCTAACGGTAAATTAATCATAATCATGGCAGTAGAAGGAATCGATTTAACAGATAAATACATTAAAACACTAATAATGGCAAAGGCAATAATACTAAAAATAACAATATTTTGAGTTGCCCGTTGTTCCGATTCAAATTGTCCCCCATATTGAATAAAATAACCTGCGGGAAGTTGCACTTGCTGTTTAACCTTGACTTGAATTTCATTCACAATTGACCGTAAATCCCGACCGGAAGCATTAGCAGAAACCACAATTAAACGAGAAACATTTTCACGGTTAATCGTATTCGGGCCTGTACCATAGTTAATGGTTGCCACTTGTGCTAACGGGATTTTTTGACCCGTTGGCGTATCAATTAATAAGTTACCAATAGTTTCTAAGTTGTTTCGATAACTTTCTTGCAGCCAAACTAATAAATCAAAGGTTTGTTGTTGTTCTAACACTTGAGAAACTACTCGACCATTTAAAGCGGTTTCAATTAAGTTAGAAATTGTTCCTACTGTTAACCCATAACGTCCCGCTTGTTGGCGATCAAATTGGATCTGAATTTGTTTAATCGGAACTTGAGGTTCTAATTGTAAATCAACAACACCTTCGACGGTTTGGGTAATCTCTTCAACTTGTTTTCCTAACCGTCGTAATTCTTCTAAATTAGGGCCAAATATTTTAATGGCGATCGCACTTCTCACTCCCGATAACACTTCATCCATGCGGTGAGAAATAAACCCGCCAATATTGGGTGCAACTCCTGGTAATTTAGCAAATTCTTCTCTAATTTTTTCAATACTTTCTTCGCGATTTTTAATACCTTCTTCGCTTAATTCCACATCTAAATGGGCTGCATTAACCCCCGCCGCATCCGCATCTCCTGGCGCCCGTCCTGAACGCAGTTGAATATAATCAAATCTCGGATCATCTTTAAGGGCTTCTTGCATGGCAAAACCCGCCCTATTTGTTGCGTCTAAAGAAACCCCAGGATACAAAGTTAACGTATTGACTAAAGAACGTTCTTGAAACTCTGGTAAAAACACCCGTCCTAAGTTAGGAAGAATAATAATTGCTGCCATTAAACTCGCAAGAGCGATCGCTAAAATTAACGAAGAAGAACCCATCGAAACTTTGATAATTTTTTGATAAATTCGCTTAAAAAATCGCGCCACTGGCGTTTCTTCTGCGGGTAATCGACTTTTCGGTAATAAAATTGCACACAAAGCTGGCGTTACCGTTAAAGCGGTTAATCCTGATGTTAAAACCACGACTAAATAAGCAATTCCCATCGGGGTAAAAATCCGACCTTCTACCCCTTCTAATGCCAAAACCGGAGAAAACACTAACCCTGTAATTAAGGTTGCGCCAAATAATGAATCTCTAACTTCTTGACATCCTTCAAATACCACTTCTAAGGCGGGTTTAGGATGGTCAGACAGGCGATTTTCTCGTAAACATCGATAGACATTTTCCGCATCCACAATCGCATCATCCACCGCATTTCCAATGGCAACGGCTAACCCGCCCAAGGTCATTGTATTTAATCCTAACCCTAAAAAATTTAACCCTAATAATCCTAATAATAACGATAAAGGCAGAGCCGTTAAACTAACAACGAGCGCTCGCCAATTCATTAAAAATGGAATTAAAATTAAAGCAACAATAATCCCTCCTTCAATTAAGGCGGCTCGAACATTCTTAATCGAAGCATCAATAAAATCTTCCTGTCTAAACGTTACATCCACTTGAACATCCGCAGGTAAACCCGCTTTAACTTCTTCCATTGCCGCTTCAATATTTCGCGTTACGGTTGGCGTATCCGCTAAGGGTTGTTTATTAATTAAAACCACCACAGCAGGTTTCCCATTTAACCATCCATCCCCCCGTTTTAAAGCGGCTCCCATCTTCACTTCCGCCACATCTTTTAAGCGAATCGGAGTGCCATGTCTTGCCGTAATCACAGAATTTTGTAAATCTTCAATGGATTCAATTCTACCCACACCTCGGATTAATAATTCTTGATCTGGATTGGTTAAAAATCCGCCTGGGGCGTTAATATTTGCTTGTTCTGTTGCTTCGGTAACGTCTTGTAAGGAAACATCAAATGCTTTTAATTTCACCGGATCAACTAATACTTGATATTGGCGGATATCTCCCCCATAAGCAATAACTTGAGATACCCCAGAAACTGCTAATAAACGGTTGGTGACTTGCCAATCTACGATTCTCCTCACTTCCATTAAATTAATATTAGATTGAGTAGGATTCGTTAACGTAAAAGCATATTGAACAACGGTACTAATGGGGGAACTAATAGGAGAAAGTTGGGGAGATTCAACACCATCAGGAAGCTTTTCTTGGGCTTGTTGTAAGCGTTCTGTTACCAATTGTCGCGCTTGATAAATATCCGTCCCCCAGTTAAAAATCACTTTAACAACGGATAATCCCACCGCTGAAGCAGAGCGAACATCGGTGACTCCTGGGGTTCCATTAATAGCACTTTCAATGGGTAAAGTCACGAGAGATTCTACTTCTTCCGGTGCAAGTCCTGGTGCTTCCGTTTGAATTTCTACCTGGGGTGGTGCGAAACTTGGAAACACATCCACAGGCATTTGAGAAGCGACTCTAATAATCCAAATTGTGATCAAAAAAGCGGCTAAAATAACCAGCCATCGGCGTTGTATTGACCAGCGAATAAAGGTACTTAACATCTTGTTTGAGGTAGGGGCGGGGTTTCCCCACCCACATAACGTTTTAATAGAAAAAATTAAATTTGTAATAATGAATTAAAGTTAACTAAGAACGTTTTTGATCAGAAATAATCGGACGTTCACAAAATTTACCAATATATTCTTCCGGTAACTCTTTCCTTTCGTAACTGGGAAACTGGGGGATATATTCGGATTGCATTTGGGGTTTAGTTTTTCGACCTAACCAAAAAGAACCAAAGACGATCGCACCCCCAACAGGTAAAATTAACCAAGGGGGTATAGATGAAGAAATTTGTTGTAAATTTAAGGATTCTTTCGGTTTATTTTGATTAGTTTCTGCTGCTTTTTGATTGCCACCGCGTAAGGATTGAGCATAAAGCTGCATCGCCCCTTGAGAAACCACTTGATCCCCTTCAAATAATCCTTTTTTAACTTCAACTCGATGATTAAAAGTTTCTCCTAACATCACTTCAACCGGAGCATAACTTTGTCCATTCTGCACATAAACTAACGATTTTCCATTCATCTCAACCACAGCATTGGCTGGAATTGATAAAACAGAATTAGCGGTTTG
>JBMDYE010000213.1:0-3372 GCA_048595135.1 Planktothrix sp. | reverse complement strand
CTTCTATTTGATCACACATTTCTAAGATGTAGAGTTCCTGAGCGTATGCAAGGGGATTTTGAGCTAAAAGTTGAGCATATTCAGACTCTTTTTTAAGGGTGTAAGCATCTTTACAAATCTCTCTGACCGAAAAATCATGGTGTCCAATTGCTAATGTTTTTGCCCAAAGATCTTTGCTATCAGCAAGAAAACGATGTCCTCGGAAAGAGTAAATATATTTTTTAAACTCTCCTTTGGGTGTTATTTCTACTTTAATTTCAAATTTTTGAGGTTTGCCTTGATCATGAATTTTTGCAGCTTCTAGAACTCGTTCAAATGAACTGAGATCAGGAAAATCCCAATATTTCACAAGCTTAATTACATTCCCTACATGATTACCCAGGGGTTGAAATCGAATTTCTTGGGGTGTAGGGGTTGGTTCTCCTGGGAAAAAGACACGACCAAAATTAAACGGAGGCTGACGTTCTGGCTTCTCCATACATTTATCCTTGTAGTAAGTTAATCAGAGATGCAGGAATATAAATTTCCCCGTTGGTATAGTAGTCAAGTTCAGGGGGATAGTTACTTTTTTGAGAAAAATAAGCAGCAACAAAGGGAACAAAACCTTCTATGGGTGTTGGTGTATTATCTAATAGTCCTTCTCGATCAGAATCGCTACGAAGACGGGATAACCACTGATAACGGTAAAGATTATAAATGTCACATCCTCCGGTAAATTGACCGTTTTCTAATAGGGTTTCCATCGGCAAAATTGTTGAGGGATAAGCGGCAACAGTTCTTTGTTCTAATTGATGTTGTTTAACTGCCGAAATAAAAGCATATCCTTCTTTTCCCAATTTACAACCATAATCTCCTAATTGTAGAAAATGTTCTAACCCTTGTGAAGATTCAGTGACAACATAGCCCACTAATTCTTCTGCAATGAAATATTCCCAAGTATGCAGTTGAAAGTTAGCTTTATCGTCATCTTGGTAAAGTCTGGAAAATGAATCATGATTAAATTCTCGCATCCCTTTACGGTAGGTTCGATGCACACCACAGCAAGTATTAACTGGATATGCACCTAAAGCTAAATAGCGAGGTGGCAACGCATAAATAGGGGGATTATCTTTGTTAATTCGAGTTTCAGGAATGTCTAATTCCACACTGAGCATTGCTAACCTTCGCAGGAATCCTGATAACGTTGTGGGTGGAACAAAGGGATAGGTGGCAATGTTGAGAATTGACCCAGGCAGAATGCGAAATGTCATTGCTGCGGTGGGTTTAATTTTAAATTCAAGGCAGTACATGATTAGTTTGCCTGTAGAACAGTTTCAACAAAATTAGAGGAATACTCTTGGAGTTTTTCTAGCGCTTGATTACCAATCCAACGCTCAAAATGAGGGAGTTGAATATAATCAGTATTGGTTTCTGGAGTACGAGCAAATCGGATAAATTCTTCGATGGCTAATTCTGGATTAGTAACGGAAGGAGAAATAACTGGACGTTTGCCTTTTGGCACTAAATATCGATCTACAACTAACAGAGGCATTTGATCTTTGGATTCTGCGATCGCAACACCTTTAGGATTTCCAGAACCAATGCGGGGAAGTGCATCTAAAAAGGCATAACAAACCGCAGAAAATTCTAAATCAGTAACACTCAAAGCATGGTTATAAACAGGGTATAAAATCCCAGGTTGGTTGTATTGGCGTTTAAAAGGAATAGGAGTTTCTTCTTTTTGATTAACGAGTCGGGAAGGGTGCATTGCTCTTTGTTTCTCTTCTGGGTAAATTCCTTGAATAGCAACGCCACCCCCATGTGTAACTCGACCAATGAGGGTTTTTTTGCCCGCAATTAAACCACCATAAGAAGCACAAATGGGGCAATCAGGTTGAGCGCAAGTGTCAGGAATGCCGCAATTTCGTTTATCTCCTAACAAAACACCACTGTTTACAGGAGCCCAAATCAAACAACGTCGTTCTACGCCTCTCCGTTTAGTTGGAGAAATATAACATTTTTCTATTGAGTGACCTTCCTTAGTTGTTAGTTTAACGATTTCAACTAAGTTAACGTTAACTTGCACTTCATGACCTAGATACAGTTCTTGAGAACCTTCAAGAATTGCATAAATATCAAAGTGCAGACGAGGATTTTTTTTGTCTTCAGAAAGTCCAGTTGCCATAATTATTTCTCACTTGTAGATTTAAGTTTTCTAACTAATTCAGGAAAGCGGGTATAGAGGGAAAGTTTGAGATGATAGGTTAATTCTTTCCAATCCTTTTCTTGAGCATAATCTTGTTTAGCCAAGTAGTTGTAAGCGTTTAGCACATCTACATCATAAAGTTGAAGCCAAACTCGATGAGAGTCATCTTCTTGTTCTCGATCTAAAAGCTTTAATTTTGTTTCTAGAAAAATTTTAGTTTGATCATAGATGAAATAATTGTCAGAATTGCGCCATAATCTTGCTGAAACCTTTGTTTTTGTTTGATCTCCTAATGTGGCGTAATAACAAAACGTAACAGCATTATCAACTTTTTCAATTAACTTACTAACTTCTCGTTCTGCATCCTCCTTACCTTTTGCTCTTGTGACTATCTCTTCAATAGACTGAGCAAAAGCATAAGTTAAACCTGTTAATGCAGCAACATCTTCATATAATTGAGATCGTTTTGAAAGTTGACTTTCTGAGTTCATGTTACCTCCTTTAGTTTTGCTCTTTTTTGGGGTGGCTTTCCAATACCTGTCTAGAATTTTTTCTAAACTGAAAGGATCAGAAAATTTAGAATTTCGAGTTAATGTATAACAGGCTAAAAAGGGTAAATCCTGTTCTGCATATCGGATAGCATCACCCAGTTTCAGATTGACTTCTTGCTCTGAGGTGATAATAGACTGTTGATAGCATCCTATTAATCCTTTAATCAAAATTAAGTGTCTGTTCGCTAATTCGATAGGTTCGCTTCCTTGAATTAGGAGTGAAATTTTAAAATCAGATAAAACTTCTCCTGGGAAAAGCGAAGCTACCTTAGCTAAAGCATATTGAACTTGACCTAATTTTTGGGAAGCCGAATCACCTTTTAGTGTTCGTTCTGAACTTAAAATTAGATACCGACCCGCGCTTAAATTTAGCTCTTTATTCGTCAGCATCCTAATATAGTCCTTAATTTTACTTTGATTTTGAGGACTATCATCAACGGAATTAAGTTGAATAATAATACTTTCATCCGTGACTTTCAGAGGACAAGCAAAGGCTAAAATTGAACAAGATGCACAGATATGAGGTCTATCTTCACTAGCAGAAGATTGACGACGTTGGGAAGGTCGCTCAAACATAAATCGAGCTACTTTCCATTTAGCAGTTTTTGGATCAAGATCCACACCGCAGGAGTAACA
>JBMDYE010000212.1:0-9705 GCA_048595135.1 Planktothrix sp. | reverse complement strand
AAAGTGTTAATTGTTGATGATAAATGGGAAAATCGTTCTGTTATTAATAATTTACTGAGTCCCATTGGTTTTGATGTGTTTGAAGCGGTTGATGGGGAGGACGGTTGGCAGAAAATTAGCGAGATTCAGCCGGATCTCGTGATTACTGACTTATTAATGCCCAGAGTCGATGGTTTTGAACTGCTCAAGCGAATTCGGACTTCAGATTTGTTCAAGGAATTAATTGTGATTGTTTCATCCGCCAGCGTCTTTGAAGCGGATCAATATCGCAGCCTCGATGCGGGAGGAAACGCGTTTATCCCTAAACCCGTACAAGCTTCCGAATTACTCCAACAAGTGCAAAACCATCTTCATTTAGAATGGATCTATGAAGAACCTGAAACGGCAACTGATTTGCCGTTCAACAATGCTGAGATTGTTGCTCCGCCCACTGAGGGGCTAGCGGTGTTCTATGATTTAGCGATGAAAGGTAATTTTAAGGGCATTATTAAACAGGCAACATTACTCGAAGAGCAAGATCGCCGATATGTTCCCTTTGCTCAACAATTATATCAAATGGCAAAGGAGTTTCAAGATGAAAAAATTATTACCTTTATTCAGTCTTACCAGTAAAGTTTAACCTATGAATCCAACGGCTACAATTTTGATTGTTGATGATAATCCTGCCAATTTAGGTGTCCTCTCCGATGCTTTAGATCAAGCCGGATATGAAGTTTGGGTGGCTAAATCAGGAAAAGTGGCATTAGAACGAGTGAAATTTGCCCAGCCAGATCTGATTTTATTAGATGTGATGATGCCCGAAATGGATGGATTTGAAACCTGCGCTCAACTTCAAGCTAATCCTGAAACTCAGCCGATTCCGATTATTTTTATGACAGCCCTTTCTGACACTGAAAATAAGCTGAAAGGCTTTTCGTTGGGTGCAGTAGATTATATTACTAAACCCTTCCAGCAAGAAGAAGTGATGGCTCGGGTTCAACTTCATTTAAAACTACATGAATTGACAGAAACATTAGAGGAAAAAAATACCCAACTAGAACAAAAAGTCGCGGAAGTATCTCAAGCGTATGAGACGTTACAACAGATGCAACTTAAACTGATTCAGAGCGAAAAATTATCGAGTTTAGGACAAATTGTTACCGGAATTGCCCATGAAATTTATAATCCGGTTAATTTTATTTATGGGAATCTAACTCATGCCAGTGAATATATTAACAAGTTGTTCGGACTTTTAACGCTGTATCAAGAAGATTTCCCCCATCCAACCCCTCGCATTCAAGCTGAATTAGAAACCGTTGAATTAGATTTTATTGAAGAAGATTTAATGAAGTTGCTCAACTCGATGAATGTTGGCGCCCAACGCATTCATGAAATTGTTAAGTATATGCGAATTTTCTCACGGGTTGATCAAGCCGAATTGAAACCTGTCAATATTCATGATGGAATTGATAGCACCTTAACTATTCTCAATTATCGCTTAAAAGCCAAAGCTGAAAAACCAGCGATCGCCGTAATTAAAAATTACGAAAAACTGCCGGAAGTTGAATGTTATGCGGGACAAGTCAATCAAGTTTTTATGAGTATTCTCTCTTATACCATTGATGCTTTGGATGACTCTAATAAACAACGGGGTTTTGAAGAGATGAAAAATCATCCGAGTCAAATTAAAATTAGTACGAAACTCATTAATGAAAATTGGATTCAAATTAGCATTGCTAATAATGCGTTAGAAATCTGTAAAGAAATGGCAGTTAATTGGTTTCCTGACTTAACTGATCAACTCAGTAGAAAAGAAACAGGGCTAGGTTTATCGATTAGTTATCAAATTATTGTAGAAAAGCATGGCGGTAAACTTTACTGTCAACCCACCTTGGAGCAAGGAACAGCATTTATTATTGAAATTCCGGTTAAATTTAACGTTAGGTAGCAAACATTTTTAGATTTAATATTAATTTCTCTGTAGGGGCGAGGCGCGCCTTGCCCTTACAATAAACGAGATTTCAAACCTTATCTGATCTAAAATTCCTCTTATTGATTTTGATAACTTAATAATGCTTTTTTCAAATGTCCTTGAGTTGACTCTAACAATTGCTGTCCCGCTTCCGGTTCTAAATTTGTCCAGTGCATTAACAACGCTAACTTAACGGATTTTCCACTTTTTTCTAATAATATTTCGGCTTCTTCTCGGTTAATTCCCGTTAAATCCGTAATCATTCTTAACGCGCGATCGCGTAACTTCTGATTCGTCACCGCCACATCAATCATCCGATTCCCATACACTTTTCCCAACTGCACCATCACCCCAGTTGAGATCATATTCAAAACCATTTTCGTCACAGTACCCGACTTTAACCTTGTCGAACCTGCTAATATTTCCGGCCCCACTAATAACCGAATATCCACATCCGCTTCAAACTGTACCTGTTCAACGGGAACACAAGCAATAAACACGGTTTTTGCCCCCCGTTGTCGCGCCGCCTGTAACGCCCCATAAACATAGGGAGTTGTGCCTCCGGCCGTTATCCCAACCACCACATCTAAATGGGTAATCTGTCGCAACGCAATCGCTGTTGCCCCATCTTCTAAACTATCTTCTAAATCCTCAGAACTGCGAACTAACGCCCCAGCCCCCCCAGCAATAATCCCTTGTACTAATTCAGGAGGAGTACAGAACGTCGGGGGACATTCCGCCGCATCCAACACCCCTAACCGTCCACTGGTTCCCGCCCCGACATAAAACAGTCTACCCCCGCGACGTAACGAGTCGCTGGCAATATCAATCGCTTGGGCAATGGCTTCACGGCAACGGGCGACAGCCAGTAACGTTTGGGCATCTTCCAAATTAAACAAATCCACCAACTCTAACGCAGTCAATTGATCCAAATTTTGGCTATTGGCGTTGATTTGTTCCGTTAATAAATGTCCCCGTGACTCTATCTGTTTCATGCTGAACCTAACCTATCCTTCATAACTGCCCGTTTTATAATAACCCTTCCAGTCGCTTGCGAATATCATCCAATTGATTCGGCTCAAAGTCGGACTCTTCCTCTTCTTCCTGGGGTTTTTCTTGATTCACTTCCCAGTCCGTTTTATCAACATTATGTTCAGGAGGAATGGCTAACTCTCCCGACGCTACCAGTTCACAGTCATAACCCACCTGGTTACAAAATTCCTTGATTTCCTCTTCATCAATAGCTTCAACACTGGCAGGAGGGAAATCTTGGGCTTCTAGCAACAAGCTAAAGCGAGTGGCGTCATCTTCCTCTTCAAACATTAGCACCTTATTGCGATCGCCCATCTGAATTGTATGAATTCCCTCGTTTTCTGTTCCCGCATTGAACAGCAGCACGTAAACTCGCATAGCATCCCTACAAGTTTTGACAACGATTGTTTCCTTATCTTAACCGTTAGGGCGCTAATTTTTATCACCCTTATGCAGTTCCTTACAGAAACTTCGTTTCTCAGCAGCTTTATTTTCCCCCTCGTGGTATACTCAGGGCTGATTTTAATGGCTCTTCCCTTATCTAAACGTTAAAAAATTGTTCCATGCACCTCATTAATCTAACAAAACAAAATTTAGCTTTAAAAACCTTTATTGAAGATCAAGTTAAATCTCCCCAAACCTTTAATTCCGTTATTTCTGATCAAGATGAAATGTATTTATTCGCCTTAGCCAATCAAGGCAACCCAGATCAAGCTTGTCTGCGGTACTATTTTAATGGCCGAAGAATTTTAGATGCCGTTTTACAAGTTCTAAACTGTCACTTTTCCGATTTAAGGGAAATTACTTCATTTTTAGATTTTGCCAGTGGTTACGGACGGTTTATTCGGTTTTTAACTCAAGAAATTCCCCCGGAAAACATTTGGATTTCTGATATTTATGCCGAGGCGGTTCAATTCCAACTACAACAATTCGGCGTGCAGGGTATTGTCTCCACCACTTATCCAGAAGATTATCCAATTTCTCAACAATTTGATTGTATTTTAGCTTGTTCTTTTTTTAGTCATCTTCCTGAAAAAACGTTTTTTAGTTGGATGCAAAAACTTTATTCTTTATTATCTCCCCAAGGCATCTTATTGTTTAGTGTTCACGATCGCGCCTTACTTCCTGAACATTTAATGATTTCATCATCAGACCTATTATTTATTCCCGATAGTGAAAGTCGTACCCTCGATGTCAATGAATATGGAACCACCTATGTCGGAGAGGAATTTGTTAAAAATGTTCTTCAAACCGTGAGTCAAGCAGAAGCCTGTTATTTTCGCATTCCCAAAGGAATTTGTCGCTATCAAGATTTATATTGTGTCACTCGCCACCCTCAACCGGAGCTCGCGTCCCTGAACTTTTGCCACCATCCCCAAGGACGAATTGAACAGTACGAATTAACGCCGGAGGGGACGCTTTTGTTAAAGGGATGGGTTTCAGAGATTAACCCCAATAGTCAATTAGAAGGAATTTTAATTTTTGTTAATAATCAATGGTTTGATAACGCTTTATCCGCTCCTCTACCTTCTCACCCCGAACAGCAATTTTCCTGGTCTTATCAACTGCCTTTAACCAACCTTGATCAACAAGACATTATTTTAATTAAAGCCATCAATAGCCAAGGCTTGGAATGGGTTTTTGAAGCAGCCACTTTAGAACGTTTAATGAAAAATTGTAAAGCGGGTTAACCTTGATTTTTCTGATCAACCAAGCTGTCAGTTGAGCTAATTTTTCTACACAAATTTTAACACAAGAGTCAAACACTGATTAACAAGCTCAACAATTTTTACAAAATATAACTAAAGAATTGGAAAAATTGTCCTGATTCTGTAGTGTAACGACAGTGAATTCTTTGCAACAACTTGTTTAACAAGAAGATCACAGAACCTTTGAACCGATAAACAATTCATGGTGAGCCTTTGAAGCGGTTGATTGAATTGTTAGAACACTGATCACTTTATTATTCGATTATCCCATGTCACACACAACACCCATTACATCATCAAATTTAAGTCTACCGGAGAGAGAAGCTTTTGAAGTCGTCCCTGCTGGTTTTCTGGGAGAAGTGGATACTTTAATTGGCGGTGCTGGCCCGGATGTGTTTTTCCTGCGTCGGAATGGAGATGAAGTTCCCCCCTTAACCCCCGCCACCTCTATATTTGGCACGAACCTAGCCGATACTTTAGAGGGAACCAATAATCCTGATGTCATCGTCGGTCGCGGTGAAAATGACACCATTTCCAGTTTCCAACAAGATGACTTTCTAGTCGGACAAACTGGGGATGATTTGCTGTTTGCCGGACAAGGAAATGATACATTGATCGGCAATACGGGAACAGATACCTTGTTTGGAGATGTGGGTCTCGATATTGTTTATTCGGGAACAGAACGAGATATCCTCTATGGCAACCAAGGGGAAGATACCCTCCATGGAGATGGAGGTAATGATGTCCTGTTTGGCGGTCAAGGCAATGATAGTCTGATTGGTGGCACCGGGAATGACTTACTGATCGGCGATCGCGGAAACGATACTTTATTCGGCTTTAGCGACAGTGAAGTGGGCTATAGCCTCATTACCGACTTTAACGGCAATGAAGATAAACTGGTACTGCCAGGAAGTCCCGATTTATACGCTCTCAATGTTCCCCCCGCAGGTTTCCCCGATGGCGTTGCCGTTTATCGTTTAGCCTTAGATGGTTCCCAACAATTATTTGCCATTGTCCAAGGAGACATCTCGACCAATTTCAACAGTGGTCAATACATTTTTGCGTAGAATTAAGAATTAAGAATTAAGAATTAAGAATCGCGTAGCGTCCTGAGCGGAGCGAAGGATCAGAATTAAGAATTAAGAATTAAGAATTAAAAGCCCTTTGTGTCTTTTTTTTTTAGTGATCGCCAGGACAATCTTGATCCGTAGAAATTTCCATAATTAAAGTTAAAATACCAAATACTATAAGTTCCTTAAGATAAAGGTTTTAGCCTTTATTTTGTTGACATTATTTATGCCCCCCTACTTAGTTAACTTAACTTTGATTTGCCCTGATCAATTTTGGGCTTAAAGCTAAAGTCATCTTTAGATGACTACTATATAGGTAAAAATTACCTGTTCAAACAGGTTTCTGCTTGAAGCCCTAAAGGGCTTACTACATTCTTAATTCTTAATTCTTAATTCTTAATTCTTAATTCATCGTCTGACCGGAAAATAGGGTTTTGGATCTTCTGCGATCCATCCTAAATCGGAGTTGTAGCGAATTTCAAAATGCAGGTGGGGTTGGTTGCTGTCCGGTGCTCCAGTGGTTCCAACGGTTCCCAACAAATCCCCCTGTTGAACGGTTTGACCGACTCGCACCGCAATATTAGATAAATGGGCATACCGGGTTTGTTTCCCGGACGCATGGTTCACCACCACCAACTGACCATAGCCACCCCGTTCTCCCGCAAAGGCAATTTTTCCAGCCCCAACCGCTAACACTGGAGTGCCGACTTCTGCACTCAAATCTAAACCACTGTGAAAGATGACTTTATTGATAGCGGGATTTAACTGCCATCCATAGCCCAATTGTAATAAACCGGGCTGAGGTAAGGGATAACCGGATAATACCGCTAAGGCCGGAACAGGAGGCCCCTTGGGCGACCAATTCACCCCCGGAATAAACAATACAGTCGGTTGAGTTTGGCAACCATTCACTTCAAACGCCACATCAGGACGCCCGCCATAGGCTTTAACCACGCTTTGCCAAGCTTGACCGGGGGGAATTTCCACTTGAATGCCATTGAAAGGAGGAATCACAATTTCCTCCCCCACCGGAACTTTCCCCTGCTGTAAACTCGGGTTCATCCCCATTAAGGTCGCAGGGATTAAATTATATTGGCGGGCAATACTCTCTAAGGTTTCCCCTGGGGCAATGCGATGACGTTTCAAACGGGACAGCAACGGTTGAGGGCAGATGGGTTGATGATCTGGGATGATCATTTCATTCGCCTGCACAGGTTTGAGGGTGGAGGAGGACATTCCCAACAGACAAAGGAATCCTAATCCTCCCCGCAGCAGACGCCCTAAAATCGATGTTGCTAAACCGTGAAACTTCATAAAAATTAATGAGAATTTCCTGAAAAAATGGGGAATTGAACAACAGTTCAAGGATAAGTTTTTAAGGGAATCGTTAACTCAAAACGGTTGAGTTTGGCTCATTAGCAGCCCTAGATTTTGACATCAGAAGCTGAAAAAATTTGATCTTGGATCACAGATCACAATCTCTCCGGTTCAAGATGTGCTAATTAAAGTAAAGAGCAGTTATAACACCACCCATTTTCTCTCGATCCCTTAAATTTTGGGCTGCCATTCAACAGCACTCCTCCCCCAATGGTGAACAAAGGGATGAGAGGGTGAGGGAAGATTACCCTATCCCAGCCTATCCTAATCTTGGGATCAGGGGATAGAGCCTATGTCAAGCTTTACCTCCAGAGGGTACCTATTCAAATGGAATTATCTTTTAAGCAATTAACGGTTTATTTCGCCCTACTATCCCTCGGTAGTGGTGCAGGTTGGTTAGGAAGTCGCCATTGGCAACCCCATATCCAAACCACATCCTCTCCGGCGGTTCCTGTCGTGCGTTCAGTTGCGCCTGAGTCTCCCCCCTTAATTTCAGAACGACAAACCATTGATCGCAGTAGCCCTAATTTTATTGCGGAAGCGGCAGAAATTGTTGGCCCTGCGGTGGTTCGGATTGATGCCTCCCGCAAATCTGACAAAGATGTGCCGGATGCCTTCAAAAATCCTTTATTTAAACGGTTCTTTGGCAATCAAATTCCCACCCCAGAGGATCGCGTCCGCCGGGGAACAGGTTCAGGGTTTATTCTTCATTCCGATGGTCGGATCTTAACCAATGCTCACGTCGTTGATGGGGCGGATACGGTTCAAGTCACCCTTAAAGATGGTCGCATTTTTGAAGGCAAGGTTAAAGGAGTTGACCCGATGACGGATATTGCGGCGGTGAAGATTGAGACAAAAGCCTTACCGACTGCGCCTATCGGGTTCTCGGAGAATTTAGTTCCGGGGCAGTGGGCGATCGCCATTGGCAATCCGTTAGGGTTGGATAATACCGTTACCATTGGTATTATTAGTGCAACGGGTCGTTCTAGTAGTCAAGTGGGGATTCCGGGCAAACGGGTTCGCTTTATTCAAACCGATGCTGCCATTAATCCCGGTAACTCTGGGGGGCCGTTGTTAAACGATCTCGGTCATGTGATTGGCATTAATACCGCGATTCGCGCCAATGCTCAGGGGTTGGGGTTTGCCATTCCTATCGAAACCGCCATTCGCATTGGTAGTCAACTATTTGAAAAAGGAAAAGCCGATCATCCTTATATTGGGGTGCAGATGGTGGAACTGACCCCAACGGTGAAAGAAGAAATGAATCAACAGTTAGAGGTGAGTTTAACCCAAGACCGAGGGGTGATTGTGGTGCGGGTTGTAGATGGTTCTCCGGCTGCTCTAGCTGGGATTCAAAAAGGCGATATTCTCACGCAAGTCGATGGGGTTGAGGTTAATACCCCCGCTCAAGTCCAAGAACAAATTGAAATGAAAGCAGTCGGAGAGGAACTGGCAGTTGAGATTAACCGTCAGGGACAACTCCAATCTTTAATTCTACAAACGACAGTGTTTCCAGATTCCGCCCTGGGTGGGGAATTTAATAATTAATCAGCCTTCGGTTGTCTTAGTTGGGATCAATCGAAGACGTGCGAGATAAGTTGTCTTCTAGGTGCATCCGCTGTTCCATTTGGCGGAGAAAGTAACCTGTCATCATGGCTGAGGCTAACAGACCCGCCAGGTTCTCTCGATTGGTTGTAATATGCACATCAAAGTGTTCCGAGGGCAGAACCCCTACTAAACCCTGGACGTTACGGCTGATGATTTCTTTGATTTCCGGACTGGCAGACTGAGCAACTGCCGCTAAGATATCAGGGTTTTGGTTTTGCAGGTAAGTTAACAATGCGTTCTCTGTCATTTCGTGGACGTCAGATTTAAAAAAGTCAGGGTTAAAAACCATGAGGTGAGTCTCTCAGTCAGGCTTACGCTACTTCTAGTTTAATCGGAGTTGATGTTACTGTGCAGAAGAATCTACGGCTGAACTCTCTGACAGGTTCAGAGATAGCTGTTTGGGCAGTTCATCAACTTGAAAATACTGGTGGAATTTTTTCGTGACCTGTAACCAGTAGGATCGGGCGTTGGCTTGTTTGCGTTTTTGAATGAATCCGAGTTCTACCAGTTCTTGGACGTGTTGATAAGCACCAGACCCCCTTAATTCTACTAAATCTGTTTGAGCAATTCCACCATTGAGGGCAATGGCGGCTAAGGTTCTTAATGCACCCACTCCCAATTCGGGAGAAACGAGGGTTTGCATTAGTTCCATATAAGTTTCGCGCAATTGCAAACTATATCCTGTATCGGTTTCTACAACTTCTAAGGCACTATCTCGATGGGCATAGTCTGACATCAGTTGAATTAAAGCGTCTTCAACTTCAGCGCGATCGCATTTCGCAATTTCCGCCAAATCCCCTAACGACAGGGGTTGACCTTTTAAATACAAAATTGCCTCAATTTTCGCTAATAAACTCATGTAGATTCGTACAAGGGGACAAGGAGACAAGGGGACAAGGGGAAGGGGACAAGGGGAAGGGGGAGCGGAGGGAGCAGGGGGAGCAGGGGGAGCAGGGGA
>JBMDYE010000211.1:0-5371 GCA_048595135.1 Planktothrix sp. | reverse complement strand
AGTAATCAGTAATCAGTAATCAGTAATCAGTCACCAGTAACCAGTAACCAGTAACCAGTAAACAGTAACCAGTAATCAGTAAGGAATTTCTCCCCTTGTCCCTTAGTCCCCTTGTCCCTTAGTCCTCTTGTCCTCCTCCTGCCTCCTGACTGTAAAATGGGGATATAGGCTGAGGAAAGTTATATTGGGGTGGAACCTTAATTGCTTCATTTGATCATCTAATTATTTTTTTCGAGTTCAGACATCATAATGCTGATTGCCAAACGACTGAATTTAATAACGCTGCGCTGGGGACTGGCACTATTGTTACCGATCACGTTAGTCAGTAGTGTTCTAACGGAAACCCTGGTTCATTCTTCCCCCACCTATGCACAAAACGCTCCGGCTGCTAAAAATAATGCCGTTGGGCGTTCGATGACGGTGCGTTCCGATATTCAAGAAGCCGATGCCAGAACTGGAATTGTCACCGCCAGAGGCAATGTTCAAATTAACTATCCAGCCCGAAGTATTCAAGCCACCGCCGCCCAAGCTCAGTATTTTAGCCGCGAGCGCCGGATTGTTTTAAGTGGAAATGTGTTTGTTTTACAAGAAGGTAACACCATTCGGGGCGAAACCGTCACCTATTTAATTGATGAAGGGCGTTTTATTGCCTTACCCCAAGGAGGTCAACAGGTGGAATCGATGTATTTAGTGCCTGATGAAACTGCCAGCCCCAAAAATGCCACTGTTGAACCCTTTAATCCTAAACCCGCCTTCAAAACCCCCTTAAGTTCTCCCAATAATTAGTAAGTAATTTTGTAGGATGGGCTGCGCCCATCAATCGCTTTTCGCTAGTTTCAAGGTTGAACTTTGAAAGCTATTCTTCAAGGCAGAGCCTTCTTAGTCATTGCCTACGGCGGAACCTGCAAAAAGGGTTTGATGGGCGCAGCCCATCCTACGAAATTACTGATTATTGATTGCTGACTCCTGACTCCTGACTCCTGACTTCTTATATTCATGATGAAAATTGTTTTGGAGAATATTCACAAATCCTACGGCAAACGAAATATTGTAAGCCGTGTGAATCTGTCCGTTGCTCAAGGGGAAATTGTTGGATTATTGGGGCCAAATGGAGCAGGAAAAACCACGACGTTCTATATCGCCACCGGCTTAGAAAAGCCGACTCAGGGGAATGTTTACCTGAATGAACTCGATATTACCAATTTACCCATTCATAAACGGGCGCGACTCGGGATTGGTTATTTACCCCAGGAAGCCAGCATTTTTCGTCATTTAAGCGTTCAGGATAATATTTTGTTAGTGCTGCAAGAAACCAAAGTTCCTCGCCCTTTATGGCAGAAACGACTGAAAGCCCTATTGCGGGATTTTCGTTTAGAAAAAGTTGCGAATACCTTGGGAAATCAAGTGTCTGGTGGAGAACGACGACGGACAGAACTAGCCCGTGCGTTAGCCGCCGGAATGGAACTCCCGAACTTTTTACTCTTAGATGAACCCTTTGCAGGGGTTGACCCGATCGCCGTTTCAGAAATTCAAGGGATTGTTGCCCAATTGCGAAAGCATAATATGGGAATCCTGATTACTGATCATAACGTTAGAGAAACGTTAGCAATTACAGATCGAGCTTATATTATGCGGGATGGACAAATCTTTGCGTCAGGTACGGCGGAAGAACTCTACAATAATCCCCTAGTGCGGCAATATTACTTAGGGGACAATTTCCAATTATGAAAATTAGTGTTTCTAAGCCATTCAGTCTTTCCAGCGTGATTCCGTTCCCGATTTCTATCTTAGACCGCTATATTCTCCAAGAACTGATTATCCCCTTTCTGTTTGGGGTGGGGTTATTTAGTTCAGTGGCGTTAACCGTCGGAACGGTGTTTGACTTGGTGCGACAAGTGGCTGAGTCAGGAATGGACGTTGGGATTGCCGTTAGGATTTTTCTATTAAAAATGCCAGAATTTATTGTTTTGGCATTTCCCATGTCGATGATTTTAAGCACCTTAATGGTGTTTGGTCGTTTATCGAGTGATAGTGAATTAATTGCGCTACGAAGTTGTGGAATTAGTGTTTATCGCTTAGTGATTCCGACGGTAATTTTAAGTATTTTCATTACGGGTTTAACCTTTGCGTTTAATGAAATTATTGTTCCCGCTGCCAACTATCAAGCTGCGATTACCTACGATGAAGCGTTAAATAAAGGGCAATTGCCGATTCAAGAAGATAATATTTTTTATCCTGAATATGAAAAAGTCAAGGTTCCCGGGAGCGAGGGTAGAGTTAATCGTTTAATGCGGCTATTTTATGCGGAAAAATTTGATCAAGGAGAAATGTTAGGGGTGACAATTTTAGATTTCTCTCAATCTGAAATTACTCAAATTGTTTCCTCTAAATCAGCCACTTGGAACTATGGTCAAAATACCTGGGATTTTTTCAATGGAATGGTTTATATTGTTGACCCTGATGGTTCCTATCGGCATATTCTTCGCTTTGATCATAAACAACTCCAACTCTCTAAAACTCCTCTAGATTTAGCCACGAAAAAGCGTGATTTTGATGAAATGAATATTGCTCAAGCGCAAGAATATCTCAAACTGATGAGATTAAGTGGCGATGAACAACGAGTCGTTAAAACGAAAGTTAGAATTCAGCAAAAATACGCCCTCCCCTTCTCCTGTATGGTCTTTGCATTGCTTGGTGTCGCATTAGGCTGTCAACCCCAACGCACCAATAAAGCCACCAGTTTTGGCATTAGCGTTATGGTTATTTTTGGCTATTATTTGTTTTCGTTTATTACCGGAGCCTTGGGACAAAAACAAATTTTAACCCCCTTTATCGCCGCTTGGCTTCCCACATTTGTCTGTCTAGGAATTGCCGGATTTCTATTAGTTAGAACTTCAAAATAGAAATAGGGAATAGGGAATAGGCACTCTGGCAATGGGCAATAAACTTCTTCCCCTGCTCCCTCTGCTCCCTCTGCTCCCCCTGCTCTCTTTCTAAGGGTTTGCAAAGGTATTAATTCTGCCGCCGCCAATATAGGAACCGGGGATGCGGTTGGGGACAGAATACGGAGTTTGAGGTTGAGCCAGTTGACTCGGTTGCAAATTAGGATTCATATTACTAGGAGTCATGTAGGTACTCGGTTGGACAGGCTGAACCGTTGTGTAACCGGGGGAAGTATTCGTGGGATAACCCGAATAGGACGGAACGTTATTCAAATTCGGATTCGGATAAGCGGGGTTAGTATTGGGATAGAGATTTAAGTTAGAGTATTGTCCCCCAGGGACAGCCGTTGGAACAGGGGGAACCGCAGGGGGAAGGGTGGTATTGGTTTGATAGGGGTTAGGAACCGGAGTGGGGACTGTACCAGGAACAAGGTTCGGGTTAGTTCTGGGAACAGTCCAATTGGATTGAGGTAGAGGAAGCTGTCCTGTAATGGTGGGACTGGAATTAAAGGGAGTAGCATTCATCACCAAACCGGATGTCCCATTCAACGCTTGAGAGGGGTTAATCAGGGAATTTGGAGAAAGACTAGACGGCGTTGTGGTGTTTGCTGAAGGGTTCGTTGTGTTTCCGGTGGTTTCGGTTGCGTTGGTCGAGGTCGCCGATTTGTTTTGTAAATATTGCTGCATCGCCTGTTGGAGGGGACTTACAGGCGGAGAAGTCTCGGCGGTTGCTTCAGCAGACGAACCTAACAGATTTGTGTTGGGATTGGAACTAGGAAGGGATGACGTTGTACCCAAGGAGGATTTAAGGGAGTCAGAAGCAGATAAGGAAGTATTGTTTTTCGGCTGGGATGGATTTGAGGGAATCGGTAAGATCTCTAAAAACGGATTAGACTCAGAGGAGGGAACCTGTGCTTCAGAGGCGGAGTTCGCTTGTTTGAGTAAATTGGTTTCAACCTGAATCATCGGGTTGACGGGGACGATTTCTGTATTATTATTCTTGAGCTCTTTGACCAAAAATTCAGAACTGTCAATGTCTGCGGCAATGGACTGTTCTTCTGGGGTTAATACACTGGCTGGGTTTTCGCTGTCAAAGATTGTTTGTTGATCTAAACTAAACAATTCAGGGTTCTCAGAGAACTGCCAAAAGAAAATTCCCACAATTGCCAGAACGCTAATAGACCCCCAAACCCGAGGTTGGCGGAGAAACTGCAATTGTTCGCTCCACGAGCGAATTGATTCAGGAAGCCGTTTATGAATTGACATAGCTTGATCACAGCGTTGTGCTGGTAACGAGGGAACTGAGATTTACAGTCAATGCCAATTTGGCAAGGAGGAATTTTCACCCCATCGATAGAATTGTTTCAAGCTTAACTCCGATTGGTGAAAAGCCCATAATATTATTCTAACCAATAACTGAATCTGAGTTGAGAGGCTAAGTAACAATATGCAAAAAAATATAGAAATTTTAACGAATCGCGATGAATTAATTCAACGAGCTTTAGAGATTATTTTACCAAAAATTCCACAGGCGATCGCCCAGCGTCAAAAATTTACCATCGCCTTAGCGGGAGGAAGCACTCCTAAACCCCTCTATGAAGCGTTAGCGGCTCAAGATTTACCGAGTGAGCAAATTCATGTATTTTGGGGGGATGAACGCTATGTTCCATCGGATCATCCTGATAGTAATGAACGGATGGCGCGTGAAGCTTGGTTAAATCGGGTCAACTTCCCTCCGGCTAATATTCATCCTGTCCCTACAAGTGCTAATAATCCTGCTGCTGATGCGGAACAATACAATACCGAATTAGCAGAATTTTTTCAAGTTAAATCGGGTGAATTTCCAGCCTTTGATGTGATTTTATTAGGAATGGGAGATGATGCACATACCGCTTCTTTATTCCCTAATACTGATGCTTTAAATGTTTGCGATCGCTTAATTACTGTTGGCAATAAAGACGGTCAACCTCGAATTACATTTACGATTCCTTTAATTAATCAAGCGCGTGCGGTTTTATTCCTAGTAACTGGTGAAAATAAACAACCCGCCTTAGCACAAGTTTTTGCACCCGAAGCCGATGCAATGATGTATCCCAGTCGCTTCATTCAACCCCAAGGTGAACTCTGGTGGCTCTTAGATGCCGCCGCAGGAGAGAAAATCAGTAATCAGTAATCAGTAATCAGTAATCAGTAATCAGTGAGGAGTTATTAGTTGTGAGTTTTTAGTTTTTTCTCGTTACGTTTGTTCAAGCTCGCAATGTGTTATTATAGGCTCCGCCTGCGGTGACGATTAACAAGGGCTTTGCCTTTAAAAACGGGTTTCCGGGTTGAACCTTGAAACCCGTGAACTCTCAACTCTTGACTAATTACTGATTACTGATTACTGTTCCTTCCCAGGCGGCTTGGAAAAAGTCGCGTTCACAAAGCAT
>JBMDYE010000210.1:0-2912 GCA_048595135.1 Planktothrix sp. | reverse complement strand
TTCATACTTCCCCTCAAATCAGTTATTGGTTATTTGAGCATCCAGATTGTTTAAGTCCACAGGTAAAAAATGTCAGAGAAGTTATGATTGAAGAACTATCTAAAAAGTTGCTATCCTGGGGATTAAGCTCAGAAGAGTTTCACTTTAATTCTGAAGGAAGATTACGCATTAATTCTGCCTGTGTTAACCCCCTCATCAAACCTCATGAATTTTCCCAAGATGAAGCAGTTTTAGGCTTAATTTCTATTTTAATTATTGAATGTAATTGCTGCCATGAATGATGAAAATCCTGTTGATACATTGGATCAAATGATTTGGCATATTATTCGATCGCATCAACCTAAAAATACAATCGAAAATGTAGAGTATTTTAGGCTTCTCTCCCAAATTAGATTAATTCATCAAGAATTTATTGACCGATTTCTCTGGCGTGCAATTCCCTTTGATTTTCCATTAGCGTTGTTTTCTCCCCAAATTTATCAAGAGACATTGGAAAGTTATATTGATGGGGAGTTAGATTATATGGGACAACCTTCAGATGTCGTTCAATCTCCTTATATTTCGATTGAATTATTAGAAAAAATGGCTCAATCCGATGATGAAGAAGTGAGAGCCAGTATCGTCAAAAATCCTAAAGTTCCAGTTAAGTTATTAATTCAGCTAGCTGACGATAGCAGTGTTGTAGTTCGGGTTGAAGTGGCGAAAAGTTTGAAGAGTCCTATCGAATTATTAGCACAATTGGCAGAAGATAACCGTATTGAAGTTCGTTGTGCAGTTGCTAAAAATGTTGAAACTCCGGTTAAAATCTTAATTCAACTCGTTCAAGATAAGAATCAGGAAATATGTCATCATGTTGGTGAAAATCCGAATCTTCCGGTGGAACTTTTAGAAGAATGGGTGACGGATGAAGAAAGTCGAATGTGTTATGGAATTCCCTTTTATCCGAATACTCCCGTTGAGAATGCAATTCAAGAATATCAACGTCGCGTTACGGAATATGATGATAGTTATGATTATCGAAAATGGTTAGCGAGTCATCCTCAAACCCCGGAATTGCTGCTAGAATGGCTAGGAAAACCAAATCATTGGAAAGCTTGGGCAAATTTAGTCACTAATCCTCGCACCCCCGTTGTGGCATTAGAAGAAATGTTAAGTCATCATTATTTATATGATTTAGCGTTAAATTCCGGTGTTCATGTTCACCTAATAGCGTCGAATCTATATCTGAGTAAAAAACCAGGAGGATTGCCATTTGTCTTAGGAAAGTTTGCCCAAATTTCCCCCTTTTTATTAGAACGTTTTTTAGCTTATACCCACCCCCAACTTCCCCCAGATACTATTGTTCAATTATTACAAGTTCTTGAATAAAACGTAGGATGGGCTCTGCCCATCATGATATATTGTTTTTAGATTATACTTAAAAATGCTCTTAAAGTGTCTCTATCATCAATTAAGAATAGAAAGAGGCAGAGCCTCACCATCGCATTCCCAGGCTCTAGCCTGGGAACGAGGGATGATTAAAATGGTCATCACCCTAATTCTTTTTGCCAATATTTATAAGCGGAATAAGCTAAGGTAACAACACCAGTAATCAACGCTGATTCATTAATTTCAAACTTAGGATGATGTAAGGGATAATTATGTTTATCGGGGTGTCCCACGCCTAAGCGGAACATGGTTCCTGGGGCATAATCTAAATAAACCGAAAAATCCTCCGCACCTAACGACGGTTCAGGTAAAATTTGAATCGATTGACTGCCAAATGCTTCTCTAACCGCTTCTTCAACTAATAGCGTTAACGTTGAATCATTCTGAACCGATGGTACACCCCGACGATAAGTTAACTCATAATTGGCGCCGTACATTTGGCAGACATTCGCGACAATTTGTTCAATCCAAGTCGGTAACATTTCGTGAGTTTCAGGATGAAGCGATCGCACCGTTCCTAATAATCTAACTTGTTCCGCAATCACATTGGGCGCTCGTCCCCCCATGATTTGACCAATACTTAAAACCACAGGTCTTAACGGGTTCTGGGTGCGACTAATAGCTTGCTGTAACGTCGTAATCACCTGTGCCGCAATCCAAATCGCATCCTTAGCTTCATGGGGTCGCCCCCCATGACCCGATTCTCCAATAATGGTAATTTCTAAATCATCCGCCGCCGCCGTAAATGCACCGTGTCGGAGTCCAATACATCCGGCGGGAATCGAAGGAAACACATGAACCCCCAAAATCGCCGCCACATCTTCCATCACGTTATCCTGCACCATCCAACTCGCCCCTTTGGCGATTTCCTCCGCAGGTTGGAATAAAAACCGCACTTGCCCTAAAAAATTCTCTCCTAACTGAGATAGAATCATTGCAGTCCCTAAACCAACAGTGGTGTGCAAATCATGTCCGCAGGCGTGCATCACCCCCATCTGTCGGGACGCATAGTCTAATCCGGTTAATTCTGTAATCGGTAACGCATCCATATCCGTGCGAATCGCTAACCAACGGGAGCGATTACCAGGGCTTTTCCCTTTCAGTTCCCCCATGACTCCGGTTTTCCCCACTCCTTCCGTCACCCGCAAGCCAAAGGAAGATAGAACACCCGCCACATAAGCCGAGGTTTGATATTCTTGACCACTTAATTCTGGATGAGCATGAAGATGACGACGAATCTCAATTAAACGAGGCGCAAGCGTCGTGGCAATCTCTTTAATTTGTTGAAGAATCGAACAGGAATTCTGGGTCATGGTGCAATCTTACTGAACAGGGGAGACAAGGGAGCTTTTACAGTCATCAGTCACCAGTCATCAGTCACCAGTAATTGATGTATCAGTTCTTAATTCTTTTTTTCTTCTGTTTTCTGGCTCCTAACAGACGTACTTCTTTCTTTTCACGCTCTGACTGGTGACTGATGACTG
>JBMDYE010000209.1:0-6213 GCA_048595135.1 Planktothrix sp. | reverse complement strand
TTCTATTAGGTGAGCCTTCATATTTACAATTCGCTGCTCTATTATATCTCTGGCAAAAGACATTGAGACTTTATATCCACTTTGCTGATAAATTGAAGTCACTATATCCCAGACAAACCCATCTTTATTTAACTGAAGTCTTTCTAAATCTTTTCGAGAATTAGTTAATTTTTGATCTAAATATGTATTGATCGCAACTTTTAAAATATAAGACTCATAAGCTTGATCTGAATTATTCATTATAATAATTTAACCTCAAAAATAAACAATATCTATTATAAAACAACATAGTTAATATTAATTATTTTTGTAAGGAAGTTAGGATGCGATCGCTCTTAATAAATCATAAAAAATAATCAATTATAAATTAAGATCATCTTCAGTTAAACTCGTTGTTCACTTGCAACTTCTAACCAACCTTCTATTGCCTCTTTCACCATTTCCATTAAATGTTCGTAACTCTCCCCCCAAGTATGACAACCTGGTAATGCAGGAACACTCGCACACCAAATATTATCTTCTTGCCAAACAATGATTTTAATTTTCATATTGTAATTATTGCTCAGTAAAATTTAACTAATATTATCACAATTTTCTAGTATTGTGGGGCTAAAAAAATAACTGAGGCAGAACCTGATAGAAAGTATTCCCAGGCTAAAGCCTGGGAACAAGAAAAAACTGTCTAAAAATTAACGGTAATCCCCTCCATTTCCCTCAAAACTGACACTGGTAATTTCACAAAGATTCTGTTGCTGCATCATATCATAAGTGCCATTTTCATAGACAACTTTGATATCATAAACACATTGATTAGAAGGATTGCTGAATCCGATTTCGCTTGATTCTCCACTCTGTAGAATCTCAATGGTACCCTTTAATATATCTGTTCCCCAATATTGGGAATTTCCGGCTGACACATAGACTTCTACGATGGCTAGTTCATTATTATTCTCAATCGTAAAATCACGCTGGTCAGCTAAAACTGTTTGAGCAGGAAGGGAAACGGATGGGATTGCTAAAGCAAGGGTGAATACAAGCTTGCGGAATAATGTCTGGGTCATGAATACAATCTCCTTTGAAGTTGTTTGGTGGAAGATGTCCTCTTTGGAGAAACTTAACAACAGATGATGTTAAACTTCCTCTGGTCTTAGGATTTTATCATTGAATAGATTTAGAGAAAAGATTCCTTGACCCTAATGTGTTAGATAACTTCTAAAGGAATCGGTTGGGTGGGAGGTGGAAAGGCTGTGTCTAAAATCGCTAATTCATCAGCGCTTAATTTTAAATTCAATGTGTTATAATTCTGCTCAATATGGTCAATTCGGCTAGATTTGGGAATCACAATTACATTGTCTTGATGCAATACCCAAGCGATCGCAATTTGAGCAGCAGTAACCCCCCGTTCCTCGGCAATTTGATTCAAGGTTGGATTATTCAATAAACGACCTTGTTCTATGGGAGAATAAGCCATAATGGGAATATTCTGTTCTCGACACCAAGGCAGTAAATTCCACTCAATTCCCCGTCGCATTAGATTATAAAGAACTTGATTAGTGGCGATCGCATTTCCCCCTGATAACTGACTCGCTGTTTCCATATCCTCTACATCAAAATTACTCACCCCATAGCTGCGAATTTTCCCCGCTTGTTGTAGGGTTTGAAACACTTCTAACGTCTCCGTTAACGGAATAGAACCCCGCCAGTGTAGCAGATAAAGGTCAAGGTAATCAGTTTTTAATCGTTTGAGACTGCGTTCACAAGCGGCGATCGCTCCTTTTTTAGAGGCATTATGGGGATAAACTTTACTCACTAAAAATACCGATTCCCGACGATTCTGAATCGCCTCCGCAACAACTTCTTCCGCACCCCCTTCCGCATACATTTCAGCCGTATCAATTAACGATAAACCTAAATCAAGTCCATAACGCAAAGCATTAATTTCACCTTGGCGATTTTGAGGATTGTCTCCAATTTGCCAAGTCCCCATCCCTAAAACGGGGATTAACTGTCCAGACGGTAACTCAAGATTTCGCATGGTTGTCTCCCTTAATTATTTTTCTGTTGATCCAATTTCGGGAACGCACCCTTTTGATAGGTTGCAATTTGTTCAGGACTGTGTAAATCCATAAAATCCGCTAACTCACTGTAGGTCACACATCTAACTTCAGATTTCCCACAAACTGCCTCTGCAAACCGAAACATTGCGTTCCAATAAGCTCCTTTATTCCATTCAGAAAAGTGATGCCCAATATGCACAGGAGCGCGGTTGCCTGAATAGTTGCTTTGGAAATAGTTGAGATAGGTCTGAAACATATCTTCCTCGTAGCGCTGGGCTTGACTTGGGTTGGGTTTAGCCTGGGAATGCAGATAATAAAAGTTATAATCCATCGAGAGAACGCTTTTTCGAGTCTTCGCCGTTGTCAGGGAAGCCAGGGGAAAATTCCAAATCCCATTTTCTAGTTTAGGCCAATAATTGGCAGGGGCGACACGGCTGGTATCATAACGAAATCCTTCTTTCTTCAAGGTTTTGTATAACCCTGGACTGTGACCCAACTCTGGCGCGCGAAACCCTTGAATCTCGCTGCGGTCAAAAGCCAAAGAACCCTTTAAATTATTGATTTTGTAAGCATCAAAAATAAATTGGTCAAAATATGCAAACTCTTTTTTCCAGTCTGCTTCACTCCAACGACTGCCATTAAAATGACCGACCGCATGGGAAGCAATTTCATGACCTTCCTGGTAGGCTTGGTTCAACTGTTCCAAACGAAGATTAATTTCCTCGGTTGTCCCGCCCCAACCAATAGCAGATTGTCCCCGACCTTTTCCGGCGGGTGGGGTGTAGAGGGTGCGCTTTTCGTTATTAACAAAGTAAACCCCACTAATAAAATAGGTGAAGTAAACCGGAATATTTTTTTGCGCCATCTGTTGAGCAAAACTGCGGGATCTTTTCCAGGCGTCCAGAGAATAGGAACCATCAAAGGCGAGGAGGACAAACTGGGGAGGACGATTTGCGACTCCTTGATTCTGCATCAGTTGATAAACGAGGCGGGAACTCATGCGAGTGGACTGACAGGCTTTACCCCCGTCAATGTTTTCACAGGCGGCAATAATGTCTTTAGAGAAAGGCCCTAATGCGTCAGTCCCTTCGACGCAGTAGTTTAGAATTTGATTGAGGCGGCTTCCATCAGGACAACGTTCTTGTCCATAGGCTTTCAGGTATAAAGCTTCTGGCCATTGTTGGGTATTACAAACGCTTCCTTGTTGCCAATCTTGACATTGTTTTACCATTCGTTGGGTAAAAGGCCCCAAAGCATTTTTCCCCTTAGAATAGAAAGAACCTCCCAAGGAATTAACAGGTTTTTCTTGAATGGAATTAACCTCTGGTTTCGGGGTTTGGGAGGCTTGTAAGTTCAGGGTTGTGGAGGGCTGAAAAAGCGGGGTGGTATTCGCACAGCCCCATAGCATCAAGGATGAACTGATGTAAATGCAGATTTGCTGAAACTTTTTTGATGTTTTTAACACGTTGTTCCCCGTCTTCAATCAACTATTTTAAAAGGTGTTAGGATTGGCAATGATCATACTTCACCTGTTAAAAAAATATAGCAACAGACTGATCGGGATGTCTTCTGATGGGGACAGCAAGAAACGGGTGGTTTTGAACGACTGCTATCGATACATTAAAGGTTAAATCGAGATGGAAATCAGCTTATTGGAATGAAAGCGACAACTAATGATGACCAAACTTATCAACGCATTGCCAAAGCGATCGCGTTTATGCGTCAAAATTATCTAGATCAGCCTGATTTGGCAACGGTCGCCCAACAGGTTAATTTGAGTGAATATCACTTTCAACGATTATTCACAAAATGGGCAGGAATTAGTCCTAAACGGTTCTGGCAAAATCTCACTGTAGAATATGCTAAATCAAAAATTGCTGAAACAAAAAGCTTACTCGATCTCACGATGGATATGGGGTTATCCAGTCCGGGACGGTTACATGATTTATTTGTGAAATTGGAAGCCATGTCGCCTGGTGAATTCAAAACAGGAGGAACCGGGTTACAAATTCAGTATGGAATTCATCAAACTTTGTTTGGTAAATGTTTAATTGCCTTGACCCCTCGCGGAATTTGTAATCTTCACTTTCTCGACAAAACCAATCAAAATACTGCTGAACAATTGCTGCGCTCCGAGTGGTTCAATGCTGATTTGATACTAGATCAATCCGCAACACAAGAGATTTGCGATCGCATTTTTCAACCGACAATTACGGATGGAAAGCCGTTAGTTGTTTGCGTCAAAGGTACTAACTTTCAAATTCAAGTTTGGCGTTTTCTTCTGAATATTCCATTGGGAGGAATGACAACCTATCAAACTGTCGCCCATCAGATTAATTCCCCCCATGGAGCCAGAGCAGTCGGTAATGCCTTGAGTTCTAATCCCGTTGGATATTTAATTCCTTGTCATCGAGTGATTCGAGAAACGGGTGAATTGGGAGGATTTCGTTGGGGATTAGATCGGAAGAGCGTTCTGCTAAGTTGGGAAGCGAGTCAAACCCAAAACATGAAACAAGGTTAATCTGAAACCCAAGGCTGTTTGATTCTCGATCGTAAATTTGTTAGACCTCTCCCCCTAACCCCCTCTCCTTGCAGGAGAGGGGGGAATTTTTACTAATATTAAATTAGAACTGCGATTGACTGAGAACAGTAAGCCGTCAAGGGGTTTGCTGGATTTAGAAGTGTTAAACACGCTCTATGCGTAGCGCTATAGCCTAATCCCTGCTACAATTATTAATTCTTAATTATTAATTCTTAATTATTAATTATTAATTCTCAATTCTCAATTCCTATGCTCTCTCGCCCTTATACAGTTGTTTTAATTATTCCAACGGGTATCGGTGCGTCCATTGGCGGGTATGCAGGGGATGGTTTACCAGTGGCGAAGGCACTCGCCCAGGTTGCAGATACTTTAATTACCCATCCTAACGTCCTCAACGGCGCTCAACTGTATTGGCCTCTAACGAATACCCTCTATGTCGAAGGCTTTGCCCTTGATCGATTTGCTGCGGGAGCTTGGGGGTTACAACCCGTTCATGGGAACCGAGTCGGGTTACTCTTGGATCAAGGCATTGAACCGGAACTCCGAGTCAGACATTTACAAGTCGCCGATGCCGCCAGAGCCACGTTAGGGTTAAGCTTAACCGACTATGTGATCACCGATGAGCCGTTGAATGTGGAACTCAGAACCGCCGAGTCGGGGGCGTCTTGGGGAACCATTGGCAACCCCGGCAGTTTACTGCGGGCGGCAGAACGGTTAATTAGGGACGCAAAAGCCACAGCGATCGCAGTGGTAGCCCGTTTCCCCGAAGCCCAGGATAGCCTCGCCCTCGAACAATATCGACATGGACAAGGCGTTGATCCCTTAGCAGGGGCGGAAGCGGTGATCAGCCATTTAATTGTCAGAACCTTTAAAATCCCTTGCGCCCATGCGCCCGCCTTGTCCCCACTCCCCCTTGACCCCCAGTTATCCCCCCGGTCTGCGGCGGAAGAATTGGGATATACGTTCTTACCCTGTGTGTTAGTGGGGTTAAGTCGAGCGCCTCAGTTCGTGGCACAACAAGCTAGTCCAACGGTTTCGGGCGCAACCATTTGGGCGGATCAAGTCGATGCCGTTGTGGTTCCTGCAACCGCCTGTGGGGGAGACGCGCTGCTGAGTTTCAGCCAAACGTCCGCTCAAATTATCGCCGTTCGAGATAACCAAACTCGGATGCAAGTCACGCCCGAAGCATTAGGATTGAAAACAATCCAGGTAAACTCTTATTTAGAGGCGTTAGGAATGTTAGTCAGCAACAAAGCCGGACTCGATCCCACCGCCCTTAGTCCGAATGTCTTATCCCTTGCTAAACTGTACTCGTAATCAGTCACCAGTCATCAGTCACCAGTCACCAGTTAGAAGAAAGCGGGGAGAGAAATTGTTTCTCCTGACACCTGATACCTGATACCTGACACCCATTTCTTAATTCTTAATTCTTAATTCTTATTGTGGTAGAACAAACACCGAACAATTCTGAACTGGAACCGTTAACCCGAATGCAAGTGTTAGTTGCAATGGGGGGAACTGCTATTGTTTTATTAGTTATTGCAAAAGCTTGGTTACATTTGAGTAACGTCAGTCTTTTACCCCTAGAATTAACGCCGTTTAGTTTAGCTTGGG
>JBMDYE010000208.1:0-10614 GCA_048595135.1 Planktothrix sp. | reverse complement strand
TAGAGATCCTTCACTCCGCTACGCTACGTTCAGGAAGACAGTTTTTATCTGTCATTCTGAGTGAAACGAAGAATCTCTTACTAGAGTTGTGGGTTAACTAGAGATCCTTCACTCCGCTACGCTACGTTCAGGATGACAGTTTTTATCTGTCATTCTGAATGAAACGAAGAATCTCTTATTAGAGTTGTGGGTTAACTAGAGATCCTTCATTTCGCTACGCTACATTCAGGATGACAATTTTTATCTGTCATTCTGAGTGAAACGAAGAATCTCTTACTATATAATGGGACAAGGGGAAATTTCTTAATTCTTATTTTTAGTAATATCAATTTTGATGTTACCGCCAAAATCGGGGATGGGTGGGGCAAGTTTTGTTAATAAGACTCGGACGCTTTCAACTAAGGGTTGATCGAGTAATGTTTCGGCAATATCGGTGGCGAGACGTTCAACGAGGGCATATTTACAGGTTTTAATTTTGTCTTGCACAATTGCAATGGTGTGGCGATAATCAACCGTATCAGCGATCGCATCACTCTGTCCCGCAACGCTTAAATCTAACGATAACGTCACATCCACCTCAAACCATTGGCCTAAAACCTGTTCTTCCGACAAATATCCCGTATAACCATAGGCGCGAATACCTGTAATGTGGATGTTGTCCATTGTCCTCAAAATTCCTTTAACATTTTTCTTGTGAATATGCTATATTAGATCAAGTGTGGGTATGTAGCTCAGTGGATAGAGCATCAGATTCCGGTTCTGAGGGTCGGGGGTTCGAGTCCCTCCATACTCGTTCAACTGAAAAACGAATCAAGGGGTAAGGTAGAAGCCAAAAACCCGATTTTGTAGAGACGTAGTATACTACGTCTCTATTTCATTCTATCGGTTATCCTTCTGTCCTCCTATGGTCTGCTGCTCTGTTTTAATAAGAAAGCTATGATAGATATATTCACATTTCTTAATCTTTGTTTATCTAATGCTGATTTCTGCAACAAGTATCGCTGAACTCAAGCAATCATTTAAAAAAACAATATTCTTTAACAATGAGCCAAGCCCTGAACTCATCGCCATTTTGATGGTGTACTTTGTTCAGGGAATTCTGGGGCTATCCCGTTTAGCGGTAAGTTTCTTCCTCAAGGACGAACTCGGCATGAGTCCCGCCCAGATGTCGGTGTTGTTGGGAATTGTCGCATTGCCTTGGGTCGTGAAACCGTTATTTGGCTTTATTTCCGACGGTTTACCGATTTTCGGTTATCGACGACGGCCTTATTTAATTTTATCGGGACTGTTAGGCGCCTTGTCCTGGGCTGCCTTAGCAACGGTTGTTCATAGCGTATGGGCCGCCACCCTCGTCATTGCTCTCAGTTCCCTGTCCGTTGCCATTAGCGACGTGATTGTAGATTCGCTAGTGGTGGAACGGGCGCGGCATGAATCCCTGAGTAACGTCGGTTCCCTACAATCGTTAAGTTGGGGAGCTTCTGCGTTAGGAGGGTTAATTACCGCTTATTTGAGTGGATTTTTATTACAAACCTTTTCCACCCAAATCGTTTTTTGGATTACTGCTACTTTTCCCTTAATTGTTTCTTTAGTCGCTGGATTCATTAGCGAAGAAACCATTACCCAAGACTCGAATTGGGACAGCGTTAAACACCAAGTCAAACAACTGCGTCATGCCGTCATGCAAAAAGCGATTTGGTTGCCTGCGGCGTTTGTTTTTGTTTGGCAAGCCACACCCACTGCCGACTCCGCTTTTTTCTATTTCACCACCAATGAATTAGGATTTCAACCGGAATTTTTAGGGCGAGTTCGTTTAGTAACCAGTGTCGCTTCCTTAGTCGGGGTGTGGCTATTTCAACGCTTTTTTAAATCGGTTCCATTTCGGACAATCTTTTTCTGGTCAACTATCGTTTCAACCTTATTAGGGATGACGATGTTATTGTTAGTCACCCATACGAACAGAACGTTAGGAATTGATGATCATTGGTTTAGTTTAGGGGACAGTTTAATTTTAACAGTAATCGGGCAAATTGCTTATATGCCTGTTTTAGTGTTATCTGCCCGTTTATGCCCCCCTGGAGTCGAAGCCACGTTATTTGCGTTATTAATGTCGGTTTCAAATTTAGCGGGTTTAATTTCTTTTGAATTTGGAGCCTTACTCACCCATTGGTTCGGAGTAACAGAAACCAATTTTGACAATTTATGGTTATTGGTTCTGCTCACTAACCTTAGCACTTTGTTACCGCTTCCCTTTATTAATTGGCTACCGGATGTCAGTGCAGAAACCGATGGGGAATCAACACCATCCGAGTTAACGGTTCCTGAATTAGAACCCAACGCCACCCAAACTGTTGCTTAATTGTTAACCCTCAATTTTGAACAATCATGACGAATTTATTACCTACCGTTTCAACTGTTTCTGAACCTTTATCCTATGACCGCAGCGAATGGAGTAAAGGATATTTATCCCAACCCAATGAATATGATTATTGGATTGATGACATTGAAGGAGAAATTCCGCCCGATTTAGAAGGAACCTTTTATCGAAACGGCCCCGGTTTATTAGATATTAATGGTCAAGTTTTTCGTCATCCTTTTGATGGAGATGGGATGATTTCTGCAATTCGTTTTTCAGAAGGTCGCGCCCATTATCGGAATCGATTTGTCAGAACTCAAGGCTATGTTGAAGAACAAAAAGCTGGAAAAATCCTGTATCGGGGGGTGTTTGGCACACAGAAACCGGGGGGATGGTTGGCAAATTTCATGGATTTACGGATTAAAAATATTGCCAATACTCAGGTAATTTATTGGGCAAATCGATTATTAGCCTTATGGGAAGCCGCCGAACCTTATCGACTTGATCCAATTAGTTTAGAAACCATTGGAATTGATTATTTAGATGGAATTTTAGCACCTGGAGATGCGTTTGCTGCCCATGTTAGGATTGATCCCCATTGTCACTTTGATGACGGTGAACCTTGTTTAGTGAATTTTTCGATTAAACCGGGTTTATCAACAACAATTACCCTGTATGAAATTTCTCCCCAGGGCAAATTATTGAGAAAACACGCCCATTCGGTTCCCGGGTTCGCGTTTATTCACGATTTTGCGATTACTGAAAATTATTGTATTTTCTTCCAAAATCCGGTTAAATTTAATCCGATTCCTTTTTTATTCGGATTGTCGGGTGCGGGAGAATGTGTTCAGTTTCAACCCGGAAAACCCACTCGGATTATTGTGATTCCCCGTGACCCGAAACTGGCATTTCAACCGGACGGAATTAAATATTTTGAAGCAAAATCAGGGTTTGTTTTTCACCATGCAAATGCGTATGAACAGGGGGATAAAATTTGTGTAGACTCGATTTGTTATGAGTCTTTACCGCAGGTGCGACCGGGGGAAGATTACCGAGAAACGGATTTTGACAAATTAGACCCCGGACAATTGTGGCATTTTACTTTAAATTTAAAAACGGGAACGGTACAACGGGAAATGCTTGAACCCCGTTGTTGCGAGTTTCCCACGTTACATCCCGACCAGATGGGGCGACCTTATCGCTATTTATATATTGGGGCGGGTCATGCACCCAGAGGGAACGCACCGTTACAGGCGATTTTGAAGTTAGATTTAAAGACAAATCAGCGTCAACTGTGGAGTGCGGCGCCGAAAGGGTATGTGAGTGAACCTGTGTTTGTTCCCCGTCCCCAAGCGACGAGTGAAGATGACGGTTGGTTGTTAACGGTGGTGTATAATTCCCGCACCCATTGTTCGGATATTGTGATTTTAGATGGTCAGGATTTGAACAAAGGGCCGATTGCTCAGTTGCATTTAAAACATCACATTCCCTACGGTTTACATGGGACGTTTACCAAAGTGATCCATTAACAGTCATCAGTCATCAGTCATCAGTCACCAGTTAACAGTCATCAGTCATCAGTCATCAGTCATCAGTCATCAGTCATCAGTTAACAGTCACGCCTTGAAGCAGTTAGCAGTTAGCAGTTATCAGTTATTGCTCCGTAGCGCGAATACAACGGGAATACACAAGCTGTACAAATTCCTAGATTCACACTTTTACGTTATTTAACGGTTCACTCTTGACTGATAACTGGTAACTGGTGACTGGTGACTGTATTTCTTCTGTCATCTATCTAAAGATAGATTAATTTTAATAGATTAAAGTAGCTAAGATTCAGTAATAAAGATTAAATTAAAGATATAGATAAATTACTTAACTTGTCTTAGATATTAAAATTTGGTTTTAGTAGCAATGATAGGAACTCAACCAAACCGTTTCATGTTTAGCACGATAGTATTAATATCGCTGCCTATTTTGATGGTTATTTTTTTACCTGGAGCATTTCAAACGCTGTTAAGCAGTTATGGTTTTATCCCTCATGGACATTGCTTTTTATGGAAACCTGGACTGGTTTGGTTGCACGTTAGTTCCGACAGTTTAATCGCACTCGCCTATCTTGCCATTTCTGCGACTTTAGTTTATTTCGTCCACAAAACCCGTAAGGAAATTCCCTTTCATTGGATGTTTTTAGGGTTTGGGTTGTTTATTATTGCTTGTGGAACCACTCACATCATGGACGTTTGGACGCTATGGAATCCGATGTATTGGCTATCTGGAACTTTAAAATTACTCACAGCAGTCGCATCTGTTACAACGGCATTGGCATTACCGCCGTTAGTTCCCCAAGCTTTAAAATTATTAGAAACAGCCCAGCAATCTGAACAACATCGCCTCCATTTAGAAACCGCCAACAAAGAACTAGAAATCCTTTATGCTCGGCTCAAAGAATTAGATCAATTAAAAACACAATTTTTTGCCAATGTTAGTCATGAACTCCGAACTCCCTTGGCATTAATTTTAGCCCCCACTGAAAAACTGTTGCATCGTTCTGATCTCAATTTTGAACAACAGCAAGATCTAGAAGTTATTCATCGAAATGCGCGTTTACTCCTCAAACAAGTTAATGATTTATTAGATGTTTCTAAATTAGAAGCAGGTCAGATGCAAGTTCATTATAGCCAAACCGATCTTGTACATCTGATTCAGTTAATAACAGCTAATTTTGATGGACTGGCTCAAGAACGAAAGATTAATTTTACTGTTGAAGTTCCAGACCAGGTACCCGCCCAGGTGGATGTGGAAAAAATTGAGCGAATTTTATTAAATTTATTATCTAATGCCTTCAAATTTACGCCACCTGAAGGGAGAATTCGCTGTATTTTAACAACCTCTGAAGAAACGCCACCGCAACAAGCCACCTTGATCATTCAAGATAGTGGAATTGGCGTTGCACCGGAATTGCGAGACGTTATTTTTGAACGATTTCATCAGGGAGAAGCGGGTTTAACTCGTCGCTTTGGAGGTACAGGTTTAGGGTTAGCCATTGTCAAGGAATTTGTCGAACAGCAACGAGGAACGATTCAGGTTGAAGATGCACCGATTGGGGGAGCCGAATTTCGAGTAGAAATTCCCTTAGTTGCACCGCCAGAATTTACCGTTTTAACCGATACATCCCCAGAGACAGAACATTTGATTTCTGCTGGAAATCAAGAACGGGTTCAACCTTGGTTAGATGAATTACGAACGTCTACAGAAGATAGTAACGTTACGATTTCTAAACCTGAGAAACCGTTAGTTTTAGTGGTGGAAGATAATTCCGCTATGCGTCAATTTGTGTGTAACAGTTTGGCATCTGAGTATAATACAGCGATCGCAACGGATGGAAAAGAAGGCTGCGAACAAGCGTTGTTACTGCGTCCTGATTTAATCATTAGTGATATTATGATGCCGGGGATGAGTGGGGATCAATTAGTACAAGAAATTCGGACTCATCCAGAATTAGAGTCTCTCCCCATTTTAATGTTAACGGCAAAAGCGGATGATGAATTCCGGGTAAAACTGTTACGGGAAGGGGTGCAGGATTATTTAATGAAACCCTTTTCTGTGGAAGAACTTTTAGCAAGAGTTAGAAATTGGGTTTCTTTAAAACGAACGAGAGATTTATTACAAGCGGAATTAGCAACTCAAAGCCTTGATTTAGAAGCACTGACCCAAGAACTAACCTTAAGAAAACGAGAATTACAACTGGCTTTAAAAGGACTGAGGCAGCAAGCCGAAGAACTCACCCAAGCCAATCAATTAAAAAATGAATTTTTGGCGATTGTCTCCCATGAATTAAGAACGCCCTTAAATATTATCTTGGGTTGGTTACATTTACTCCGTACCCGTAACTTTCCGCCGGAACGGACTAAACTCGCTTTAGAAATTATGGATAGAAATGCTAAATCTTTAACGAAATTAATTGAAGATTTGTTAGATATTTCTAAGTTATTACAAGGAAAAATGACCCTTAATGTTTGTTCAGTTCAGTTACAACCTGTGATTCAATCTGCATTAGAAACGGTTGAACCCCTCGCGGTGAGTAAAGGAATTCAACTGAAATCTGAAATTGATGAATTGGGAGCATCCGTTATGGGTGATACTGAACGGCTCCAACAAATTGTTGAAAATTTGTTAGATAATGCGATTAAATTTACCCCCAGTGGTGGACAAGTGACGATTACTTTAAAATCCGAGCAAAGACAAGCTCGGATTCAAGTCACTGATACAGGACAAGGAATTCATGCTGATGTTTTACCTTGTATTTTTGATTCTTTCCGTCAAGGAGATAGTAAGATTACCCGCGAACATGGGGGTTTAGGATTAGGATTAGCAATTGTTCAACAGTTAGTTGAACTGCAAAAAGGAACGGTTACAGCCGAAAGCGAAGGAGTAGGAAAGGGATCAAGATTTACCGTCACTTTCCCCGTGAAAACAACTTATCCATTAGTTTCTTCGAGTAACAATCGATAGAAATCGGAAAAATTTTCGATAAAATTAATCACAGAAGTTACTGTTATAAAAGCTATGGCGATCGCACACCGTTTAGAACAATACACCATCAAACGCCCTCAAGAAGTGTTGATTGTTAACGCGGAAATTGATGGCGAAATGGATGAAATTGCCATTTTTAAAGGCTTTTCTAGTTCGTTAATGCGTCCGACGGCGTTTGATCCTGATGTTCCCGTGTTACCCGATACCGCTAAAATTATTTCCATTGATCGCGTCGCTAGTCCCTACACTCCCGAACAAGTTCGTTATATTCAACAAGGATTAACTTGGGAAACCATACAACCGTTACTCGCAGAAGTGAAAGTTTAATTAAGAATTAAGAATTAAGAATTAAGAATTAAGAATTAGGGAATAGGGAAGAAGCATTGATGATGTGTCCGACTGGGTACGGGCGAAGCATTCGGGCAGAAATTTAGGATAAAAACTGATAACTCACGTACCGAATGCTTCGCCCCTACTGGTGACTGGAATTAGGGGTTAGGAACTGGGTTAGATTCTGAGGGTTTAGGGGTGAAAAAGGTTTGAGTAATCCAGGCGGTGAGAATATGGGATAATAAGCCTAAAGGCCCTGCAAATAAACAAAAGGCGAGGGAATGAATTGTCCAAATTCCGGTTTTTTGTCCCTCCCAATAAATCCATCGTCCTACAAATAAATCCATCACTAAAAAGTGAATCCATCCCGTAGCCGCTGCTTTTTCATCAGCAAAAAATTGAGCAATATCGGCTAATTTTGGATTAGATAATGCTGCCGCATTTTCAGGCGTAATACTGCTAATAAACAAATACAAATAAACGGCGGCTAAGATGACAAAGGGAATATAGGATTCCATCACTTTTCGGGTTACCCCCCAGTTGGGGAGAATGATCATTAATGCCCAAAACGGCAAGACAAACAAATTAGCAACATTAAAAATCTGATCAGCGGAAATGAGCATGGCTTTGATGAGATCAATCCAAATAAAAACATTCTTATTTTAAAATAATTTTTAAATTTGAAGGGCTACTCTAGTTAGGTGTGTTATCATCTGGGCAAGTCAACTTAATCTATAATTCCTATGAGTAGTCACGAACTGATCATGCTGATCGTCCTGTTAATTCCGGGTTTAGCCCTTTCAATTATTATTATGGGAACCTTTGCTGCTGGCGGTTAAATCCGGGTAGGGGCGAGGTTGTCTCGCCCTTACATTGTCTTGTGATCAAATAACAATTCATTGAGGAGGCAGAGCCTCTTTTTACCATTCCAATGCTCTGCATTGGAACGAGGGGAGGGAACGAGAGAAATTAATTTCTGAAGGATTTAATTTTTTGCTGGAAATCTTCTGCTTTTTCGATTAAATCCGATTGAGCGATCGCAATTTCTTCACTGGTTTTTAACCATTTTAACTTAAGAGTTTTTTGTTCAGCTTCCACATCCCCTAGCACTAAACAGCCAATTGCCCCACTGCGATCCGCCCGTTTAAATTGTTTACCAAAGGCACTTCCGCTTAAATCTAACTCGACACTAAATCCCGTTTGACGGAGTTTTTGCGCTAAAATTAAAGCCTGGGGTTCCGCTAAATTCCCCTTAGAAACGATATAAAAATCTAACGTTGAACTGGGAACAGATTTTAACTGTTGCAGCAGAATCGTTAATCGTTCTAACCCAATTGCCCAACCCACCGCCGGAGTTTCCGGCCCTCCTAATTCTTGCACTAACCCATCATATCTTCCCCCCCCGCAAACGGTGGCTTGCGCGCCTAAATCATCTGAAATAATTTCAAAGGCGGTGTGGGTATAATAATCTAAGCCTCGCACTAAACGAGGGTTAATCGTGTAGGGAATTTCTAACTCGGTTAATAACTGTTTGACTTGTTCAAAATGACTCTGGGAATCTTCCCCTAAATAATCTAAAATACTGGGCGCATTCTGAACAATTTCTTGAGTCTTTTTATCTTTACTATCTAAAATTCTTAACGGGTTGCGCGTTAACCGATCTTGAGAATCCGGATCAAGATCATCTTTGTAGGTCGTGAAATAATCAATTAACGCTTGACGATAAGCTTGGCGATCGCTGGGATTTCCAACAGAATTTAGATTCAGGTGTAAATTTTTTAATCCCAAGGTATTTAATAAATGAGTCGCGATCGCAATCACTTCCACATCCGCACGCGCATCGTGACTTCCTAACACCTCCACCCCAACTTGATGAAACTGCCGTTGGCGTCCGGCTTGGGGTCGTTCATACCGAAACATCGGGCCTGTGTACCAGAGGCGTTGAACGCCACCCGCCCCGAAAAGCTTGTTTTCAATATAACTGCGAACCACTCCGGCGGTTCCTTCAGGACGCAATGTAACGGAACGTTCACCGCGATCAATAAAGGTGTACATTTCTTTACCGACCACATCCGTTGCTTCACCAATTCCCCGTTCAAATAACGCGGTTTGTTCAAAAATTGGCGTTCTAATTTCTTGGTAATTGGCTCTAGAAAAAATAGTTCTGGCAACGGACTCAACCCATTGCCAGTAACTAATTTCATCCGGTAATATATCCCGCGTTCCCCGTAAAGCTTGAATCTGTTCCATTGTGATGTTATTAATCGTCAGTCTTGTTGCGGATCAAGTGTTTCCCATGTTCCGTAGCGTTTGCTATAATACGCCAAAATTTGATCAATCTGTTGGCGAATTGTGGAACTGTCCGAGGGGTGGTACTCAATCCATAAACTCCCCACTTGGCTTTGAGTGTAGTCAAAGTCAGGCGGTTCTGCATCAGGACTTACCGTTGGAGCGGGGATTAAACCCGTTTGTACACCTTCGACTTGGCGCAAATGAGCAGCAACTTCCCGGTAAACGGTTAAGGGAAGTTTGGGACAGCGAACCTGATAACGGATCAGTTGTGTTTGTGTAATGGTTTGCATCCAATCTTGACACTGATTTTTCTGCTATTCTGCTGCGGAAGAAATGGGTGTTTCCACTTCAGTGACATCAGCAGCATGGGGCAGAGGACAACAGTTAATATTATCTAAACAAACCTTGCCCCATTGCAACGCCCATCGGACTAATGCCACCCGGTTATCCGTTGCAGTTTTTGTCAGAATGTTGCTGATATGGTTATCAACAGTCCGTTTACTAATTTCCAGTTTTTCAGCAATCTCTTGGTTCGTTAACCCGCTTGCCACTAGCTCAACGACTTGCAGTTCGCGTTCCGAGAGGGAAACAGGGTGATGAGAATTGCTTTGGGTCATATTTGTTTCCAATCTCTGCATAATTACCTATTTATTATTCTAAATTGTACTTGTTCAAACGTATCCCTTACTCAAGATTTAAAGAATCTCAAAAAAGCTCTGGATCTATAACTCGTCAACTGGGTATTTCAAATCTAGCAGAAATGCCTAGATCTTTATTGTTAATTCTTTCTTAATTTTGAAGGAGGCTTTTACAGTCATCAGTCATCAGTCATCAGTCGGACATATCACCAGTTAGAAAGAAAGGGAGAGGGAGATAAGGGGACAAGAAGACAAAGGGACAAAGGAATAAGAATTAGGAACTGATAACTGATAATGTGTCCCACTGGTGACTGGTGACTGGTGACTGGTGACTGTATAGGCTCCCGCCCTCTGCTTGTTCGGTAAACACGACAAAAAAATTTTGTCAAGCTCTTGCAATACAAGTTTACATACTGTTACAATCGTTAACAAATAGATTAAAGTTAAGGAAAAAGCAATATGTTT
>JBMDYE010000207.1:0-11274 GCA_048595135.1 Planktothrix sp. | reverse complement strand
GGTTCGTTTATTCCTTTTGTTCTGGGGGCGATCGCTTACCAACTCACCCATCGTCGCAGTTATACGTTAATCGTCACCTTTTTAATGGCAATGGATGGGTTATTTTTAGTGGAATCTCGTTATGCGTTAAGTAATATTTATATTGTTATTTTTGGATTATTAGGGCAACTGTTTTTCTTAACAGCGTTACAGCCGGATTTTATTTTTTCATTCTCTGGGATAGATAGTAAATTTAGACGGTGGTTTTGGTTAAGTTTATCAGGAATTTTATTTGGATTAACGGCGGCTTCTAAATGGAATGGGTTGGGTTTTTTATTAGGAATTTATGGATTAATCATTTTAGGGTTTTTAATTAAATACTTAACCGTTAAATCCGCAGAACAAGATTTAGAGTCTCAGGGGTTTAAATCTCCATTGGAACATTTAACTCACCTCACCCCGATTCAACTGATTGTTAGTTTAATTTTAGTTCCAATTTTGGTTTATTTTATCGCATGGCTTCCCCATCTTCAACAAAATCCCGACCCTGGTTTATGGGGAGTGCAACAGAAAATCTGGGAGTATCATCAAACTTTAGGGGATGGTGCTAAGGTACACCCTTATTGTTCTAAATGGTATAGTTGGATTTTGATGTTACGACCCGTTGCTTATTTTTTTAAGAAAGTAGACGCGACCACAAAACCTGATCCAACGTTACCGGAAATTAATCCTGAACAGTTACCCGTAACCTTTGCGGTTCATGCCATGGGAAACCCGTTTTTATGGTGGTTTTCTACCTTGGCGAGTGTGTTGTTATGTTTAATGTTCCTTCAGCATATTTGGGTTTGGTTAACAGGTCGATTTCCACAGCTAAAACCTCAATTATCAATTCAATTTCCTCCCAGATCTGAACTGTGGTTAACAGCCTTTTTAACGTTAAATTGGTTAGCGAATTTACTTCCTTGGGTTAAAGTTAGCCGTTGTTTATTTATTTATCATTATATGACAGGTTTTGTGTTTAGTTGTATGGCTTTAGCTTGGTGGATAGAACGTTGGCTATTCAGTTATCAACCTGAATTTCGATGGATGGGAGGGACGGTTATCTTCTTAATTTTATTCGGTTTTCTGTATTGGATGCCATTATATTTAGGTCTACCTCTCTCTCCTTGGGAATGGCAAATGCGGATGTGGCTACCTTCGTGGATTTAATAAGGACTTTAGGGATTTGCACCCAAAATTTGAACCAGAAACTCGGTTTATAATTACAGTGAGGTTAATCACATAAATTTGTAAGATTTATCACAAAAATTTCACTAAAAAGTTACGGACGATCTAAATTTTATAGTGAAGAATGAAAATATATGATCACTCCATACTTAAACACTGTCAAAAAAGGGTAGTTAGGATGAACGTTAATAATTCTAATTCTAATTTAGACAATTCCAAGCCAGAATCTGATCCACAAATGGATGCGATCGCAAAAGTAACCATTTTAAGTTTAGTGTGGTCATTGTCCGGTCTTTCCAAAGACAAACGCACCAATGATCAGTCAAAAACACCCCCATCGGATATTCATATCAATTTATCTGACCTGAAAGATCAGTAATCAGTCACCAGTCACCAGTCATCAGTTTAAGCCCTAAAGGGCTTACTATAATTCTTAATTCTTCACTTCTCCTAATAGTAATTGGGTTGCTTGTTCGGGTGCTAAGGGTTTTGCGAATAAGTAACCTTGTCCGTATTCACATTCTAATTGATTGAGAATTTTCATTTGTTTACGGGTTTCGATACCTTCTGCAACAACTTCTAAGCCTAAATTATGAGCGAGAGAAATAATCGCCCGAACAATTTGTAAAGGTTGGCTGGCTTTTCCGCGATAAGGACTATTTTCTTGATCCAAGCGACTAATAAAAGAGCGATCAATTTTTAAACTATTTAGAGGAAATTGATGCAAATAACTCAGGGATGAATATCCGGTTCCAAAATCATCAATGGAAAGATGAATTTTTCGAGATTTTAATTGAGCTAATGTAATAAAAGAGGTTGTTAAATTTTCCATAATCACACTTTCAGTAATTTCTAGCTTTAAGTAGCGAGGATTGCATCCAGTTTCTGCTAAAATTTGATCAATTTGTTCTAATAAATTGGGTTGACACAATTGTTTGCTCGATAAATTAACACTTATGGTTAAAGGATAGCTTTCCTGTACATCTTTTCGTTTTTGCCAATGGGATTGTCCGCCCCAAAAGTTGCTCATTCCTTGATAATTTTGCTGTAATTGTTCTTGCCAAATTTTGAGTTGGCGGCAAGCTTCTTGCAACACCCAAGTTCCCAAAGGAATAATTAATCCGGTTTCCTCCGCCACGGGAATAAACTCTGCGGGTGAAATCAGTCCTCGGAGGGGATGGAACCAACGTACTAAGGCTTCAAAGCCAATAATTTTTCCGGTTAGTAAGGAAACAATCGGTTGATAATACAGTCGGAATCCGGTTAAATTTGTTTCTGCAAAGGAAACCGTTTCTAATAAATGTTCTGTTGTTTTTAAGATCGTTGGTTCTTCAATCGCAGGTTGAAGGGTTAAATTATTTCCCACTCGAATTTGCCCATAAATGGCTTGTCTTAAATCCGTTTCTAATTGCAATCTGGATAAGGTTTGACTGTGCATCGATAAATCAAACACTTCATATCGCGCCTTTCCTTTTGCTTTAGCGTGATACATGGCAATATCAGCATCTCGGAGAAAATCTTCGGGATTGTTATACAACAAACATTGATAAGTTGAATGATGAGAATTGCTATCTAAATATTGGGCTTGGTTGGGAACAATTCCAATACTAACGGTGGTAAAAATTTCATGTCCTTGAATATGAAAAGGTTGGGTGAGTTGATCATGAATTTTTTCCGCCATTAAGGTCGCATCGGCTAGGCTTTCAATATTTTCGATTAAAATGGTAAACTCATCTCCACCCAGTCGTGCGATCATATCTGTTGAATTCACACAGCATTTTAAGCGCTCTGCAATCCCAATTAACAGTTGATCTCCGATTAAATGACCTAAACTATCATTAACCACTTTAAATCGATCTAAATCTAAAAACAGAACAGCAAATTGATAATTAGATTTTTGTCGCGCTCGTTGTAAAGCTTGTCCTAAACGTTCATTAAAGAAACTCCGGTTGGGAAGTCCTGTTAACGCATCATGTAAGGCTTCATACAGAAGTTGCGCTTCAAATCGTTTTCGATCTGTGATATCTCGAATCATAATTTGAATCGCAGATTCTCCTTGATAAGTCGTCGGAATTCCGACAATTTCTACATCAATCACTTCTCCGGTTAATCGAGTTAATTTTTGTTCAACTAATTCAACGGGATTTAGTTGATCTCCCTGGGCTGAAATTTTGGCTTGGATTTGCTCTAAATAGTGAGCCGAGAGAAATGCTGCAATCGAACAGCCAATTAACGCTTCAGGACGATTAGCACCGAATAGTTTGGCTCCGGCTTGATTCAAATAAACTAATTTTTCTTGATTATGAATGGCAATAGTTTCGGGGGAAAATTCAACTAATCGCCGATATCGTTCTTCGCTTTCTCGCAACGCTAATTCTGCTTGAGCGCGTTGTTGTTCGGTTTGATAAGTATTAATAAATCGTCCAATACTTTGCGCCATTAATTCTAAAATTTCCAGTTCCTGGGGTTGGAATTCTAAGAGATTGGAGGAAGTAGAAGCAAAGACTAAGGTTCCATAAATTTTTCCATTCACCCAAATCGGAGTTCCCAGATAAGTTTCTAATTGGAATGCTTGGTAAGCTAAAGTTTTATTTAATTGACTATTTTGACTAATGTGGGTAAAATTTTGGGTAGTTTGGCTCTGAATCACTGTCATACAGTAGGTTTCTTCAAGGGGCAATTTTAATCCGGGTTTAATCTGATACTGTTCAGAATGAGTAGCTTGAATCATAATTTGATCATTCTCATATTGGCAAATTACTCCAATGGGGAGGTTAAAGATTTGCAACCCAGCTTGTAAATAATCTATGAATAATTCGTCTAAATTTTGATGTTGATAAGTCGTAATCCGATGAAGCTGTTTGAGATTTTTTGTAAATTGAGTGAGGGCTTGGGATTTTAAAACTAAAGCTTGTTCTGAGAGTTTTCGTTGGGTAATGTCGGATTGAATGCCAATAAAATGGGTGAGATGTCCTTTGGAATTATAGACGGGTGCAATGGAAAGTTCATTCCAAAAGAAGGTTCCATCTTTACGATAATTTTGCAGTTCAACATGGCATTCTTTTCCTTCTAAGATCGCCCGACGAATTTCTTCAATTGCACCCAGATTTTCGGCTTGTCCTTGTAAGAACCGACAATTTTTTCCTAATACGTCTTCAAAAGAATATCCGGTAATTCGTTTAAACCCTGAGTTAATAAAAATAATCGGATTATCCGCTTGGGTAGCATCGGTAATCACAATCCCATTACTACTACTATTAATTGCTCGTTCCATTAATTGTAGCCGTTCTTCAGCTTGGTGGCGTTCAATGGAAACGGCTAAAACATTAGCAATAGATTCTATGAAATGAACATCATCTTCGGTAAACTGACGGTAGGAAGTGGTATGGACACTTAAAACGCCCCAAGCTTTGGACGGATGAGATTCCGTCTCTGTCTTGGTTAAGGGAAGATTTTTTTCCCCACGGGAAATAATCACACTTACCCCACTGACCACTCGATGGTTATGCAGGAGGGGAGTTCCTGAAAAACGGGTTTCCACCCGGAGGTCATCGACGATAATGGATTGATTTTTTAACAGTGCATAACCGGCTTGGGAGGTGGGACGAGCGCTCACGGTGGCATAGCCGACGACTCCTTTTTGCCAACCCACTCCCGCCCGTAGCCAGAAGGCATGGTTTCCTGGCATGAGTTCTAGTAGTTGACAGTATTCAACCTCTAAGGTTTTCACCACTAAGGAAACGGCTTCATCCATGAGGACGGACAGGTCAGAGGTGGTTAAGGCTTTTTGACCTAAGTAGGCGACGGTGGCTTGTTGGCTGACTCGGACTTGTAAGGTCGTTAAAAGTTGCTCTTGGTGGCGGATGACCGGAGGTTCGTCTACCAGTTCTTGACTACTGATGAGGGTCGCAACCCGAACCCCTAGTTCATTTCGCAGGGGTAAGATGGTGGTGCGACATCGCCGTAAGTTACCGTCTTTGCGAATAAAATAAGATTCGTCGGTACAACCGAGGGTTTCTTCCTCCCAGCCATGAACAAAGCTGTTTAACTCTGAGAAAGATGTTGAGGTGAAGTCACCATCCTGTAATAAGGCTAAATTTAATTGGGCGAGGGTTTTACCAACCGTTTCCGCTTTGTTGTAGCCAAAGATTTGTTCAGCACTGCGATTCCAATCAATAATCATGCCTTCAGCATTGAGTAAAATCACCCCTTGTTTCCAATGCTCAAATTCTAGACGGGATGGAGTGGGGAGAGAATGATAGGGAGGATTTGAGGTAAGATTAGAGTAGCTAAAGAGAATTCCAACTTCTTCGTTTAGGTTGAGAAAACGCAGGGAAACCATTGTCCACCACAGACTCCCATCGGCTTTTTTAACTTGAATTGGGTGCTGTTGAATGGTACTCTTTTGAGTTAGGAGATCAAGCAGAATGTCGCGATCACTTGGATTGGCTAAAAAATCCTGATCGGTGAAATTCCCTAGCTCAGATGGGGAGATCCCAAAAATTTGTTGAAACTGAGTATTGGAGCAAATGATTGTCCCATCAACTAAGCGACTGACAATGAGGGGAACTGGCAATAAGTCAGCCATTGTTTGAACTAGCACGTGGTTGTCTTGCAACTTTACCCCTAGATCTAACTCCATTACTGTACCTTGATCCAAACTGGCATCAAGTTGAGTTCGATTGACCGATGTCCCATGTTTGTTTATCACAACCAGGTTCCAACATTGTTGTTTAGATTTGTTGAAGTTAGGACAGACTTGCCCATTATTGGTTACATCTCAAGATGTTGCTGTCTGATACTTGGTATACATTCTACTCTTTTCATCAATAACTTTTGGCTTTTTTTAACGAAAATTAAAAAAAGGTTAACAAGCTGCCAGTTGAGAGGACTAAGGGTGGAGAGGTATTGAGAAAAATCCATAAGAAAGTTAAGCCTCCCTGCCTAGAACTCTAGATTTTTCTATTAAAATTAGTGTTGTTAGGATTCAAGCCGTCAACAAAATTCGTTAAGCGCATCACGTTTAGCTTGATCCCCAGAACCTAAGCTGGAAGATATTACTTAGATCTGACTCGCGATTATAAATCAGGAAAAATTCCATAAAATTAATGGCTCTACCCTTGAAACACAAGCTTTTTTCTAGGGTAATAGGGTATCGTTGTCACGATTAGTATCTCCCTTTCGAGGCAAAAAAGTGATCAAGCACTTCTTTTTATATCATAGCATTAAACAATACTGTTAGAATAGAAATTTAGTTTATTAATTTGGAGATTAAATCATGCAAGCGTTTGAAGTAATGGGAACTGTTGATGAAAACGGGCAATTAATATTAGATCATACCCTTGATATTAATACACCGAGTCGGGTGAAAGTGATTGTGTTAGTTTCTCCCCAGGATGAATCTGAATCTGATCCGGATGATACGCCTGTGGAAGAAATTAAAGCGAGTTTAAGACGAGCATTACACGAAATGAAAACCGGACAAAGAATTCCTTTAGAAAAAATGTGGGAGGGGATAGATGCAGAATAATTCATCATTTGTTAACATTGATTTAACGCCTGAGTATAAACGAAATTTAAAGGAGTTAGCTAAAAAATACCGAAATATTCGTTCTGATACTCAGTCGATTATTATAGAATTACAAAAGGGTAATTTCCTGGGCGATCGCTTACAAGGCTTTGGGGAGAGTTATTTTATTTACAAAGTTAGGGTGAAAAATAGTAATCTTCAAAAGGCAAAAGCGGAGGTTATCGGTTAATTTATTGTGTTGAATCTCCGACTTCTGTTTTACTGTTAACGATTTACAGTAAATCTGAACAGGAAGATATTAGTGCTAATGAGATTAATTTTATTTTAGATGAATTTGATGGGGATGAATAAAGCTGCATAATAGAAACCTGGCTTCTGAGAAGCGATCGCTTTTTTCTTCTATGTCAAAAATATCTAATTTTTAACGATTATTTTTTAAAAAAAAGTTATTCCCACTTGCATCGCATCATTTAATAATTCAGCATATTCTATAGCTTGAAGTTCGGCTCTTTCTGTTTTTAAACCAGCAAATCATCTAAGGATAATCTTCCCTTAATCGGTTCATATTCATCCTCTAATAACCACAATTTAGCTATTTCATAATTTTCACTGGTAAAAATAACTGCATAATCCTTAGCGGGGTCATAGATTTGGCACTTTCCCTGAGCATCAGCTAAAAGTAACAAGACATAAGGAGGCGTTAACATTGGGTCAATCCAAACCTCAGTGAAGTGCCAATTATTCTCTACTGGGTTGAGTTCTTGGGATAACGTGATATTGGTTATATTCATCTATTTTTATTTCTCCATAATAAAGGGGTTGCCTTGTCCCATCAGGACTAATGCGATAACCAATAAGCTCGCTAAAATACAAGCCATATCGATCATATTTCCTGACTTTACCCGTCGATTCTCCTCTTTCTATAATAGCTTGAGCCACTCGATATAACGTTTCGCTATCTTTAAAAACATGGGCTGCAAGTCCTTTCCTTAAAAGTCTTTGCATTTGGGGAGTATTGGGCAAATGTTTAGCCAGATGTCGTGTATCAAATTGAATCGAGCGCTCAATTCCAGCCATTCATAAATTTAAAGGAAATATTATACTGGATTATATTCTAATCGTATCTTCTGAATTAAGTTCAAACCCAAAAATCGTTATACCAGAACACTCTAGCCCCCCTAAGAGCGATAAACTAACCTTAATAGCTAGAAAATAGTATCAGGAGAACACCCGAAACCATGCTAGAAGCTTATCGTCAACACGCGGAAGAACGCGCCCAATTAGGGATTCCGCCCCTCCCCCTCAACGCCCAACAAACCTCTGAACTGTGCGAACTCTTGAAAAATCCGCCAGAAGCAGAGAAAGAATTTTTAATGGAATTGCTGAGAGACCGCATTCCGCCCGGTGTCGATGAAGCCGCCTATGTCAAAGCCGGATTTTTAACCGCCATTGCGAAAGGGGAAATCACCAGTCCTCTAATTTCTGCCCAAGGCGCCGTTTCCCTCCTGGGTACAATGGTCGGGGGCTATAACGTCCAATCCTTAATTGATTTACTCAAATCAGCAGATCCTAATATTGCCGCTGCTGCTGCCGCCGCCCTCAGTAAAACGTTGTTAGTCTTTGATGCCTTCAACGACGTTTTAACGCTGTCGGAAGTGAACCCCTATGCCAAACAAGTCATTGATGCCTGGGCTAACGCCGAATGGTTTATCGGACGTCCGAAACTGCCGAAAGCTATTACTGTTACCGTGTTCAAAGTGCCAGGGGAAACCAACACCGACGATTTATCCCCCGCCACCCACGCCACCACTCGCCCCGACATTCCCTTACACGCCTTAGCAATGTTGGAAAGTCGGATGCCGGGAGGCTTAGAAACGATTGCCGAACTGAAGAAAAAAGGCCATCCTGTCGCCTATGTTGGGGATGTGGTCGGGACAGGTTCTTCTCGGAAGTCTGCGATTAACTCGGTATTGTGGCATATTGGCAACGATATTCCTTTTGTTCCCAATAAACGGTCAGGGGGTTATGTTCTGGGGGGAAAAATTGCCCCGATTTTCTTTAATACGGCTGAAGATTCCGGCGCCCTGCCCATTGAATGTGATGTCAGCAAAATGAATACTGGGGATGTGATCACCATTTATCCCTACAACGGTGAAATTACCAACGAAGCTGGGGAAGTGATTTCAACCTTTACCCTCAAACCCGATACGATTTTAGACGAAGTGCGGGCTGGAGGTCGGATTCCTTTATTAATTGGTCGTAGCTTAACCGATAAAACCCGCGCAGCCTTGGGACTCGAACCCAGCACGTTATTTGTTCGTCCCTCCGCACCGGAAGATACTGGAAAAGGCTTTACCCTCGCCCAAAAAATGGTCGGGAAAGCTTGCGGTCTGCCCGGTGTGCGTCCGGGGATGTCCTGTGACCCGTTGATGACGACGGTGGGTTCTCAGGATACCACAGGCCCGATGACGCGGGATGAGTTAAAAGAACTCGCTTGTTTAGGATTTTCGGCGGATTTGGTGATGCAGAGTTTTTGTCACACCGCAGCATACCCGAAGCCTGTTGATATTAAAACCCATCAAGAATTACCGGATTTCTTCTCAAATCGCGGCGGTGTGGCGTTGCGTCCTGGGGATGGGATTATCCACTCTTGGTTAAATCGGATGTTGTTACCGGATACGGTGGGAACTGGCGGCGACTCCCACACCCGTTTTCCGTTGGGGATTTCGTTCCCGGCGGGTTCGGGGTTGGTAGCATTTGCCGCAGCACTCGGTGTGATGCCGTTGGATATGCCGGAATCCGTGTTAGTACGGTTCAAAGGGGAATTGCAACCAGGAGTCACCCTACGAGATATTGTGAACGCGATTCCTTATGTGGCGATGCAGCAAGGGAAGTTAACCGTTGCTAAAGAAAACAAGAAAAATGTTTTCAATGGTCGGATTATGGAAATGGAAGGCTTACCGGATTTAAAGGTGGAACAAGCCTTTGAATTAACCGATGCCACCGCAGAACGCTCTTGTGCTGGGTCTACGATTAAACTCAGTAAAGAAACCATTGCCGAGTATTTACGGTCTAATGTTTCCTTGCTGAAAAATATGGCTGCACGGGGTTATCAAGATGCCAGAACCATTCTCCGACGGGTGGCGAAAATGGAACAATGGTTAGCCAATCCGGTGTTAATGGAAGGGGATGAAGATGCGGAGTATGCTGATATTATTGAAGTGGATTTGAACGAGATCAAAGAACCAATTGTGGCGGCTCCCAATGACCCCGATAATATTAAGTTAATGTCGGAATGTGCTGGCGATATTATCCATGAGGTATTCATCGGTTCTTGTATGACGAATATCGGTCATTATCGCGCGGCGGCAAAGATATTAGAAGGCGCTGAAAAAACGAATGTTCGGTTGTGGATTTGTCCCCCAACTCGGATGGATGAAAAGCAATTGCGCGATGAAGGGATTTATGATGTGTTTGAGGCGGTTGGCGCCAGAACGGAGATGCCGGGATGTTCGCTGTGTATGGGGAACCAAGCGCGCGTTGATGATGGGGTAACGGTGTTTTCAACCTCAACTCGCAACTTTAATAACCGCATGGGGAAAGATGCGCGAGTGTATTTAGGTTCTGCTGAATTAGCGGCAGTTTGTGCGTTGTTAGGACGTATTCCAACGGTTGAGGAATATCGGGAAATTGTGACTCAAAAAGTTGACCCGTTTGCGGCGGATTTATACCGTTATCTGAACTTTGATCAAATTACTGGATTTGAAGATGAAGGTCGGGTGATTCCGTTAGAAGAACTGCCGAAAATTGAAGAGATTTTAGGCATTCCCGCAGGCGCGTTGACCTAACCCCCCTAACCCCCCTTCCCTCGCAGGGAAGGGGGGAAGAGTTTTATATACTGGTGTTGTGATCATAACTAATACTCTTACTCCCCTCTCCTTACAGGAGAGGGGTCGGGGGAGAGGTCAAAAAACGCGATCGCACACCACCCTAAAATTTGAATGCTATAAAATCTATCAGAATGGAACCAAATAACATTATTACCGGACAAAGAATAACCCAGGAGAAATATCTGCGTTCCAAACAACTTCGTCAAGAAATGACACCAGAAGAAAAGATCCTCTGGGAACAGTTAAGAAGAAATAATTTAAATGGATTACACTTTCGTCGTCAGCAAATTATTGATGGTTTTATTGTAGATTTCTATTGCCATCAAGCTCAATTAATTATAGAGGTGGATGGAGAAATTCATGATTTACAGGTTGAGTCTGATCAAGAACGGGATGCGATTTTAGCTGCGAGAGGGTTAAAAATATTGAGAATTAGAAATCAAGAGATTAGACAAAATTTACAGGAGGTTTTAAAAAAAATTGTAGGTTGTTTGTAACTTTTGCTGTGGTCATAAGTAATACTTTCTTACGCCCCTCTCCTTGCAGGAGAGGGGCTGGGGGAGAGGTCAAAAGCGCGATCGCACATTACTTATTAGGATGTGCCATAATATTAGAGTTAACCTTGGCTACACTTTGAAAAAATGAGGT
>JBMDYE010000206.1:0-15535 GCA_048595135.1 Planktothrix sp. | reverse complement strand
TGTCTCCTTGTCACCTTGTCCCCTTGTCTCCCCATATTTCCTATTGCAATTGGTTCTAACAATCGATACACTGCTTAAGATAAGCTTCATGTTTCGTGAAAATCCCGTTAGCTGGCTCAACCTAAATTGGGTTATAACAGTGGCCAGAACGGTTAGGACATCTAGAAGGGCTGTAGTTCTTAAGTTTTAAGGATTCTACTCCTAACTCGGTGACTCCTGACTCCTGACTCCTGCTATAGTTTCAGTTCTAGGAGCAAGCCTTACGGTTTTGTTCATGCAAGATATAAAAAAGTAGACCATCATTCATCTAGGAGGAGCGTAGTCAATGGGACTACCTTGGTATCGTGTACACACAGTTGTCCTGAATGATCCAGGGCGGCTGATCTCTGTACACCTGATGCACACCGCCCTTGTGGCTGGTTGGGCTGGCTCAATGGCCCTTTATGAACTCGCAATTTATGATCCTTCCGATCCAGTTCTCAACCCCATGTGGCGTCAAGGGATGTTTGTCATGCCCTTTATGGCTCGCCTGGGTGTAACCCAATCTTGGGGTGGCTGGAGTTTAACTGGAGAGGCTGCGACCAACCCTGGCATTTGGTCACTGGAAGGAGTGGCTGCTGCTCATATCATTTTGTCGGGTTTACTGTTCCTGGCTGCCGTTTGGCACTGGGTTTACTGGGATCTGGAACTGTTTACCGATCCTCGGACTGGGGAACCTGCCCTTGACCTGCCCAAAATGTTTGGGATTCACCTCTTCTTATCCGGTCTGCTCTGCTTCGGCTTCGGAGCCTTCCACTTAACAGGACTGTTTGGCCCTGGAATGTGGGTATCCGATCCCTATGGTTTAACGGGTAGTATCCAACCTGTCGCACCCGCTTGGGGGCCTGAAGGCTTTAACCCCTTCAACGCCGGGGGGATTGTTGCCCACCATATTGCCGCGGGTGTGGTCGGAATTATTGCAGGTTTATTCCACCTGTCTGTGCGTCCCCCTCAACGGTTGTACAAAGCCCTGCGGATGGGGAACATTGAAACCGTGTTATCCAGCAGTATCGCTGCGGTGTTCTTTGCCGCCTTCGTGGTGGCTGGCACCATGTGGTACGGTTCTGCCGCGACCCCCATCGAACTGTTTGGCCCGACCCGTTATCAATGGGATAGTGGTTACTTCCAGCAAGAAATTCAACGTCGCGTTCAATCCAGTGTTGCTGCTGGGGATAGCTACGCTGAAGCTTGGGAAAGAATCCCTGAAAAACTGGCTTTCTATGATTATGTGGGCAACAGCCCTGCCAAAGGCGGTTTATTCCGGGTTGGCCCCATGAACAAAGGCGACGGGATTGCCCAATCTTGGTTAGGCCATCCTGAGTTTAAAGATGCTGAAGGTCGTGAGTTGTTGGTGCGTCGTCTGCCTAACTTCTTTGAAACCTTCCCTGTGATTCTGACCGACAAAGACGGTGTGGTTCGTGCCGATATCCCCTTCCGTCGGGCTGAGTCTCGCTACAGCTTTGAACAAGCAGGTGTCACAGTCAGCTTCTACGGTGGTGAACTCAACGGCAAAACCTTTAGTGATTCACCCACCGTTAAAAAATATGCTCGTTTAGCTCAACAAGGCGAACCCTTCGAGTTTGATCGCGAAACCCTCGGTTCTGACGGGGTGTTCCGTACCAGCACTCGGGGTTGGTTTACCTACGCTCATGCTTGCTTTGCGCTGCTGTTCTTCTTTGGCCATATTTGGCACGGTTCTCGTACCATCTTCCGTGATGTGTTCGCGGGTGTGGAAGCGGATATGGAAGAACAAGTGGAGTGGGGTCTGTTCCAGAAAGTGGGCGACAGAAGCACTCGTGTTAAGAAAACGGTCTAATTCCTGACTTGAGGACTGAGGATTCGGTTTTCTGATTCAATCTAATCAGGGGAGAGTTGGATCTTTCTTTAGGGAAGTTACCAACTCTCTATTTTTTTCAAATCGATTATTGTTCTATCGGGCTACGCATTACGGTTAGGACATATCGTTTATTATTAAGAATTCTCCTCCTACCTCCAGCAAAGCTGCCCCCTGCTATAAAACTTGACAATGAGTCCGCAGAATTGATGAATTGCCCCTACTCGTTAATCCTTGAATGGTAAACTGTTAGAAAACAATAACTTTAGGAAACATCGACATGGAAAGTGTTGCTTACATCTTAATTTTGGCATTAGCCTTGGGAGTCCTCTTTTTTGCAATTGCATTCCGTGAACCCCCCCGGATTGGTAAATAACTGGCAATAAGAGCATCTTTCCCTCACTCCAATACTGGGTTTTGGGGCAAAGGGGTTGAATTCAAAACTTGTCCGGTCAGATGAATGCCTCACGGGGGGATTTTGCTCCGTTGACAACCCTTGAATTCCTTTTTTCTCATCATTCAGTATTGGAATCAGCAGCGATTAACGAGCGCTCGCCTCCTGTTCGGTGAAACCCAAGCTCAAAGGACGTTAATTATGCAGTGTCCAGTCTGCCAGCATACCAATAGTCGCGTTCTGGAGTCCCGTTCTGCGGAATCTGGTAAAAGCATTCGTCGCCGTCGGGAATGTTTAAAATGTCAGCATCGGTTCACGACCTATGAACGAATTGAATTTGTGCCAATTACCGTGATTAAACGGGATGGGAAACGAGAATCGTTTGACCGTTCTAAATTATTACGGGGTTTGGTTCGAGCTTGTGAAAAATCGGGTCTGACTCCAACGGATTTAGAAACGATTATTGATGAAATTGAAGCGGAACTGCAACAACGTTCTCAACGGGAAGTAGCCACCCAAGAAATCGGTGAATTAGTTCTGCAACGACTGAAATCTTTAAATGAAGTCGCCTATGTCCGGTTTGCTTCGGTTTACCGCCAGTTTCAAGGGATTCGGGATTTTGCCGAAGCGTTGAACCAACTTCAAAACAACTCCCCATCCAGTTCGGTTCCAGAACCCCCCCCAACCGAGTCTTCTCAACCTGAATTAACGGCTTCTGACCCAACACCAGAAATTTTTGCTCAAACCCAGAAAACTTTAGCCGGGTTATGAGCTAAAATTGATCAGATGTGGCATAATAGATATGCTCTGAACAGTTATACTATTTAAGTTAACTCAATTAACTTGTTCCCATAGGCATCAGCGCAGCCGACCATCAGCCCAAGGGTCAAGGTTTAGGCTGTAATTTTAAAGTTGATGAACCTAAATTCTATAGGAGCTATCTCGACTTGACGCAGTGAGACTTCCGGTATCTGTTTTGAACAGAGTCCTAAAGTCCTTTGTCAAGTCAGCAGTTATGATCAGATAAACAATTGGCGATCAAAGCCAGATTCAAGAACCCACCTTAACTGCAAAACCCGATTTAATAGGAGAAACTTTAGGATACAACTCGCATGATCAATCAGAAAACCAAACCAAAAGATGTGGGCTTTACCCACGACGATTTTGCTGCCCTACTCGACAAATACGACTATCACTTTAGTCCCGGCGATGTGGTGGCAGGGACAGTTTTTAGTCTAGAGCCGAGGGGCGCTCTGATTGATATTGGCGCTAAGACCGCAGCATACATTCCGCTACAAGAAATGTCAATCAATCGGGTCGAAAGCCCCGATGAGGTGCTACAGTCTAACGAAACCCGTGAATTTTTCATCCTGACTGATGAAAACGAAGATGGACAACTCACCCTTTCCATTCGCCGGATTGAATATATGCGGGCTTGGGAACGGGTTCGTCAACTTCAAGCCGAAGATGCAACGGTTCGTTCACAAGTCTTTGCAACGAATCGGGGTGGCGCATTAGTTCGGATTGAAGGGTTACGAGGATTTATTCCGGGTTCCCATATTAGTACGCGCAAGCCAAAAGAAGAACTCGTTGCCGAAGAATTACCCTTAAAATTCCTGGAAGTGGATGAAGATCGCAATCGTCTGGTCTTAAGCCACCGTCGGGCGCTGGTTGAGCGGAAGATGAACCGCTTAGAAGTGGGTGAAGTCGTCACCGGAACCGTTAGAGGCATTAAACCCTATGGGGCGTTCATTGATATTGGTGGCGTGAGCGGTCTACTCCACATTTCAGAGATTTCTCACGATCATATTGATACTCCCCACAGTGTCTTTAATGTCAATGATGAAGTCAAAGTCATGATCATCGACTTAGATGCTGATCGGGGTCGGATTTCTCTGTCTACCAAACAACTCGAACCCGAACCCGGGGCGATGGTGAAAAATCCTCAGCTTGTTTATGACAAAGCTGAAGAAATGGCGGCGAAATACCGCGAAAAACTGTTGGCGGCTCAACAAGGAACAGCCCCGGAAGAAGAGGGAGTGGTCACGGAACTGTCCGATGAGGACATTCCTCCTGCCATTGAGGAAGAAGATATTCCTTCCGCCATTGAAGAGGATATCCCTGAAGCAACAGAAGAAATTGAAGTGGGCGCCGAAGCTTAATCTTCACAAAATTTTACTTAAAAGAGGGGTATTTCCCTCTTTTTTTTGCTTAGGCTTGTTAGATAGGGGAGTTTTAATCATTGGTCACGCTGCAAGTCAACAATGTGAGGTTCCGTCAGATCGAAGCGGTCGTTTTCGATAAAGATGGAACCTTACAGGATTCTAGCGATTATTTAAGAACCTTAGCCCAAAAGCGATCGCGCTTAATCGATGCTCAGATTCCGGGGACGGGAGAGCCGTTATTAATGGCGTTTGGTGTGAATGGCAATACCCTTGATCCAACGGGGTTAATGGCGGTGGGCAGTCGCAAGGAAAATGAAATTGCCGCGGCGGCTTATATTGCCGAAACCGGGCGGGGCTGGTTAGAATCGTTAGACATCGCGGGTCGTGCATTTATTGAAGCGGATCAATATCTGAAAAAAGAGCCGCCCTCCCCCTTATTTGTCGGGTGTTTGGATACCTTAAAAGGGCTCTTTGATTCCGGTTTAAAACTCGCCATTCTCTCCGCCGCACCCAGCGAAAACGTCAAACGGTTTGTGGATCACCATCAACTGGAACCTTATCTGAACCTGTATCAGGGGGTAGATGAAGGCCCAACTAAACCCGATCCCGCTTTATTGTTAGACGTCTGTCGAAGCTTGGGGGTTCGTCCTGGGGCGACTTTAGTAGTGGGAGATGCCCAAGGGGATATTCAGATGGCGAAAGCCGCAGGCGCAGCAGGTTGCATCGGAATTTGTTGGACAAGCCAGAACACCGACCATCTGACCGGGGCAGATGTGGTGATTCAGCAATTGGATCAGATCCAAATTCTGCCAGAATAACGCTTGAATTGCCATTGAGCCGTTGCGATGGGGTAGCCGCCACCTGTCGGCATCGCTGCAACTTTCTCAACTTTGTTTCGTCCAATTTTACAACTCAACCTGCGGATTTTGACCCCTGATATAGTAGTGTAATTTCAAAGCAATCTCCCCATTTTGGATTCAACTCAACTCAAACTCTAGGAGGAAGGATTATTGTCTCGCCGTTACCTGTTCACATCCGAATCCGTCACTGAAGGTCATCCTGATAAAATCTGCGATCAGATTTCCGATACGATTTTAGATGCCCTGCTAACCCAAGATCCCAAAAGCCGCGTTGCTGCCGAAGTCGTGGTGAATACGGGTTTAGTGCTGATTACGGGTGAGATTACCACCAAAGCCCAGGTTAACTTTATTGATCTAGCGCGGAAAAAAATTGCTGAAATTGGCTATGTTGACGCCGATAACGGCTTTAGTGCCAATAGTTGCTCCGTGCTGGTTGCCATTGATGAACAATCCCCCGATATTGCTCAAGGGGTGAACGTTGCTCAAGAGGCCAGAGAACAGTTGAGTGAGGAACAACTCGACTCAATTGGAGCGGGAGACCAAGGGATCATGTTTGGCTATGCCTGCAATGAAACCCCGGAACTGATGCCATTACCGATTAGTTTAGCGCACCGAATTTCCCGTCAACTGGCAGCGGTGCGGAAAAATGGCAAACTGCCTTATTTACGTCCCGACGGCAAAACCCAAGTGACCGTCATCTATGAAGATAACCGTCCGGTGGGAATTGACACCATTTTGATTTCCACTCAACATACCGCCTCCATTGGGGACATTACCGAACAGACGGCGGTGCAAGAAAAGATTAAAGAGGATTTGTGGTTAACGGTTGTCCAACCTGTGTTTGCAGATATTGATGTCAAACCCGATGCACAAACACGCTTTTTAGTCAACCCCACCGGAAAATTTGTGATTGGTGGCCCTCAAGGGGATTCGGGTTTAACAGGTCGTAAAATCATTGTCGATACCTATGGTGGCTATTCCCGTCATGGGGGTGGGGCTTTCTCTGGAAAAGATCCCACCAAGGTAGACCGCAGTGCAGCTTATGCTTGCCGTTATGTGGCGAAAAATATTGTTGCTGCGGGATTAGCAGAAAAGTGCGAAGTCCAGTTGAGTTATGCCATTGGGGTCGCCCGTCCCGTCAGCTTGTTGATTGAAACCTTTGGAACCGCCAAGGTGGACGAGCAGAAATTACAGCAAGTGGTACAGGACAACTTTGAACTGCGTCCGGCGGGACTGATTCAAACGTTTAATTTGCAAAACTTACCCGCAGAACGGGGTGGACGCTTCTTCCAAGATGTGGCAGCCTATGGCCATTTAGGTCGGACAGACTTAGATTTACCTTGGGAGAAAACCGATAAAGTTCAATTGCTCAAAGATGCGTTATTACCGACCGCCGTTGCGGTTTAATCCAGTCATCAACGGTGAGTGAGGGATTCATTCAGCCTAATCTTGATCGTTTTTTACCCTTCAGTCCGGTACTGGGGGGTTTTTCTTCGATTGAAACTAGAATTTTGCACCTCACACTGACACAGCCATGTCAAAATAAAGTTAGGGGTGCTGCCCCCAATTAAGAGACAGGGCATTCTTACTGATGAACCGTTAAATATTCAACCGCTTCAGAATTGAGACATGGAGGTTTAACGGGATAAATACTTACAATAGGGAATAGAACAAAGCAACTGGGAGGGAAAAGGAGTGTAGGCTGATGCCATCTGAAGAGTTTGATGCTACTGAATCTAACCAACAAACTAAAATTGTTTCAGCCAACACCCCAAAGAATCCTATGGGTCAATATCAGCTATTTAAATTACCTCGCTTAAAAAACCGCCATTGGTTGATTAATCATAAAATTGGTTATAGCTATTGTTTAGCCATTGCCATTGGGTTTCTCGGTTCAATCACGGGATTAATTTTAGCAGATACATCCCAACAGCAAGCCGTTCAACGATGGTCAGAGGCCCATGAACAAGCCCAACTACTGACGAACTTCCATACCCTGGTGTTCAATTTACAATTGCAAAGTTATCATTTAATTTCGCCTCAAAACAGTCAAGCCCAATGGCAAGACATTCAAAAGCAGATTGAACAAGATTTGCAGCAGTTTGAACAGCTTGTTCATAAAATAGAAAATCTGAGCCCCGATGAACCGAATTGGTCAATTGCCACACCCAGTCAATTAAAAGCATTTTTTCATCAATACAAAACAATTCTTCAACCGTCCCTGCAAGCTATTAAAAGCTTAAAGCCTAACTGGTCTACTCAATCCTCTAACGCACAAATTCAATCAACTTATCAATCGTTACTATTACTATCTCAACCAGAGACCATTAATACATTAAAAGAGCTTAATCAGCAATTAACAGAATGGGTTAGAGTGGCTCAAGAACAAGAAAAGTTGAGTCAACTTGCTGTGCAGCAAGCTCGATATTTAGAAAATATCATGATTCTTGTCAGTGCTTTATTGTCGGTCTTAATTTCTGCTTTGGTTGCCTTTAAAACTACTCGGTCTATTATTCAACCCCTCAGTAGTGCCACTCAAGTTGCTGAACAAGCGGCACAGGAATCTAACTATCAACTGCGAGTTCCGATGCAGACAGATATTTATGAAGTTTATTCGTTAGCAACATCGATTAATCACTTAATTGAACAAGTTAATCAGCGTACCCAACAGTTAGAACAAGCCAAAGATAGCGCGGAAGCCGCTAATTTAGCCAAAAGTCAATTTTTAGCGAATATGAGTCATGAACTTCGCACCCCCTTAAATGCAATTTTAGGCTACAGCGAAATTCTCAGTGAAGATGCTCAAGAGTTAGGACAGGACGAATTTGTTGCAGATTTAGATCAAATTAATACCGCTGGAAAACATTTGCTTTCTTTAATTAATGATATTTTAGATTTATCTAAAATTGAAGCGGGCAGAATGGAAGTTTATTTAGAAAGCTTTGATTTAAAAGAATTAATTGAAAGTATTGTTGCTACCGTTAAACCCTTAATTAGTCAAAATAAAAATATCCTAGAGGTTGATTACGATGAATCTGTAACGATGATGTATTCTGACTCAACAAAAGTTCGACAAATCTTATTAAATTTACTCAGTAATGCTGCTAAATTCACTCAAAATGGGAAAATTACTTTAACCATCAAACAGCAACCGATATCTCCTTTGTTAGAAACCTGGGAAGGTGTGGGAGGAAAATCTAATCATTATTATCATTTAGGGTGGATTAATTTTTTTGTAGAAGATACAGGAATCGGCATTGCTGAAGAACGAAGAAACTATGTGTTTGATGCCTTTATCCAAGCGGATAGTTCGATTAATCATAAATATGGAGGAACCGGACTCGGTTTAGCGATTAGTCGTCATTTTTGTAAAATGATGGGGGGAGATTTAGAGTTAGTCAACAGTCAAATCGAACAAGGAACAATTTTTAAAGCCACTTTAAAATATTGTCTTCCCCCTAGTGCTGTAAATATTCAAGAAGTTCCGCCTAAGTCTTAATCAGATCTGAAGATAGTTATTTTCTGCCTTAATTTTGGAGTTGAGAAACATTGAGGCGAGAGAATCCGTCTTTTAATAAACTGATGAGTTAGCTAGGAAGAATGTACTCTACCCCCATATTAAGGATTGGTGATCCTGCGCCTCTTTTTTCTATACCTGATCATGAGGGAAATACCCTCTCCTTAAAATTACAAGCCGGAAAACCCATTTTACTGGTATTTTATGCTCAGGATGAAATTAAGGAATGTCAACAAATTGCTCATGGATTTCAAGAGCTACTACCCGTTTTAAATCAGTTTAAGGGTCGGCTTCTCTCGATTAGTTTAGATGCTCCTGAAAATCGTTTAAAATTTGCTAAAACCCAAGGGCTTAATTATTCACTTTTATCTGATTATAAAGCGACAATCAGTCAGCAATATGGTCTTTGTGAAGTTTTAGAAAATCATTCTATTGTTTATAAACGGGCTGCCTTCCTTATAGATAAAAACCTCAAAATTTTGAAGATTTATTTCTTGGCTAACTGGGAGGAAACGATACAACAAATCCCTAATGATTTGAAAACTTTACTCTCTGATGAACCTCCCCGCCATCTCACCCGACAAGCCCCTATTTTATTAATTAAAAATGTTTTAGAATTAGAACTTTGCCGTTATTTAATCAACGTTTGGGAAACGGAAGGAAATACCGAATCAGGATTTATGCTATCTTCAGGAGAAAAAACCGTTGGCGTTTTAAATCCTAATCATAAAATGCGACGAGATCATTTTATTAATAATCCCGAACTGAGCTTGTATCTAGACGAGATTATGCAGCGACGAGTCATTCCAGAAATTAAACAAGCCTTTCAGTTTGACGCGACTCGGCGAGAAACCTATAAAATTGCTGGTTATGATGCTCAAGAAGGAGGTTTTTTTCGCCCTCATCGAGACAATACAACAAGAGGAACTGCCCATCGGAAATTTGCTATGACCATTAACTTAAATACAGAAGAATATGAGGGAGGATTTTTGCGGTTTTCTGAATACGCGCCCCATCTTTATAAACCGGACACAGGGGATGCCATCATTTTTTCCTGTTCGATGTTACACGAAGCCACTGACGTTACCGCAGGACGTCGTTTTGCCCTCCTCAACTTTTTCTACGGCGAACAAGAATCCCAAGCCAGAAAACAATATGAAAACCAAGTTAGTAATGATTATAACAATGTGATAAGAATTAAGAATTAAGAATTAAGAATTAAGAATTAAGAATTAAGAATTATGGAACAGGGAACAGGGGATAGAGAAGAAGCACTGATGACTGATGACTGATGACTGATGACTGATGACTGATGACTGGTGACTGGTGACTGGTGACTGGTGACTGGTGACTGGTACTATTGCTCCTCATCCAATTAAACTCTACAATAAAACCCATCTAAGCTGATGAGTAAGTACGAATCGCCATAAGCTAACTGTTCTGCAAAGGTGGGAAACTATGACACATCGCCCGATTATTTTAGGGATTGTTGGAGATAGTGCGGCAGGGAAAACAACCTTAACTAAGGGAATTGCTCAAGTTTTAGGCCCTGAAAATGTGACGGTTATTTGTACGGATGATTATCACCGTTATGATCGTCAACAACGGTCAAAAATGAATATTACCGCATTGCATCCCGATTGTAACTATCTGGATATTATGCAACAACATCTCACCCTCTTGCGAACAGGACAGCCAATCCTTAAGCCAATATACAATCATGATACGGGAATGTTTGATCCTCCCGAATATATTAAACCGAGTCGGTTTGTGATTGTGGAAGGGTTACTGGGTTATTCGACTCGCACCATTCGAGATAATTATGATGTGAAAGTGTACTTAGCACCCCCTGAACCATTACGGGCGAAGTGGAAAATTAAACGGGATACCCTGAAGCGGGGCTACACTGAGGAACAGGTGCGAGCCGCCTTACAACAACGGGAACCCGACTCAGAAGAATATATCCGTCCGCAACGAAAATGGGCTGATGTGGTGGTGACGTTCTACCCTCCCGATGGCCAGGAAGACGGAACCAGTTTAAATGTGCGTTTAGTGTTGCGTCCGACCATTCCCTACCCTAATTTTACTGATATTTTAGATAAACGCAGTATTGAAAATGCCTCCTCAGTGCGGTTAGAACTTGACCGAGATATGGGGAAACCTGTGGATGTGTTAGAAATTGATAGTCATGCCACATTAGATGAGGTGACAGAATTAGAACATATTCTCTGTAATGAATTACCGAATTTGAAAAATTTCTGTAGTTCAGGGGGGAATGAGAATTTAGGGGTTTTAGTCGGAACAACAGGGGAAACGTTACAAAGTTATCCTTTAGCATTAACTCAATTGTTGATTTCTTATCACATGATTAAAGCGACAAAATCACTTTAACCGTTAATTTTATTTCAACGTTGTAATTTGTTAAACCTCTCCCCCTAACCCCCTCGACCGCATGGAGAGGGGGAAAGAGTTTTGACTATTAAATGTCTAAAATAAAAGGTTTAAGCTGCTCCCCCTTCCCTCGTAGGGAAGGGGGTTGGGGGGTTAGGTCACAAGTTCTTTTGTTATTAAAAAAAGAATTAAAAGGGTAATTTTTAAGTTTGCGTCAGCGATTAATATCAGCTTAACTTAAACCCAAGTGAGCAAGGCAACGGACATAAAAGAAGGAATTTGACTAACGGGTGCGGGCAGCATTTCTCCTCGGAAATCAAGGAAAGACACAATTAATAAATAAGCCACTGCCAAAATAATCGAAATAGCACCAGTAATATAAGCAATCAGTTTTGAACGTTCCATAAAATTAGCCTTCTCTAGTTGCCCAACATTAGGATAACGATGTTATTTTGATTGTAAGCGATGGCAGTGCTGCCGTCTATCGACATCGCACCCTTCCTAGAGAAAACCAGAAGAACAATTTTTTCTGCTACTGAATTTGGCTACTGGTATTCACAGAATTTCGATTATTTTGGAAGCCGTCCTGAACCCCTATCCGATAACCAGAGGTATACCCAGTCCGATATTCAGAACTCGCGTTAGGAAGATTCTGATTAATAATACTAGCATCAGGAACTTGGGTTCCATTAGTCCCACCAGTAGACGCTTGGACTTGGCGCACCCCCGTTTGATACCCTTCATTAAATCCTGCAACACAAGCGGAGATATCACCACCCGCCGCATAATCATTACAAATTGTCGTTCTAACGGTTTCAGGAACCGCCCCAGCCGTTAAGGGATAAGCCAACAGTAAAGTTGAGGCTCCTAATAAAAATTTAAACCCATTTTTAGCATGAGATTGAATCGTTTTCATAGGATTATAACCTTTACTAATTTAAACGTTTCATTTTCTCTTTAGCTTAAAGGGATTGAGCAAAACCTGTCTTCTCTCCAAAGATTGAAGATCAGCTTATTTTTTCTCTTTCAAAATAAATGATTTTTGTGACTGATTTCTCTATTTTAAGTTTTAATTCTCTGGATCAATATTGTTGAGATGCCTTGCAATCTAACACGGATTAACACAGATCACTATCAAAAATAATCCGTGTCATCCGTGTCATCCGTCAAAATCCGTGATTCTGATATTTACTTAAGATTGCAAACTAGAACGCATGGTTGGGAACATAATCAAGCACGGATTTTGACGGATAAAGAGAGATTAACACGGATTAGCTTTTTAATAAGAATCCGTGTCACCCGTGTCATCCGTCAAAATCCGTGATTCTGATACTTACTTAAGATTGCAAACTAGAACGCATGGTTGGGAACATAATTACATCCCGAATGCTAGCGGTATTCGTAAATAACATTACTAAACGGTCAATTCCAATCCCCATTCCGCCACAATTTGGCATTCCTAATGATAAGGCTTGAATAAAGTCTTCATCCATTGGATGTGCTTCATCATCCCCTGCGTTTTTCTGCGCCAATTGTTCTTCAAATCGCTTGCGTTGATCTTGCGGATCATTTAACTCAGAGAACCCGTTAGAATATTCGGTTCCATGAATAAATAATTCAAACCGTTCAACAAACCCAGGTTTAGACCGATGACGTTTGGCTAGGGGACTGACTTCTACAGGAAAATCTGTAATAAACGTCGGTTGAATTAATTTTGGAGAAACCAATTTATCGAACACAGCATAGAGAACATACCCTAAACTTTGGGTTTCTAATTTCGATAAATTTAACCCGATTTTTTCGGCTTGGGCGATCGCATCCTCAAAGCTTAAAGTCTCAAAATCTAACCCGGTTTCTTCCCGCACTGCTTCCACCATAGTTTGCACTTTCCAATGCTTTCCGGTAAAAGTAGGATATTCTTGAGAATAATCGTATTTCCGTTCTAAACTAATCGTTATTCCTTGATAATCAAAATCGGTTTTATCCCCTAAAATGTCTTGACCGACTGCACAGATTAAATCCTCAACCAAGGTGATCACATCAAAATAATCGGCATAGGATTGATACACCTCAATTGAGGTAAATTCAGGGTTATGGGTGCTATCAATCCCTTCATTTCTAAACACTCGACCCACTTCAAACACCCGTTCAAAGCCACCACAAACTGCCCGTTTTAAGAATAACTCCGTTGCAATTCTCAGATATAAATCAATATCTAAAGCGTTGTGATGGGTAATAAACGGACGCGCCGCCGCACCGCCATAAATTGCTTGCAGAACGGGGGTTTCTAATTCATCAAAATTAGCATCCCATAAATAAGTCCGAATGCGTCTAAGAATCCGGTTTCTGAGTTTAAAGGTTTCAAAAGATTGGGGGTTGCTGACTAAATCAATCTCTCGATTTCGGCGGCATAATTCGGGGTCATTAATTCCATAATAGGAATCAGGAAAGGGCATCGTGGCTTTGGAGAGAATATAAATTTTTTCGACTTGAACTGATAACTCTCCTCGGTTGGTGCGACAACCAATGCCCTCTGCTGCGATAAAATCTCCTTTATCGAGATATTTTTTAACTTGATCAAAGGATAATCCGCTTTCGCCTGTGACTAATTTTTTCTCTATTTTAAGTTGTATAGTTCCCGCAATATCGGTTAACCCAATAAACCCAATACTACCACTATCGCGTTTAAAGGTAATTCGTCCACAAACTTTTAACGCGATCGCTTCTGGATCAGTTTGTCCGTTTTCTAATTCTTTTCCAGGTTGGGAGAATAAATCTTTAATTTGTTGGGTGGTGTGAGACCGTTGGAAGGACTGACTGGGATAGGGTTCTATTCCCAGCGATCGCAACTCATCCACTTTCTGTAAACGGACTTCTACCTCATTGCGGGTTTCATTTGCTGCCATGTTTTTTCCTGTATCAAAATTAAGCCTAATTTTTTATGATAACGGTGATTTGCCATTGTTTGTAATGGAATGATCATTGCATATCGGTATTAGGGCGAGAGAACCTCGCCCCTACAGGAATATTAGAGAGCATTTAAGAGAGATTAGGCGATCGCTTTCAGGGTAAAATTATGAATAGCTAATTGAGAGGTAAGTTATGGATGCTAAGGAACTATTAGAAAAATATGAACAAGGTGAACGTAAGTTTGAGAAAGCAAAATTAAGTGGTCTTAACCTTGAAGGTGCTAATTTAACAGAAATTAACTTTTCAGGTGCAGATTTGACAGGCGCGGGCTTAAAAGGTTCAATCCTTAATAAGGCAAATCTACATTCTGCATCACTAAATAGAGCTTTCCTAAATGGTGCTGATTTGAAAAGTATTCAAGGATACACTATAAAATTGATGTGGGCAGATCTCAGTGAAGCTAATCTTAGCCAGTCTGATCTACATTCATCAAATTTCACCAATGCTACGTTAGATGAAGCTAATCTTAGTCAAGCTAATTTAGGATCAGCAAACCTTAGTCAAGCTTCTTTTTACAAAGCTAATTTAACGGGTGCTGACTTATCTTCTAGTTGTTTAAATGGAGCCGATTTTACAGGTGCAGATTTAAGCAAAGCTAATTTAGAAAAAGCGCAGCTTCAAGACTGTAATTTTCACTCGTCTAATCTACAGTTAGTTAATTTAATTAATGTAAATTTATCGGGTGTAAATTTTACAGATGCTAATTTAGAACGAGCAAATCTTGAAAATGTTAATCTCAAAAAAGCATTACTGCAAAATGCTAATTTAGAAAAAGCTAACTTACGAGGGACTAATCTAATTAATGCTAATTTAGAAGGAGCAAACTTAGCAAAAGCTGACTTAACAGGTGCTAATATTTATGGAGCTAACTTTGAGAATGCTGACTTAACAGGGGCAATTATGCCCAATGGAGAGCGCTATCAAGGCGTTAATTCTCAAAAAAAACCTCAACAAAAATCAGAAAACTCTCATCTTATGGTACACAAACAAATTATTTGCTCAGACAAAGCACCGGAACCCGTTGGGCCATATAGTCAGGCCATCAAGGTCAATAATATGGTGTTTTTATCGGGACAAATTGCCATTGACCCCCGCATTAACCAAGTTGTTTATACCGATGATATTGGCAAACAAACCGAACAAGTCATGTCAAATATCTGCTTTGTTTTAGAGGAAGCAGGAGCGACTTGGGAAAACGTCGTTAAAACCACAATATTCTTGAAGGATCTGAAGGATATTGAGGCTGTTAATGCCATTTATGGTAAATATTTTAAACCCGAAACCGCACCCGCTAGAGCAACCGTTGAAGTGTCTCGACTTCCCAAAGATGTGTTAGTCGAAATTGAATGTATTGCGGTGTTGTAA
>JBMDYE010000205.1:0-3195 GCA_048595135.1 Planktothrix sp. | reverse complement strand
AAGAAGAAAAAAAAGAAAGACAAAAGAATTAAATCGAAAGGCAAAGTTTAAAAATTTAAACCAATTTTTCGAAATTTTCCAATAATAATTTTCGAAAATTTCGGTTTTTTATAATTATTGTGAACTTAAAAATGCTTTGTTTTAATGTTGATCCTTGAAACTATAGGGGCATCTCTGATCGTTTAGATTGCCCGATTTTGGATTTGCATAAAACATTAACACTCATACAATCAGATTGTTTGAGCTTTACTTATAATTATCAGACAAAAAAGAAATCCATACAAATTTTATTTGTTATGAATAATCTGTTATAGGAGAACCAGAAAACATTAAGCTTACGACAATTTAAAGGAGCAATAACCTTTAATGTTTGTAATTAACAGAAGGATAAAATTTACACAACTACCGTACCAATGATGGCAAAATTCGAATTTTCGAAATTCACAAACAATGGGCACAATAAAGAGAATTACAAAAATTTGTTTTTTTTTTACTTTTCTTAGGTGCACTAATCCTTTAAATGATCTCGCATATGTTCAAATGAATTTTATCAAAAACATTTTCAAAATATTCAAATTTTTTTTGACTAATTGTCCTTCTCTGTTTTGAACTTTTCTTACAGTATCCCTCTTTTTTTGACCGTATATATTGATGACCCCCCGCTAATCCCCTACACAAAAAAAAATTCAAAGCGGTCGTTCGATTTTTATTTTTTTTTGATGATTGATCTGTTCCCTCTCCTAACATCATGTGATTCCAAGCTTGTGCCATTTGTAAATCAGGACTGAAATGATATAGAAATACTCCCTCACCACAGGCATAATTTTTAGCTCAGCGATCGCTCCTTATCAACAAAGAGCGATCGCATTGTAATTGTAAAAAAGGGAAAACAAGATGAACAATTAAAAAAGATTTTTAACAACTATAGTTCCTTGTATGGAACTAGCTTTAGTTCTCGCTCCAAAAAGGGGAGGGGTTGAAATTTGGCGATCTGCTCTTCAACAAGCAAAGATTTGGCATATTCGACGATGATTGGTTGGAGAGAGAACAAACCCGCTTTGGCATCAATCCAGGCTCGTGCTTGCAAAAGTTCCAACGTTTCCAAGAGTGCTTGAGAGGAAACCGAGGATTGGATCTGGCTTCGCAACTCAGAAAAAGAAATCGGTTGAGGATGGTCTACCATATATTGAATTGTTGCTTTAGCTGTATCCGACAACTGCTCAAATTCTTGGTCTAAACCGTTGAAAACATTACCGAAAATTGTAACTTTTTGTTCTAAAAATTCTATGAGATTTCCATTAAATAACTGATGAATAGTGGTAGCGATGCGGTTTAAAACATAAGGATTTCCTGCATAAGATTCTACTAATTGATTCCAGTTGTCTAGGGTTCCTTTAAAGGTTCCTTTGGTTTTAAAAAGTTTTTGGATGTCTGTAACCTGTAATCCCTCAAGACAGAAGACCCGCACAGGTCGTGTCTCTCCTTCCTGCGGGGTAATCTGGTGTGATTTGACTCGGCTCGTTAAGATTAAGCAACTTTGATGAGTCGCTTCTCCCACTCTCCTCAACAACTCACAGTATGCTCCCTTTGTTTGTTGGAAAAGACAGATACTGCCTCGACAGGTCATTTTGAGGGTACAGTCTTGGAGAATTTTGTCAGCACCGTCTAAGATCAGTAAGCACCGGTGGCGTTGCAAATAATAAACCAGTCGTGAGATTCTGTGATTCAAGGATTCTGGCAGTGCGGTATCTTTGCCATTGGACAAGACGGTGATCAGATCTGCGAGGAAATCGTTGAGTGGGGAAGTTGGGAGGAGCGATCGCCAAATCACAAACTCGAAGTTATCCTGAATTTGTTCGGCTAACTTCACCGATAGGTAAGTTTTGCCCATTCCTACCATGCCTAAGAGGGTAACGAGACGGCAGCGATGATTTAAAATCCACTGCTTGAGGGTTGCCAGTTCGTCCGTGCGTCCGTAAAATTCTGAGACATCGGGAGCTTCACCCCAATCTACACAATTTTTAACGGTTAATGTTGCAGTTGGAATTTCTCTATTATCTGTTTGAGAATCGAAGTCTAACTTGGCAAACTGATAATCATCGGATTCAAGTTGCAGGTTAAAAGCTTGGAAACAGCACTTCAGGGTTTTTTTATCCACTCCCACTTCGCAGGTAAAGACTTTTGCCACTGTATCTGGATCTAAACCCATGCGAAAACCTAAAGCTTCACGGCTATAACGTTTATCAAAATTCTCATAACTTTCAGATTCGGATTTTGCATCTAAAAGTTTCTGCAATCCTTGAGGGGTCAGGATTACACCCCGTTTACGGCTCCGTTTATGGGATATCATTGGAAACCTCTGGAATTTATAAATGGATGTTTTATTGATCGGCAACATTGCCCGTCTCTACTGCATTGGCAAGATGAGGTAGTAAACAGGGGATAAATTGCATTTTTCGATGCCAAGATGACTTCAGCACCGAAATCTGCAAGGTGATCTACAACTTAATCCGGTAGTTATCTTAAAAACTGCACTAATTAAAAAAGTTTATTAAAGAACTCTCAGTGGAAACCCAGATGTCATCCCCTAGTTCAGACTGAAGGCAGATCAGATCTAAAGAATTAGCTCCGTAGGTTCACTGATCTATTTCTATCTTACTCGCTTTTTTCTAGTGACGAAGTTAAGGAATTTAACGGAATCTCATTAACTTCGGCATTGTGAATGGCTAATGGGAAGGCTGAGGATGGGTGGTTATAAGTAGTTAGTTAAGTTTTGCAAACGGGGCAATCTTATTTTAAGTTCGTTCTTAACTTCCTAAACTTCGGTTGTTTAGATGGAACTGAATTTGCATACTAGACAGTAGACAGATGCAGGCAACATTTCAAAACAGAATTTTACTAGCTTTCTTTTGATGGGTGCGCTCGAAACAGTTTAATTTTTTCACAAAACCATGAATTATCCAACTTCCATTCAGGAAATCGATTTAAGTCCGATTCCCGGTAAACGCTATTGGAATTGCGATCGCGAATGGCGCGAAGAGTTCGTTTACTTCCTACTGGTAGACCGCTTTCACGATGATTCAGACCGCACCCCTGTTCATACATCTTCTCGCTCTACTGGTAGCGGAACTCAATCTCAACTGAAAAAATTTTGTGGTGGCAAACTCAAAGGCGTTAAAAATCACTTAGATTACA
>JBMDYE010000204.1:0-13297 GCA_048595135.1 Planktothrix sp. | reverse complement strand
TGAGATTGTTCTGAAGTTTGTTAATCATTTTAATTAATATCAAATCCAGAAATGGATGCTACAATAATTGGGGAAAGATTTAAAATGATAGATCCTACTACTTTTTTAATTCCAACCGCAATTCAAGGTTATAATTGGATTCGGATATGGCATGAAAAACCAGCTAATCCACCCCATCTTCCTAATCATGCGCTCTTGCTATTTAAGGCATTTAAAGAGGCTTATGATACAAAAAATATTATAAAACTTGGTTTTACTCTTTCAGAGCATTACAAAGGCGATTTATATGGAGTTTCTACTAAGCAAGAATACCTGAATAGCCTTAAACGAGTTTTTGATAGTTTACCTTTATTATCTCCCCTTGCTTATCGATTAATGTTTATAGTATTATAGAAAATAGTAACGATGTATTTTCAGGAATTATTGATACTCAGTCCAAAGCATCAATTTTAGGTATTCCCCTGACCAATTATGATTCTGCCCCTATTCGTTGTGAAATTCGTCGTGAAAATGGGTTGTGGGTGATTACTAAAATGTTTATTGAATGGGGATTAGTTTCATAGTGTAATAGTCTCAATTCTTATATTCCATCCTTAAGTTAATGCTGAAGATGAGTCCCTAGACCCCAGGTAGAGACGCGCCAATAGCCTACGGCATGGCTCCGCCCCGGCGCGTCTCTACACAATATGGAGCTTAATTCTTGATCATTCTTTCTTCTTTTGGGGGTAAAAAACTGTTATTAAAAACTTCTTCGACTTTGGGGGTTTGGGTTAATTCAAAGCCTTCGACGGTTTGTTCAATGGTTTTTTGTAGCCGTTGGGGGTCAACGGTGGCGAGACCATTAGTTTGGACTTCTGGGGTTAACACTAAATTTTCTTGAGCAATTTTTAATCGCAGGGCTTCTGTTTTGGGATCTAAAATTTGACCTTGTTCTTTTCCTAATGCTAGAATATCTTGTACTGCTGCATCGGGATTAGCGATCGCACTCTGCATTCCTTTAATATACGCTCTTAAAAATGCTTTCACCACTTCAGGATTTTCTTTAGCAAATTTTTCAGTGGTAATCACCGCACTCCCATAAAAATCTAACCCATTTTTACTATAATAAAACACTTCAATATCTTCCGGTTTGACTCCTGCTTTAATAATATTCGGATAAGCTGAGGTTACAAACCCACTAATCGCATCGACTTGATTTTGAACTAAAAACGTTTCACGTAATTGAGGTTCCATTGTTGTCCAGGTAACAGAATTTGGGTCAACCCCCGCTTCTTCTGCTAAAACAGGCCATAAGCGTCTTGGTGCATCTCCGGCGGGCGCTCCTATTTTTTTACCTGTTAAGTCTTTAATGGATTGAATCCCTTTATTTTTTAAAGTAATAATTGTAAAGGGAGATTTATCAAAAACAATAGCAACCGCAATTAACTTTTGTTGAGGATTTTTTTGATTGAATTCAATCATCGAATAGAGATCCCCTTCGCCAATTTCATATAAACCTGCCGCAATTTTAGTAATTGAATCCGAGGAACCATAGCCCCGTTCTAAAATCACATCTAATCCTTCTTCTTGAAAATAACCTTGGCGAATGGCCGTCACTAAGGGTGCATCCACCCCTTGCATTAACCAAGATAATGTATATTTAATGGATCTTAAAGATTGAGGAGTCGTGGTGGAAACGGAGTTGGCTGTCGTCCCAGAGTTAGCAGGGGTTGGGGTTTCTGAAGTGGGGGTTTGGGATTGACAACTGTTGAGAACTGTCAGGGATGTTGTAATCAGTAAGGCATGAAGCAACGCTTTTTTTAACATAAAGATCATCTCAAAAAATGCTCCTAAAACAACAAAATTAAAGAATTTAAAATTAAAATTCTATTAAAGTTTAACAAAAAATATTTTTTTGTATCTCTCGATACGGTCAATCTTTTTATTTTGGTTCAACGAGGCTTATTAATTTTATTTTCCGAAAATCAGGGTTAAAAATTAATCCGTGAATTCAAGGCAGAATCGTTGAATGTTATACCCAAGGAATTAATTTAATCTAAATTAATCTTTTTTTCCGGTAATTTTGTGAATTTGACTCATCTTGAGTTATATTAGGTCAAGGACAAAAGAAATCGCTAAGATTCAATTGATCTATCTAAAGAGGAGCCACATTATCACAAATGTTAGGTTAACTTCTATCTCAGTATAGAACATTCTGATAGAGAGAAGACCGTTACGTCAGTTCCATCAAGGATAAACCATTAAGGGTGCGGCAATTTTATCCAGAATTTAGAATTTTAGTTCTACCAGCCGTGAATCAATTATGCCAGGTGTACGAGTCGGGTTACTGCATTCTCTGAGTGGAGCAATGGCTTATCGAGAAAAGCCGCTGTTAGAAGCGGAGTTATTCGCCATTGCCGAAATTAATCGTCAGGGAGGCGTTTTAGGAGAATTAATTGAACCTCAAATCGAGGATGGCGGTTCAGACTGCTCACTCTTTGAGCAAAAAGCTAAAAAATTGATTCAAGCGGATCACATCAACACCTTATTTGGCTGTTGGACATCGGCGGCGCGTCAAGCCGTTAAACCGTTGCTGGAACTGTTTAATGCTCAACTCTGGTATCCCGCACCTTATGAAGGATTAGAGAATTGTCACCAAATTTTTTATACCGGATTTTCGGCGAATCAAAAAGTAGAACCGACGGTTAATTGGTTGCTTCAGAATCAGAAAAAACGCTGCTATTTGTTAGGTTGGGATCATGTGTTTTCCCACACCGTTAGTAAATTGATGAAAGTTCATCTGCAATATCACGGTGGACAGGTAGTGGGAGAAGCTTACGCACCGTTGGAAACCACTGATTTTGAACTCATTATTACTCGGATTCGTCAGGCTCAACCGGATATTATTATTAGTCTTTTAAAAGGAGAACGGAATCTAACATTTTTTCGGGAATTTTACGATAGTGGAATGAGGGCTGAAGAACTGCCCATTTTAGCGATTTCTTTATCTGAACAAGAAGTACAACATTTACAAGAAGCCGCCATTGGTCATTTAAGTTGTTGGAATTATTTTCAAAGTTTAAACACCCCAGAAAATCATCGATTTATTCAAGCGTTTCAACAGCAATATGGTTCACAACGGGTGATTAACGATCCAATGATGACAGCTTATACACAAATTTATTTGTGGAAACAAGCGGTGGAATTAGCTGGATCATTTCAAACAGAACGAGTCACCATTGCTGCTTACGGACAACGGTTTTTGTCCCCAGGGGGATTAATTCATTTAGAACCGAATCATCATGTTAGTAAAACCTGCCGCATTGGTCAAGTTTTACCGAATGGACAATTTGATATTGTATATACCAGTGAACATCCGATTAAACCCTTACCTTGGTTAGGATTTGATCAAGCTGAATTTAATGCTTCTGATATTGTTTTAGAATTATTAGGAGAAGTTAGTCAAGGCATTGAACGCGCCGAACAATTAGAACAAAAATCCTTAGAACTGGAAGCCACAAAAGCTCAACTTCAACAGGAAATCGAAGTGAGAAAACAAGTGGAAGCCACCTTACAAAAAGTTAATGAAGAATTAGAACAAAAAGTGGCAGAACGCACCGCCGCCTTGCAAGAAGCCAATGATAATTTAGTTTTAGAAATCGTTCAACATCAAAAAGCGTTAAACGCCCTGCGAATTGCTCGTGATCAACTACAAACGGTGTTAGATGCCGTACCTGGAACCGTCTCTTGGATTAGTTCTGATTTGCGTTATATCGAAGTGAATCAGCAATTGGCAGATATGTTTAATTTACCTAGAGATGCCTTTATTGGGGAACATATTGGCTTTTTAGGAACCAGTTTAGAATTTAGTCAATTTATGCAGGAATTGTTTGCCAGTGCTGAACTCGAATCCTGCCGAGAAGTGAGAACCCAAGTTCACGGAGAGTGGCGATATTATTTAATTGTTGCCCATAAATATAATCAAAATCAAGCCGCATTTGTGGTGGGAATTGATATTACCGAACGACGACAGGCAGAAGAATCCTTAAGAGCGGCTAAAGATCAACTCCAAACGGTATTAGAAGCGGTTCCTGGGACGGTTTCTTGGATTGATTCAGACTTGTGTTATATCGAAGTGAATCAACGATTAGCCGATATGTTTAATCTGTCCAGAGATGTGTTTGTTGGTCAACATATTGGCTTTTTAGGAAGTAGTTCAGAATTTAATCAATTTGTCGAAAATTTATTTGCCAGTCCCCAGTTAGATGCTTGTCAAGAAGTCCGAAGCAAAATTCATGGAGAGTGGCGATATTATTTAATTGTTGCTCAAAAATATGCTCAAAACAAGGCGGCGTTTGTAGTGGGTATTGATATTACCCAACGACGACAAGCTGAAGAATCCTTAAAAGCCGCCAAAGATCAACTCCAAACGGTGTTAGAAGCGGTTCCCGGCAGCGTTTCTTGGATTGATTCGGACTTGCGGTATATTGAAGTCAATCAACGGTTAGCTGATCAGTTTGGGATGCCTAGAGAAGCATTTATTGGTCAACATATTGGCTTTTTAAGTAATAGTTATGAATTTAATCAATTCATGCAAAATTTATTTTTAAGTTCTCAAATTGATGCTTATCGAGAAGTGTCTGTGATGGTTCATGAGCAGTTTAGACATTATTTAATTGTCGCTCAGAAATATAATCAAAATCAAGCAGCGTTTGTGGTGGGTATTGATATTACTGATCGCAAAGAAGCCGAAGAAGCCTTACGCGTCACCCAAGATCAATTAGAAGCTGTCTTAGAAGTGGTTCCTGGGACAGTTTCTTGGATTAGTTCAGATTTAAGATATTTAGGGGTTAATCGCTATTTAGCAGAAACTTTTGATTTAAAACCAGAAGACTTTGTAGGCAAAGATATTGGTTTTTTAAGAGCTAGTGTTGAGTTTAATGAATTTGTCAGAAATTTCTTCTCCAGCCCCGAACAAGATGCCTATCGGGAAGTGATGTCAATTGTGCAAGGAAACCCTCGGAATTATTTAATTGTTGCCCACAAATATAGTCAAAATCAAGCGGCATTTTTTGTCGGAATTGATATTACTGAACGTAAACAAGCTGAAGAAGCCTTAAGAAAAGCAGAAGCCAACTATCGCAGTATTTTTGAAAATGCGGTGGAAGGAATTTTTCAAACCACACCGGATGGACAATATTTAAGTGCTAATCCCGCTTTAGCTCGAATTTATGGCTATCAATCACCGGAAGAATTAATCAATAATTTGGTCAGTATTCAAGAACAACTGTATGTTGATGCGAGTCATCGTCAGGAGTTTATTAAACGGTTATCAGAACAAGGTGCAATTGTTGGGTTTGAGTCTCAAATTCGGCGTTTAGATGGGCAACTAATCTGGATTTCTGAAAATGCTTTTGCGGTGCGAGATGAGAACGGAAATTTACTGTATTATGAAGGCACCGTTGAAGATATTAACGAACGAAAACAAGCCGAAGCCGCTTTACAACTGGCAATGGAAGAGTTAGAAATTCGCGTAGAAGAACGCACCGCCGCCTTACGAGAAGCTAATCATCAATTAGTCAGAGAAATTGCCGAACGTCAACGCATTGAAAACGCCTTAAGAGAATCAGAAGCAGAACTGCGGGCGTTATTTGCTGCCATGACTGATGTGATTACGGTTTTTGATGCTCAAGGACAGTATAAAAAAATTGTCAGCACTAATTCAGAAGTGTTATATAGTCCCACGGAAGAACGGTTAGGAAAAAGCGTTTTTGAGGTGTTTCCCAGGAGTCACGCGAACTTATTTTATACCCATATTCAAACGGTGTTGCAAACGGGAGAAACCTTGAATATTGAGTATAGTTTACCCGCAGCCCAACCGGAACCCGGACATCATACTTCTGATTCATTACCCATCGAAAATACTTCAGACGATGTGTGGTTTGCAGCGACGGTTTCCCCCATGCCGGATAATTGCGTGATTTGGGTCGCCCGCAATACCACAGAACGGCGACGGGTGCTAGAAGCACTGCGGGCAGAACAGGAAAAATCCGAACGATTGTTATTAAATATTCTGCCGAAATCCATTGCCGAACAACTGAAACAAAATCCCCATTCTATTGCCGAACGTTTTGAAGAAGCCACCATTATGTTTGCGGATTTAGTGGATTTTACCGGATTTTCTGCCAGCATTTCTCCCTCGGAATTAGTGGATTTATTAAATGAAATTTTTTCCGCTTTTGATCAATTAGTGGAAAAACACAAATTAGAAAAAATTAAAACCATTGGGGATTCTTATATGGTGGCAGGGGGGTTGCCCACTCCTCGGTCTAATCATGCGGAAGCGATCGCAGAAATGGCATTAGATATGCAGGAAGAAATTAAACGCTTCCAACGTCATAACGGTTTATCCTTTCAATTAAGAATCGGAATTAATACAGGCCCGGTTGTGGCGGGCGTGATTGGAACGAAAAAATTTATCTATGATTTATGGGGGGATGCTGTTAATATTGCCTCCCGGATGGAATCCCAAGGAGAAACCGGTAAAATTCAAGTGACTACCAATACAAAAAACCTTTTAAATGGCAAATACCACTTTGAAGAACGGGGCTGGGTTGACGTTAAAGGTCGAGGCAAAATGATCACCTATTGGCTAGAAAGAAGAATTAAGAATTGAAGGCAGGAGGCAGGAGGCAGGAGGCAGGAGGAAAGAAGCAAGAAGGCAGGAGGCAGGAGGCAGGAGGCAGGAGGCAGGAGGCAGGAGGAAGAAGGAAGAAGGAAGAAACAAATAGTCTCCTTGTCCCTCCTTCCCCTTGTCCCCTTGTCCCCTCTTCGCCTGCTCTTTCTAACTGGTGACTGGTGACTGGTGACTGGTGACTGATAATGTCCTCTTTACAACTTGTGAAGATATGTTAATATGCGTAGAACAAGATAAACATTTGTGTAGCACATTACCAATTTAGAGTTCAACTTATGAGTAACATAGCTCAGACGGCAAAACGATTTTTGATTTTGTTAGCGACGATCAGCAGCGTCACTGCTCTAGCTGCTTGCGGACAACAAAGTGCCAACAACACGACGACAGAAGCACCCGCAACTGAGCAAGCAACCGCAACCCCAGAAGCTACAACCGCCCCAGAAACCACAACGAGTGCTACATCTCCGGCTCCGAATGCCACCGAAAGCACAGCGAGTGCCACACCTCCGGCACCTGATGCTACCACGGGAGCCGTCGCCACAGATGCCACTAACACCGGTGCCACATTAGTATCCAACGAGTCTGAAAGTGTTGTTGCGATCGCCAGCAACAACCCCTCCTTCAGCACCTTTACCCAAGCCGTTGAAGCGGCAGGGTTAACCGAAACCCTCGGTGCTGATGGAACTTACACGGTTTTTGCGCCCACGGATGAAGCGTTTGCTGCTTTACCCGCAGGCACTTTAGAAGAGTTATTGAAGCCAGAAAATAAAGAAAAATTGGCTTCCATCCTGAAGTATCACGTTCTGCCGAACGAAGTGACCTCCAGCCAAATTCAACCGGGCGAAGTAGCCACCGTTGAAGGTGCTAATTTAACCGTAGACGTGGCGGATGGCAAGGTCAAAGTCAATGGTGCTGAAGTTGTCCAAGCCGATATCAGCGGCAGCAACGGTGTCATCCATGTGATTGACCAAGTGATCCTTCCTCCTGATGCTCAATAATTAAAACCGTAAGACTATTTGCCGTAGAGACGCGCCATGGCGCGTCTCTACTTATTTTTGCAAATAAGAACTTAACTTTTCTGCTAACACTTGAACTTGAGGGTCTTGCAACATACTGGAATGACCTCCTGGCACATCCCAGACCTCGACTCCATCCGTTGCCCGTTGCCCCCAACCGAACAGGGGATCAGAGGTTAAATTCATGGACGGTTCATCATCAATATTGGGGTCTTCCATTTCCAACTTTTCTGTCGCCCGGAATAACACTAATTTGCCTTGATAAAGACTCGGTTGATATTCACTTTGAGCAAATTTATAAACGGTGCGAGGGGCAATATTTTGCAAGAATTGCGGTAAAGAGAGGTTTTTATCCTGATAAAAACGTAACAGTTGAAACTTGATTTTGGTCTGATACGTTTGCAGGTTTTTATTGATTTCATAAGTGATTAAGTTAATCACTTTACTACGGACTTGATTAAATAAAGTCATCCCCTGTTGTAAAACACTTTTTTTGCGATTTTCCGCTAATAAAGCTTGCAACCGTTCTGCCCGTTGTGCCGTAATTAATTGATTGCGAAGACAGGGGGCTTGCACATCCATCGTATCAAATAACGCCACAAGTTCTATCGTTTCTCCCTGTGCTTGCAGTTGACAAGCGATTTCAAACGCCAGCACACCTCCGGCACATAAACCCCCCATTAAATAGGGCCCCTGGGGTTGAACAGTCCGTATTTGTTGAATATAATAATCGACCATTTCAGAAATGCGAGTATGCAAAGCCGGATAGTTTTCAATTCCGTAGGGACGTAACCCATAAACCGGACGTTCTGACTCTAACAAATACGCTAAATTGCGATAAAGTAATGTTTCTCCATCTGCATCATGAACCAAGAACAACGGTTGTAGAGAACCCCCCGATTTAATAATCACTAAAGAGTCAAGAGATTCTGAAGGTTCAACCGGATCAAACCGTTGGGAAAGTTCTGCAATGGTTGCCGCTTTAAATAACGTGGCTAGGGGGAATTTTTTCCCTAATTTATCTTCAATTTCGGCAAAAAGTCGCACCGAAAGTAAGGAAGTTCCCCCTAAATCAAAGAAATTATCATGAATCCCCACTCGATCCAATCCTAAAACAGCTTGCCAAATTTCAGCTAATTGTTTTTCTAATTCAGTTCGGGGGGGAATTTGTTTTGTTTGGGTTCCCCGTGTGAAGGCAATTAACTGTTCTTGATCAATTTCTCCTGTGGCGGTTAAGGGCATTTTTTCCAGTTGATGAAACCGACAAGAACTAAGGGTTCCAAAGCGATCGCAAACCACTAAGGTTGATAACTCTTCTGGGGAAATCATTTGTTCATCGTCTAAGGTATAATAAGCGTTTAAGGTTTGAATTTGCTTGTTTTCTTCCTCGATAAAACGCCGAATATTCCGGTTAGATCCATCTAAACCCACTAACAGTTGATTGGCGTTATGATGTAGCCCCACTAATAAAGAATTTAACCCTTGTTTGAGGGGAATAGAATAATAACCTTTGGAACGTAAAACCACTTTTGATTCTGCATTCCGACTCATGCCAATTCCATCCCATAAACTCCAGTTTAAGCAATAGCTTCTGACTGAACCATAATGGCGTTGATAATGGGAAAAAGTATCTAAAAATTGGTTAGCTGCTGCATAAGCTCCAATCATAGCACCGCCAAAAATACTGGCTAAGGAGGAAAAATGAACGAAAATTGCATTTTCCGAATTTTGCAGCAAAGAATATAAAGCACGGGTTCCTAATCCTTTAGGATTTAAAACGGATTCTAAGGTTTCTTTGGTTTCATCTAATAGGAAACGTTCTTGATAAGTTCCTGCTAAATGAATCACCCCATCCAATTGATGACCCCAATCAAATTGAGCTTGTTGAACGATGGCTTGCAGTTCGTTTAAATGGCAGATATCAACAGCTTGATAACGCACTTGACCCAACTTTTGAAGGTGAATTAAGGTTTTTAGTTTTTCGGCGATCGCCTCCTGATTTTTAATCAATTGATCCCAAGTTTCTTCAGGAGGTAAAGCGGTACGTCCTACTAACAGTAATTTAGCTTGATAATGTTTTAATAAATATTCAGCCACTTCCGTTGCAATTCCTCCCAAACCTCCACTGATTAAATACAATCCTTGAGGTTTAAAAGGAAGGGGTTGAACAGGTTCTTCTGTCCAGTTCACCTTTTCTAAACGAGGAATTAACCGTTGTTCATTGCGGTAAGCCACTTCTACATCTGGGGTGAGATTATGTAATTCTTGCCAAATCCAATTCACATTTTGTTCTAAGGATTGTAACGGTAAATCCAGATGAGACGCATTTAACCAAGGTAATTCTTGAATTCCGGCTTTGATCAAGCCTAAAATTACGCTTCGTTCACTACAAACTAAATCTAATTCTGAGGTGGCTTGGGCAAAATTTGCAACGGTTAAAAGTCGGACTGAATGGCGATCAACTTGGGTTTTGGCTAAAGCTTGTACTAAAAACAGCCAGCTATAAACACTAACTTCTAAGTAATATTCTAATCCCGACCAACGATTCATTTCTGGCGTATATTGATCATAACTCCACAAATGAACAATGTCTGTAATGGGTCGATGATCTTGGGTAATTAATTCTAGTAATTGTTGATAATGCTGGGGTTGGGTAGGATTAATCACATACAAGTCTTTTTCAACTTTAGCAAAATAATCTCCCATTTGTACCCGAATAAAAGGACGATGGTATTGTTTGTATTGTTCAACTAAATAATGCCCTAATCCTAATGAATCTAGAAAAACGATAGCTAACCCGGTTTTCGGTACAAAGCTTTGATGGCGAATTTGTTTCGGTTTCCAAACTTTGCGGTAAAACCAATCCGGTAACGTTTGGGAATTTTCTAATAAAATATCAAGGTGTTTAATTCGATCATCAAATTCCCCTTGTTCAAACTGTTTAACTAACTGTTTTCGTTGAATTTTTCCAATGGCGGTTTTAGGAATTTCGGCGGGAGAAACAGGAATTAAATAATCGGGTTTTACCCCGACTTTTTTTGTTAAATGTCCTTGAATACTTTTCAGCAATTCAGTGAGGCGATTTTCCGATTGAATCGAAGTGTTAAAAAAGATCGCTAATTTTTCGGTTTCACTTCCTATGGGACGCACCGCACAGGCGGCGGTATAAGAAACTTCTACCCCGTCCAATTCTTCAACAACGGATTCGATTTCACCGTTATAATAATTTGCCCCATTGATAATAATAGTTTCTTTTCCGCGACCTGTAATAAATAAATCACCGTCGGAAATAAATCCTAAATCCCCAGTATCAAACCAACCTTGTTCTAAAAAGACTTGTTGATTCACTTCAGGATTTTTATAATAACCCGGAGAAACAGGCGCGCCTTTGACGTGCAAATGTCCGATGGTTTCTTCGGGTAACAGTTGATTTTGATCATCAACAATTCTGATAGAAACCCCTGGAATCACAGGCCCTAAACTGGTAAAATTTAAAGCATGGGGATGATCATTAGGAACAGAAATTAAGCTTCCTCCCAAAGAAAACCGATCCACACATTTGACTTTCACGGGTTCTTGTTCGGTGGGGAGAAAATAAGTAATTCCTGACCCCATTTCCGCCATCCCAAACGCAGGACGAATGGCTGTTTTTTTCAATCCATAAAGGCTGAGATTTTGACTAAAAATTTCAACGGTTTTAGAAGAGACTGCTTCTCCGGCTGTCAGTAAGGTATTTAAACTGGATAAATCCCAATTTTGATGCGCTTCAGATTTGAGGGCATCATTAATTAAAGTATATGCAAAATTCGGCGCCCAGCTTTGAGTAATTCGGTAATCATCAATTAAATTTAACCAATTTAACGGGTTTCCTAAAACATATTCTTTGGACGCATAAATTAAAGTACATCCCAATTCAACGCAACGTAAATGCCAATCGGAAATACTACCAATATGGTCAAACGGCAGCCAATTTAAAATGACTTCGTTGGGGGAATATTGACACAGTTGATTTGTTCCCCTTGCCCTCGATAAAATATTTCGATGGGTTAACATAATGCTTTTGGGAACCCCTGTACTCCCAGAAGTTAAGTTAAAAAAGGCTAAATCATCCGGTTGACTGGGGTGATGGTTAGAGTCCGGTTCGTTATATTGAAACGGGTCAATAAAAATAACTTGAGAGATAGATAAAGGCAGCCAGTTTGATAAGGAAGAAATAGCATCTGCTTGCGATTTCCGGGTTAAAATAACAGGCTGATCCAGTAATTTCCAAACATGACAAAGCTTCTCTAAATCGTTATTTGCCGCACTATAGGTGGGGGGAACTGCCATAATCACCGGAACAATTCCACCTAAAATACAACCCCAGAATACTGAGAGAATATCTTGATTTTGATCGAGTTGAATAATCACTCGATCTTGGGGTTTTAATCCTTGTTTTCTGAGTCCGGCTAAAATCCGTTCAGCACGGTCTAATAACTCAGCGTAGGATTGCCAAATCTCCTCCCCATTATCTTGTAAATACAGAATTTTATTGCCTAAAACTTGTTTTGCTGTTTGTTTTAAACTTTCTGCTAAATTTTGGGCTGCATTGGGTTTTTCTAATAAAATTTCTCCTTCAGCTAAGGCTAGGGGTTTTGAGGTAGGCGGGATAGAAGCGATGGCAGAATTGCTTTGATTAAACGGGATTTGAGGCGATGTTAAAACAGGCGTTGCCTTCCGGTCTGGTAAAATATCTGATAAATGAAGGGGAGAAACCGAGGGGATTTGCTCCTGTATCAACACAGCAATTTCGTTGAGTTCTGGTTGTTGTTTTAACTGTTCTTCCCAACGTTGAGTTAAAGCTTGATCTAAAACTGCTAAATTGGTGAGAATCTCTTGATCAACTTCCCCTTCTGACGTGAGAGGAATAGCCGAGACCGAAATATAGGTTTTAGGAATTAAAACCAGGGGTAATTTAGTCTGAATTTGAGGAAAAATGCGATCTAAACTGACAGGTTCTGAACAAACAACATAAGCAACTAATTCAAGTTCTCCCTGTTCAGTGCTGCGGATCAGTACCGCACAATCTTCAATGTTGGGAAGGCTTAATAAAACGGCTTCAATTTTTTTTAACTGTTCAGTTTGTTGATTCCAATCTTTAGAAAATTGAGAACTGCAAGCTACAACTTTATTCTGAGATAATGTCATAATGATGCCTCCCTTTTAACAAATTAACAGGTTTTTACTTCGCAAGCGTTAGTACCGTTATCTAGCCAATTTGCGTTAATTTAATTCTATTTTCAAAGCCCGAAGAATTTTTCAGGATACCTGATCAAGAAGTATTTTGTATCCTTATTTTTATTGTTTGAGTCGGTGAGATAAATCACCGATTTCATGAATGGGATATGTCAAACCAATACAGTTTGAACGTCTTCCGAAAATTAGTGATAGTTGATCAGTGATGAAAGGGAATGAATGTTAATTCTAAAAGCAGATGATGATTTCTTCTGCTGGTTATTGGTGAATGCTTGCTGGATTTATGAATGCTCAAATGATTGCATTTTATTTTTCAGATGTCAGTAGTTCTACGGATTTTTTACACAATCTTTAAAATTCTGATACTCAA
>JBMDYE010000203.1:0-2201 GCA_048595135.1 Planktothrix sp. | reverse complement strand
AACGCTTATTTTAGCGTGAGACTCCCAACACCTGAAAAAATTAAAATTTTTTTAAAAATGAAACGGTTCATTTTTGCGGTTTAATTTTTCTGGGATGAGTTTCTAGGGTGGGGTTGTTGGGTTTCTCCTTCCACTGGGAATCTATGGCTGGAGGCAGAAGGCAGGAGGCAGCTATGCAGGAGGAGAACTTCTGAATAATCGACACCATTCCATCCTATCTGTCCTAACCGTAATGCGTAGCCCTATAGCCCAACTGGGGGGTTAACCACAACCGTCCTAGATTACGATTCGATTAATTTTGCAGGAGGGTTTCCTGCGGTCTCAGAGTTTTTTATGGTTTTTTTAGATAAACGACTGACTCCAAGGGGAGTTGGAAATCACCTGTCAGGAATTCTGAACTTAACAAAAGTCAGAATTGAGGCAGGGATCATTCCGTCGAGGCTTAAATCGGTTCCCGTCACCAATCTTTCTGAGAGAAGATCAAGTTAGGGATCACGAACGGCATAGAGTCAACTTACTGGGAATGAGAATTTCATTCTGTATAGCGATTGTCTATCTGTCAGCCTCCACAGTCTTCTATCTAAGGGGGTTATTTCGGTTTAATGATGGATTCTAGCACAAGGATTTTAGCAACTGTTGGGCTATGGTGTCGTGTTAACCTCCCCAATCAGGAACGAAAATAATCAATTAACCCGCAACCGTGAACACATTTGTTGATACCATTCGCTTAAGGTTTGTTCAAATTGGGGATAATGTAAGCGATTTCGCCACAAAATTAGGGCATCTTCTCCGGTATCTTGGTAGTAGCGTTTGCGGCATCCGGCTTCTTGGAATCCAAATTTTTCATACAGTTTAATCGCAACTTGATTAGAAACTCGCACTTCTAAGGTGGCTCGTTCGAGTTTCCGTTCCCAAGCTGATACTAATAAGGCAAATAATAGCGCTTGTCCTAATCCTTGACCTTGATAATCAGGATGAACGGCTAAAATTGTAATATGGGCTTCCTCTAAAATCGCCCATGAGCATCCTAGCCCCACGACTTCCGGTAAGGGTTCCTCAGATTCGTCTAATTCTATTGTCGGGATCTGAAATTTTTCCGTTTGTTCTTGATTTTTAGGGGTTGTTTCCCGCTTCCAGATTAATAAATCACTATTGGGACTATCGATTTCTCTGCGATAGCCATCGATTTTCCACATTCCCCCTAAACATTTTTGATCTAGTTCGACAACAGCCGGGAGTTGCTGTTCTGTTAACGGTTGTAATTTTAAATAGTGTTTCCCCATTTAGACGACTATCTTTACAGTTTAGTTTTGAGCAGTGTTATCATAGCAAAAATACTATTAGTTTTGTAAATGCTTCATCCCTATGATGTTGATAAGTCTGGATTGAATTTTAACAAATTTGCGCTCGCTTTTTTCCGAATCATGAGCCTTAATTTTTGATAAAATTAGAGAGCGAGGACGCTACAGTCCTTCTTTCTAAAATTTACTAAGCACTGATCCAAAATTATTGGCACTGTCATTGGTGAAGGTCGCGATCGCGGAATGAAGAATATAGCCCTGATTGGTCGGCAATTTATTGGGTTTGACTGCTTATAGCAAGTCTAAATGAATTGTATAAAATAGTCAGCCTAATTATTAATCATAAAAAACTGTAATTTCAATGTAGTTACGGGCGAGGCGCACCTCGCCCCTACAAAAAATTGGGGATTAAAACAGTTTTACAATTGATTTAGACTTACTATAGACCTAATAAAATAGGGCTAAATAGAATCAAACTAACTTTAATTAATTGGTTCAATTTTAATATTAATTAACAATTTTAATCGATGATTAAGGCAACAAGATAGCGGTTTTTCTTGCTATTAAAATTTATCAAAAAATCTGCAATAATTTAGATAAGTTTGATTGTGAAAAAGCTGATGAAAAAGCCGTTATAGAAACGGATCAAGAAATGTCTCAAGGGGACTCCCTTTCTTTAGATGAGTATATGATCAAGTTTCACTAAAAAAATCTAACTCTTTTTAAATTTCTGATTAACATCCTATTAAGTCGATTTTATAAACTAAAAATTGAATTGGGTACTGGCTCGATAGAGAACCCATTGCCATTCTTCGTCCTTTGGACTGGTGAGGGGTGACAGGTTTACGGTAAAATCTGATCTATAGAAGTGTTAATATAACTTAAATCCCGTGCAAAATT
>JBMDYE010000202.1:0-9873 GCA_048595135.1 Planktothrix sp. | reverse complement strand
GCAACAGGCAACAGGAAGGAGGAAGGAGGAAGAAGGAAGGAAAAATAATCCCTTAGTCCCTCCTTGTCTCCTTGTCCCCTATTCCCCCGCTTTTCCTCCTGCCTCCTGCCTCCTGCCTTCTGCCTTCTGCTATATGATTGACAGGCAACTATTTTTAAAGGGTTTTGTTATGGTCAGTCAAATGCGGATCTATGTTCCGCCCCATCCGTTGATTAAGCATTGGTTAGGGGTGGCTCGTGATGGGGGGACGCCTCCGGCTTTATTTCGGACGGCGATGACCGAGTTGGGACGTTGGTTAACCTATGAAGCAGCGCGAGATTGGTTGCCGACGGTAGACACAATGGTACAAACCCCCTTAACGGAGGAATGTCCAGCCACCTTTGTGAACCCAGAAGTCCGATTAGTGGTGGTTCCGATTTTACGGGCTGGGTTAGCCTTGATGGAGGGGATTCAAAGTGTAATTCCTCTTGCATCGGTTTATCATTTAGGGATGGTACGGAATGAAGAAACCTTAGAATGCAGTTGCTATCTCAATAAACTTCCTTCTAAATTTGACCCCCAAACCCGGGTAATTATTAGCGAACCGATGTTAGCAACGGGGGCAACCATTATGGCAACAATGGCAGAATTAACCCAACGCAATATTGATCCGGCTTTAATTCGGATTATTTCGATTGTGGCAGCACCTCCAGCTTTGCAAAAGTTAAGCGAAGCTTACCAAACACTACAAATTTACACAGCGACAATTGATCCCCAAGTGAATGAAAAAGGCTTTATTGTACCTGGGTTAGGGGATGCAGGCGATCGCAGCTTTGCAACCTTTGCAACTCCTGACCCAGAATCCGAGTAAAATCAAAATATGGAAAAAGAATGGACAGATTATGAGTAATCGAGATGGGTTTGCTAGTGGATTTTTCCTCGGTGCCACGTTAGGGAGTTTTGTTGGGGGTGTGTTGGGGGTGGTGCTAGCCTCCCGACTCGCCAATGAAGAGAACTCGGAAGCGTTACCGGAGGTGAGAGTAAAACGCAGTAAACCCGCTAAATTAACGGGTGACAATATGGAAACGGCGCGTTTGAGTTTGGAAGATAAAATTGCCCAACTCAATCAAGCCATTGATGATGTGCGCCAACAGTTAGGAAGTGTGAATGGAAATGGTGGCTCGGATGATTACGAGCGATCGCTACGGGACTAACGCTTCACCTCTGCCCCTTGAGCAAATATGATAAACTAAGGGGCAGAACTTTCTGTAAATTTTCCAACATTCATTAATTTTATGGGACTTCCGTTTAATTTATTGGCTAGTACAATCGCCCAGTTTCTCAACATTTATATGTTGATTCTGTTTATTAGAATTTTATTAAGTTGGTTCCCGACCATCAACTGGTACGATCCACCCTTTTCAATTTTAAGCCAGTTAACTGATCCCTACCTTAATCTTTTCCGTTCCTTTATTCCCCCTATCGGAGGAATCGATTTTTCTGCCATCATTGCGATTTTTGCCCTTCAATTTGGTTCTCAATTAATTATTGCTTTATTAGGTGGAATGCAGCAAATGGCATTTTAACAGTCACCAGTTATCAGTCACCAGTGACCAGTCACACCTTCGTAGGAGCAAAGCATTCGGGCAGAAATTTATGATAAAAACCGATAACTTATCTACCGAATGCTTCGCCCGTACCCAGTTATCAATGCTTCTTCCCTATTCCCTGTTCCCTGTTCCCTAATTCTTAATTCTTAATTCTTAATTCTTAATTCTTCCCCTATCTTCCAATTGGATTTTTGAAGCCTGCGGCTTTGAATTGTTTGAGTTGTAATGGGGGTTCTAAGTTGGAGGGAACGGAAATGCGAATTTCAAAGGGAGTTTCTCCTGGGGGAACTTCAGCAATATTGCCTAAACGTCCTCGATTTTGCATCACGGGATTGTTATTGGCATCATAAATTCGTCCAAACACATCGGCATCGACGATATATTTTCCCGTTGTATTTTTAGCAGTTCCCGTAATAATAAAACAATACGCATCTTGAATGGAACCACTGGAAACGGCACCTTCTGCTAATTCAGGAGGGCAATCTTTATAACCTAAATTTTCAAGTTGAACGGGAATTAAAGCCAAAGCGGGAGGAGTCCAAAGGGTTGTCAAAAAGGTTAATAAAAAAGCGAAGAAAATAGCAGGTAAAGCTTTAAATTTCATAAAATTGATCCAAAACGTATTAACAAAAGCGTAACCTAAATTTGAGAGGGTTTTATTGTTCTAAATATTGTTGTAAGGACTGACGCATAATGTCGATGGGAACAGGTTGTTGTAACCAAATCTGTAAGGCGGCGGCGCCTTGTTGGACTAACATTTCTAACCCATCTAATATCATCGCCCCTCTGGCTGCGGCTAAGTTTAGAAATTGAGTGGGTCGGGGAACATAAATTAAATCATACGCGATCGCACCCAGTTTAATTCTGTCCATCAGTGCGGCTTCAATGGGAGATTGATCAATATGGGGCGACATTCCCACAGGAGTTGTATTGACAATTAAGTCCGCATGGGGAAGTAAATCTGCTAATTGTTCCCAAGGACGAGTTTGGAAAGCAACCGGAAGGGGAGAATTGATCCAACTGTCTTGAAAGGCGTCTAATTTTTGAGCATTTCGTCCGACCACATAGATTTCTTTAATTCCTAATTCATGACATCCCGCAACAACCGCCCTCGCTGCGCCCCCATATCCTAAAATAACAGCAACTTTATCATTCCAATGTTGATGATAAGTTTCTAACGGCGTGAGAAAACCGACGACATCCGTATTTGTTCCACTCCAACCATTCTCATTACACCAAACGGTATTAACCGCACCAACGGCTTTTGCTAAGTTAGAAACTTCCGATAAAAAGGGTAAAATGGCTTGTTTATGAGGGATAGTAATATTAAATCCTTGCACACCAATGGCAGAAAAACCTGTTAAAGCATCTGCTAAATTAATTGATTTAATATGAAACGGAAGATAAACATAATCAACTCCCAAATGAGCGATCGCAGCATTGTGCATAACAGGAGAGAGAGAATGTTCAATCGGATCACCGATCACCCCTAATAGTTTAGTTGTGCCTTTAATCATTAGAAAATAAAGTTAAGTTACGTTTTTCTTTAATTCAATATACTATAAAATCTCCTAAATTAAAAACCCGATTTCTTATAGAAATCGGGTTTTTTAATCCCTAATTAGCGATTAAATTCTTTAGCCTCGGCTAAAATCGGGTTAATATCATGCCAAAGTCCTTGGGTATGGCGATATTCCAACACCCATAAACTTCTTAATAACGTTTGATATTCCATCTGACCACTTAACTTTTTAGTCGCGGAAACTTGCCGTAACATTTCCCATTCTTCGGGTTCAATCGCTAAGGTTAATTGATGACGACGTTGTAAGATCACATCCTCTAATGATTCTCTCGTTAATGGTGGATCTTCTTTTTGTAAACAGCTATAAAGTAAAATTAACAAGCTGCGAACATGACCCCCACTGGCGAGACAAAGGCGATCTAAAGTTTCAGGCGTATCAAATACTTTTGTTACTAATGCCGGATATTCTTTCGGATCAACCCCTGGAAAGGCTCTAGCCATTACCATGCGACGCAACAATTCAATTCCCTGTTCATAGTAGGTACCATCTTGAAATTTAATCGTCACCATCGGTAAGGTTTTCGGGTCACTCCCAAAGCGGTTACTGAGTTGTCCTAAATCATTAGAAAAAATCAAACCGAGGGGAATGGTATAAACCACATGACAATTGAGTTTATTCAGTTGTTCACCCCGATCAATAAATAAATATTCCGGTTGCGGACGTCCGGTGCTGGTTTGGGTATTGATAATCCGATCTAAATTATCAATAATCACCACTAACCCTTTTTTCCCCAACTGTTTTAACTGTTGAATCGAGGGTTCTAACAGTTCTTTATTGATCGCTTCTAAAATGTTATTAGTTCGGGGTTCTAAATATTGACGCAATAAAGATCGTAAATCACGGCTATCTCTTGTTTTTGCCGTAATTTTTCCAATCCCTAACGCCAGAGAAAATTCCCCTTCACTACTGGCAGAAATGGTTCCTAACCCCGGAACATTCGCTTCCCCCTGCAAATCAATTTCTTTATTTAAAACATTAACCAACCCTGTTAATAAATTTTTAAACCCTTGGGGTTTAAGTTGAATTTGGAGTTGTTCAATACTTTCGCTGACTTGACGGGCGATCGCTAATAAAATATCCGTAATATCCACATCCGCCATATCTAAATCTTTGCTCGACTCAAAATAAACGACATGAAAGCCTTCTTTTCTAAGTTGAGCTTGGAGGCGTAACAGTTCGGTGGATTTCCCTGAACCCACATGACCTGTAAACAATTGACAGGTGGGATTCTCAGGAGACAAACGGGTAATAGTTCGGGCAATTTGTTCGATTAATTTTCCACCTCTAGCAGGAGAAAAATCAATATAATATTGCTGATCTTCTGGATCTTCAACATTCAGAGTTTCAGCCGGATTAGCAGCTTTAAAAAAGCGAGATAAATCGAGTTCCATGTTGTCCACGTTGTTTTAACAATTAATAAGTTGATTTTTAATAGAAGAATGCTCCCTAATCATGAGATCCGATCATTGACTCTATCCCTTTCGGATAAAACACCAGTAAATCAGCCGTTATTAGACAATTTGGGTTAGTTTGCTAACCACCATCCGAAGCTTAACCCCAAACCGGAAGTGGCCACTAAAATTAAAAAGGTATAAAACCCATTGTAAGATGCCAATAATTTTTCACCCGCCACCATTTGAGCCACAACCCCTGCGATCACGGCAATGGAGCCCCAAGCGCCAACAATCACATCGGGCTGTATTCGTTGGATCAGGCGGGTCATGGTTTTTTCGCCCGATCCCATTGCCGCCCCTAACCATCCCCCAAAGCCAAGCCCAAAAATGCTCCCTGTTCCGATTTTGGCCCTAGATTTGAAAAAGGCATCGAGAATAATTCCTAACATAAAGCCCATCACCGCCCCAACCAATCCGCCCATCACCGAACCGAACCAATTTCCGGTACGGGTTCCCGCCACTAACCCAGCAATTCCTGAAATCCCCGCCAAGGTCAATATCCAAATTACCCATTTAGCTGAGGCGTCCGATCCCACAATTGCCCCCAAAGCGGCCCCCACGAACGCCCAAACCGTCGCTGTGACGATTCCTCCCGCTTCATTCCCAACAATCCAACCCGCCATCGTCCCTGCAAATATCAAAGCGATCAACCAAGGTTGAGAAAGCTCCGAGTCATCACAAGCCGAAATCGTCACCGCAAACCAAGCTAACCCAACAAATACCCAAGCCCAGGACGGCATCAACAGTTCTGTTAAAATCCAGCCTGTGAGGGTATAGCTAATGAATGTCCCCGTTAACCAGCCAATGGGGAAAACGGGGGGAGGTGGTTGAATGATGGGGGGTTTGGGACGTTGGGCAGAACGGACGGGACTGGGAGTGGGCGGTTTAGGCGGTGAGGGAACCACAGGTCGGGGGGTGGGATGACTGAGATAACTGCGAAGCGTCTGATAGGCTTGGTTGATTTCTTGGAATTTTTCTTCCGCTTTCGCTTGGAGTTGGACATCCTGGGGATAACGATCGGGATGCCAAACAAAGGCGAGATGTCGATAAGCTTGCTTGACTTCCTCCAAAGAAGCGTCTGGTGGCAAGTTTAAAATTTTGTAAGATTTCTCAATGTCGTCCACGTTGGAAAGGGGTTTGCGGATGTCAGGTATAGCAGAAGGCAGTATGAGGGAGGAATTACAGCCATTGTATATATCCTAACCATCATGGCGATTGCTATAGTTTAATCGTAACGCTGAAATTCTCCCTTCTCTAAATCGCTACAATAAAGAGAGTCGCGCTTAGGTTTTGATTGTGTCGGAACATCCTCTATTCCTTTTGGTTGATGGTCATTCATTGGCATTTCGGTCTTATTTTGCCTTTGCGAAAAGTCGCCAAGGAGGATTAAAAACATCGACGGGAATTCCTACCAGTGTTTCTTTTGGGTTTTTTAAGTCGTTGTTGGAGGTGATGGCAACTCATAAACCGGATTATTTGGCGATCGCTTTTGATTTAGGGGTGCCAACGTTTCGTCATCAAGCGGATGAAACCTATAAAGCGGATCGCAGTGAAACGCCGCAAGATTTTATTGAAGATATTAAAAATTTACAAGAACTTTTATACGCGTTAGACTTAAATATTGTCACCTATCCAGGATATGAAGCGGATGATATTTTAGGGACGTTATCTCAAACCGGAAGTGAGGCGGGATATCGGGTTAAAATTCTATCGGGAGATCAAGATTTATTTCAGTTAATTGATGCAGAAAAACAAATTAGTGTTTTACATTTAGAACCCGGAAAAGGCAGCAGTCCGACAGAATTTTTTGCTGATCAGGTTTATGATAAACTCCAAATCAAACCCAATCAAGTAATAGATTATAAAGCTTTATGTGGGGATAAATCTGATAATATTCCTGGGGTAAAAGGGATTGGTCAGAAAACGGCGATTCAACTGTTGAATGAATTTGGATCGTTAGCCGGAATTTATCAAGGAATTGAACAAATTAAAGGTGCGACGCGGAAGAAATTAGAAGACGGAAAAGCAGAAGCGGAACATTCTCAACATTTAGCCACGATTATTCGGGATATTCCGTTAGAGGTTACGTTAGAATCTTGTCAATTAATTGGGTTTGATCAAGCTAAAATTCAACCGATTTTAGAACGATTAGAATTTCAAAGCTTTTTAGGGAAAATCAATCAAATTCAACAACAATTTAAAGGGTTCATAGAAGCGGAAAAACCGGAAATCTCCAAACCTAAAGCCAGCCGTTGGGATGATCCTGATTTAGACTTTTGGAGTCCAGAAGAAACCCAAGCGTATCAACAGCAACGAAACCCTCAAAATAATTCCCAAATTCAACCGCAAATTATTCAAACCTTAGAACAATTAACCGAATTAGTCGCAATTTTAAAACAGCATACTGATCCAAATTATCCCGTTGCTTGGGATACAGAAACAACCGATTTAAACCCTAGAAAATCGCAATTAGTGGGAATTGGTTGTTCTTGGGGAACAGAACCTAACGATATTGCTTATATTCCCTGCGGACATACCAATGGAACGAATTTAGACACAGAAATTGTCTTAAATAAACTACGGGATATTTTAGAAAGTTCGGATTATCCGAAAGTTTTTCAGAATGCAAAATATGATTGGTTAGTGTTAAAAAATCAGGGAATTCATCTGAGAGGGGTTGTTTTTGATCCGATGGTCGCCAGTTATCTTTTAAACCCTGAACAAAGCCATAATTTAATTGAGATTACACGCCGTTATTTGAATTCTGAATTAATAGCACCCAGTTATAATGATTTGGTTCCAAAAGGTAAAACTATTGCTGATATTAATATTGAGGAAGTGGCTTATTATTGTGGGATGCAGGTATATATCACCTTTCAGTTAGTAGAAAAATTAACAACAGAATTAAATAAAACACCAAAACTATCAAATTTATTAAAGACGGTTGAAATGCCGTTAGAAGCGGTTTTAGCGGATATGGAATATTGCGGCGTTAAAATTGAAACCGCTTATCTAAAAGAATTTTCTGAACAATTAGAAAAACAGTTAAAAATTATTGAACAACAAGCATATCAAGCCGCCGGAGAAAAATTTAATTTAGGTTCCCCGAAACAATTAAGTCAACTGTTATTTGAAAAATTGGGTTTAAGTACGAAAAAAACCCGACAAACGAAAACCGGATATTCGACGGATGCAGCCGTATTAGAAAAATTGCAAGGGGATCATCCGGTCATTGATGCAATTTTAGAACATCGCACCTTAGCGAAATTAAAGTCAACTTATGTTGATTCGTTACCGGAATTAGCCGACGAAAATCAACGCATTCATACCAGCTTTAACCAAACCATTACCGCAACGGGACGGTTATCTTCTTCTAATCCAAATTTACAGAATATTCCGATTAAAACTGAATTTTCTCGTAAAATTAGAAAAGCATTTATTACGGAACCGAATTGGGTTTTAGTGTCGGCGGATTATTCCCAAATTGAATTAAGAATTTTAACCCATTTAACGCAAGAACCTGTGTTAGTAGAAGCGTATCAAAATAATCAAGATGTGCATACGGTCACGGCTAAAATATTATTTGGGAAAGAAACGGTGAGTTCAGAAGAACGACGGTTAGGGAAAACGATTAATTTTGGGGTAATCTATGGAATGGGAGCGCAACGGTTCGCACGGGAAGCGAAAATGATTACCGCAGAAGGGAAGAAATTTATTGAACGATTTAATGAACGGTATCCGCAAGTTTTTGCGTTTTTAGAAGGGGTAAAAAAACAAGCGATCGCGCAAGGATATGTGGAAACCATATTGGGAAGACGACGTTATTTTGAGTTTCAAGGCAGAAGTTTACTAGAATTAAATGGCGAAGATCCAAATAATATTGATTTAGCGGCATTGAGTAAAAAAATGGGTCAAAATGATGCTCAATTATTAAGAGCCGCCGCCAACGCACCCATTCAAGGTTCTAGTGCGGATATTATTAAAATGGCAATGGTGAAAGTCCATCAATTATTAGAAAACTATCAATCTCGATTAGTGTTACAAGTTCATGATGAATTAGTGTTTGAGATTGCTCAAAATGAATGGGAAGAACTACAACCTCAAATTAAATTCATTATGGAACAGGTACTTCCTTTAAGTGTTCCGTTATTAGTTGATATTCATGCTGGAGAAAATTGGATGGAAGCTAAATAATCTCTAGAAACCCGGTTTCTCAAAGAAACCGGGTTTCTAATTCCGAAATGTTCAGATGAGGCGTTGTAGTGTTGAGCAAATTTAATGCAGGTTTGCTAATTATGAAACGCTCTCAAATCGTTTGGAATTGGTTATGTGGACTTTATTTTTTCCTCCTCTTAAGTATTATTTTCATTGCTAATTCAGGCTTATTACCTTATGCACTATTTCAACAAATCCAAAATTACGATATTTACGGACATTTTATTTTATATGGAATTGCATCTATCTTAGTTCATCAAGCATTTAGAAGACAAAGAATCCATCTTTTTAATTTTTCTCTCCCCTTGGGGCCGTTTTTATTTGGTTTAATCACCTTTGCTGAAGAATACTCACAACAGTTTTTTCCAATGCGAACTTATAGCGTTGTCGATTTAGCAGCCAGCTTAATTGGAATCTTACTCTTTTATGAACTTACCGAAATTTACTATTATTTTAAAGCAAAAGCATCTTAACTGTTTCAGTCTTTCCTGAAAAAGAAATTATTTCCTATTAATTGATTGCGCTTGCTTTGTTTCCTCAATTATGGCACAATAAAAAACGTTAAAACAAACGTTTAAAATTTACGAAAGCAACCCTAATAAACGGCATGAGCAATCAACAACCCACCCCAAATATTCCTGAATGTGCTTGGAGTCGTCCCATTGGTTTAGGGTGGGAAAAACCCTATACGGTTCGCTACGCCAGTAATTTAGATGATGGCCCTTGGCATGGAATGCCTTTGGGGGGGTTTGGTGCGGGTTGTATTGGCCGTTCTTCACGGGGAGATTTTAACCTTTGGCATTTAGATGGTGGTGAACATATTTTCCGTAATATTCCCGCTTGTCAATTTAGCGTTTTTGAAGAAATTAACTGTCAGAAAAAAGCGTATGGTTTATGTACAGAACCGCCGGAAGATAACAGTTTATCGAATTGGAATTGGTATCCAAAACATCCGAATAATTCAACAGAAGAAAATACCGGAACTTATCATGCGTTATATCCCCGGAGTTGGTTTGTTTATAAAAATGTCTT
>JBMDYE010000201.1:0-32743 GCA_048595135.1 Planktothrix sp. | reverse complement strand
GGTTTCAATCCCTGATAGGGATTATAGAGGATTTTAACCGCAGGCTTCTGAAACCCTTGATATATTTGGTTTTCAAAGTGCAATTGCGACAACCTCCATCGATTATAGCATTTCAGACGCGACAACTGACAAGGGCAAAATTTAAAAAAGCCTAAAAACCCGTCTAGGTAAGGATTTCGAGACTTGCGACAACCTCATTTCTTGACGTTTGGCTGCAAAACCAGACAGGAAGAAGGTTTCAGCCTTTAAATTGCCTTGTCCTTTCTGAACAGCTAGGGGTTGTCGGAACTTTGCCGTAAAAATTCCTTAATTTTCAGGATAGACACATAATTTGCTTTTAAACTCAAAATCGAGTGAATTGATGGGCATAGCCCATCCTACCTTAAAATTAATAGATTAAACCCAATGAACTCTGTTAATAATGATCGACAATATGCACCCGCAACCGAACGAAATCGTGAACCAATTTTAGACGTTTTAAAACGGGTACTTCCGCCAACGGGAACTGTCTTAGAAATTGCCAGTGGGACGGGACAACACGCCATTTATTTTGCCCCCCAATTACAACCCCGTCAATGGTTGCCTTCCGAACCCGACCCAATTTTAAGATCCAGTATTATGGCTTGGGAAACGGATTTTCCAGCCCCCAATTTACACCCACCCTTAATATTAGATGTACAACAATCAATTTGGCCAGTCGAACAGCCGGATCTTCCCCTTCCCGTTTCCTTAACCGAGTTTCCAATTACGGCAATTGTTAATATTAATATGATTCATATTTCCCCTTGGTCAGCTTGTTTAGGGTTAATGGCAGGCGCCAATCGAATTTTACCATCGGGAGGCATTCTTTATTTATACGGCCCCTATCAACAAAACAATCAACATACAGCCCCTAGTAATGTGAGTTTTGATGAATCTTTACGCGCCTCTAACCCCGCTTGGGGGGTGAGAAATTTAGAAGATGTAGTTGCCGTTGCCGCCACAGAAAATTTAAACTTATTAGAAGTAGTTGCCATGCCTGCTAATAATTTATCGGTGATTTTTCAACACGGTTAATTGAGGGACAAGTCAAAACCCCGGCTTCTTCAAGAAACCGGGGTTTTAGCTTGCTGCTAACAAGCGATTATTTTAAATTAAGAAAATGTTCTAATGCCAGCACCACATCTGGTGGCCAGCGACGAATTGTTTTAACCCAATTAATATCTTGATAACGGTTATCTAAACCCACGACTGCTACCCAGTTACTTTCTGCTTCTCCGGGTTTTCCAGCCTCCCATAAACAAGCGGTTAAAGCGGCACGCATATCGGCAAAATTGGGATATTTTCGCACTAAATTTTTCATGGTTTTAATGGCTTCATCTTTTCTGCCGACTTGATATAACATTAAGGCAGAATTAGCCCTAGCAAAGGCAAAATTACTATCTAAATCACTAGCGGTTTCATAATCTAATAAAGCATCTTGCCATTGTTTTAACCCGGCTTTCGCATTGCCGCGATTATTATAAGCAACGGCATCATTAGGAGTCATTTCTAATACTTGATTATAATCTGCGATCGCTTTTTCCCATTCTCCTAACCCTTCATAAGCCACCCCTCGATTTAAATAAGCATCGGGATAATTCGGGGCTAATTTGATAGATTGATTATAATCAGAAATGGCTTCATTGAGGTGATTTTGACTGACCCTAACATTTCCTCGGTTACTCCACATTGCCGGATTTTCAGGATATTGATTAATGATTTTTGTCCAGTAAATTTCAGCGAGGGAAAATTCACCCTTTTCTGTGGTGCTAAAGGCTTGCTGAAGCCATTCATTTAATTCGGCTGATGGTTGATTTTCTGCCCAAAGGGGTGTGGCTGTTATCCCATTCAGAAGGATGACCAACAGGAACACAAAACCTAAAAATTGAAACCAACGTCTAATTTTCATAAATTAAAAAACAATAGGATTAAGTGCTTTTCTATTTTATGCGATCGCTTTGCTTCTGACTTCAGTTGAGTTAAAAATGCGATCGCCTCCACACCCTAGTTTTTTACCCGATTAGCTGATAAAATTAAAACAAGGCAAAAAGTTTTACCGTCATCAGTCTGTAGGGGCGGGGTGACCCCACCCCTACCAAGGAATCAGTGCTTCTTATCTATTCCCTCCGATTGCCCATTGCCTATTCTTAATTCTGATCCTTCGTTCCACTCAGGACGCTACGCGATTCTTAATTCTTAATTCTTAATTCCCTCTTATGTCTATTTTTACGTTACAATCGGTTAAAAAAGAATTTGGTACAAAAGAAATATTACGAGAAGCAACCTTTAGTTTAAATGCCAACGATAAGGTCGGTTTAATTGGGACAAACGGATCAGGAAAATCTACATTTTTGAAAATTATTGCGGGACAAGAACCTATTGATGGGGGACAATTATGGGTTAACCCTAGAGCAAAAGTGATCTATTTACCGCAACAACCCGATTTAGATGAAAATCGCACGGTTTTGGAACAAATTTTTGCTGATAATGGCGAAACCATGCAGTTAATTCAAGCCTATGAAGATTTATCCCATAAATTAGCAAAACATCCCGAAGATTCCCAATTATTAAGTCGATTTTCGGAAGTGACTCAACGGATGGATGCCACCAATGCTTGGGAACTAGAAACCCAGGCTAAAATTATTTTAACCCGATTAGGAATTTCTGATTTTGATAAACCGATTCGGGAGTTATCTGGAGGCTATCGAAAACGGGTGGCGTTAGCAACGGCGTTGTTATCAGAACCCGATGTTTTATTAATGGATGAACCGACAAACCACCTGGATGCAATGTCGGTGGAATGGTTGCAAGATTACTTAAAAACCTATCGGGGAACGTTATTATTAATTACCCATGACCGCTATTTTTTAGATCGAGTCACTAACGGAATTTTAGAACTCGACCGAGGGGATTTATTTACTTATTCTGGAAATTATTCTTATTATTTAGAGAAAAAAGCCGAAGCAGAGGAAATTAATGTTAGTCAGCAACGGAAACATCGGGGGGTATTGCGACGAGAATTAGAATGGTTAAAGCGGGGGCCAAAAGCCAGAAGTACCAAACAAAAAGCCAGAATTCAACGCATTGAAGGAATGCAGGAGAAGGAATTTAAACAAGCGTTGGGGAAAGTGGAAATTTCAACGCCCGGTCGCCGTATTGGTAAGAAAGTGATTGAATTAACGGGGGTTTCTAAAGGGTATAATAACCGCACCTTAATTCAAGAGTTTACCTATAATTTTAACCCCGATGACCGCATTGGGATTATTGGCGGTAATGGGGTGGGAAAATCCACGTTATTAGATATGATTACGGGTCGCGTTGAACCGGATAGCGGAAAAGTTGACATCGGAACAACGATTCAGATTGGTTATTTTGATCAACATTCTGAGGATTTATTAGAAGCGTTAAATGAAAATCAACGGGTAATTGATTACCTGAAAGAAGTGGGAGAATATGTTAAAACGGCTGACGGAACGCAAATTAGTGCGTCGCAAATGTTAGAACGGTTTTTATTTCCAGGAAATCAACAATATGCACCGTTACATAAGTTATCGGGAGGGGAAAAACGGCGCTTATTTTTATTACGGGTGTTGATGAGTGCGCCGAATGTTTTAATTTTAGATGAACCCACCAATGATTTAGATGTGCAAACTTTATCGGTATTAGAAGATTATTTAGAAGAATTTAATGGTTGTGTGATTGTGGTGTCCCATGACCGTTATTTTCTGGATAGAACGGTGGAAACAATTTTTGCTTTTGAAGCAGATGGAACGCTGCGACAATATCCGGGGAATTATTCTTTATATTTAGAGTATAAGGAAGCGGAAAAAATTCAACTGGCGGCTCAGGAGGCGGAACAAAAAGAGCAAGGGAAAGATAAAGATAATTCTACTACCGCTTCAAAATCGCAACGAATTTCGATGGACAAAAATGGACAACGGAAATTATCGTCAAAAGAGCGGCGAGAATATGAAACGTTGGAGAAAAAAATTGCTCAGTTGGAAGCGAAAAAAGAACAACTAGAACAGGAGTTATATCACGCGCCTCCGGGGGCGGTTGCTAAAGTTCAAGAGTTACATGAACAGGTGGAAAAAATAACTCAGGAGATTGATGAAGCAACAGAACGTTGGTTAGAGTTAGCGGAAATTGAATCTTAATGGGTGAAGAACAAGCCGAAACCCTGGTTTCTTGAAGAAACTGGGGTTTTTAGTCTTAACGAGAATGGGGGTTTAAAATTGATTCGAGACACGACTTTCTTGGGGGGGGTTAATGGGAACTTGATTAGATTCAACGGGTCTAGGTTGGGTAGAGACTCGAATTAATCCGATTAATAAAATTAAAATCACACCCATCAACGGCCAAAACGAACTGCTTTGGGATTCTTTTTTTTCAGCAACAGCAGGCTTTTCTACAATGTCTCGAATGTCATATTCATTTCCGCCACAACTTTGACAAAACATCACATTCGCATCGTGAGGATGGGGCATAAACTCACAAGGAAGTTTAACTAAACTTTCATTCGTTTTATACGGGCAATTCACTTTATGACTCATCTTAACCTCCCGCCGACAGAGATGGGTTTATAATTGTTTCTTAAATTAAATTCAATGACAAGCCATCAATCGATGAGCTTTCAGACAATCTTAAATAGAGGGTTTATTGTTTTAATCTAACCGACTTTCCCTCCCCACAGTCTCTATGTAAAGACAGAAATATTAGCTCTGTCTAAGGAAAGATATAGATTAAAGGTAAGCTGAGGTATTGAAAAACCCGATTTCTTGAAGCAACTGAGGTTTTGGGATATGGTTATTTTTTATTCATGATTAAACAGTTCCGGGTTAAAACCTTGAATTGACTGTACAGGCAGTTCAGTAGAACGCAAGAAGGCTGCACTTTCTTCGGGTAAAGCGGTATTAATATACATTCCACTTCCTAATTCAAATCCAGCACCGAGAGACACTCTCGGAATAATTGCCATATACCAATGTTGATAATCGCTGCGTTGTTCAGAGGTGGGAATTGAGCGGATAGTATAGTTATAATCGGGGTTATTTAAGCCATAATAGAGTTTAGATAAAACCATTTTTAAGGTTTTGGCTAAGTCGGCAATTTCGGGTTCGGTAATTTCATCAAAAGAAGAAGCATGACGGCGGGGAAAAATCCAAGTGTGGAAGGGAGAAAGGGCAGCATAGGGAATAAACGCTACAAAATGTTCACTGGCAAAAATAATTCGTTCTTGGGCTTCTAATTCCGCTTCTAAGGTTCGACAAAAAATACATTCTCCGGTATCATCATAATAGCGAATTGCACCCTTTGAACGGTCACGCCATTGATAGGGAACGATGGGAATCGCGGCGATTTGAGAGTGGGGATGTTCTAGGGAAGTTCCGGCACCTCGACCATGATTTTTAAAAATAATAATGGTTTCAATCCGGGAATCTTGGCGAAGGGTTAAATAACGTTGTCGATAAACTCGAATAATATTTTCAATATCTTTAATCTCCATTAAAGCTAACGTTAAATTATGACTGGGATGCTCAATCACGACTTCATGAAAACCAAACCCGGATAAAGACCGAAAAATACCATCGGTGTGTCGAACCCGTTCTTTTTTAGGAGAGACTGCCGGATATTTATTTTCAACCACGCGCACTCGCCAATCTAAATCATCCGATAACCGTAAGGTTTCTCGTCCGCCTGTCAAGTGTTCATTTCCATAACAAAAGGGACAATTTGAACGATAGGGAGGAATGGGTTCTAAATGTTCTGAGGATTGAGTAAATTCATGGGGTCGTTTCGCACGTTCACTGGCAATAATTACCCAATCTCTTGTAATTAAATTTTGTCTGAGTTCAGTCATTGGTAATTTAATTTTCTTGAATTTTCGTCAAGTTTTTAATTTAAAAGTTTCTTTTTATCATGACGTTGTTCAGGATAGTTAGAGGGAATTTTTACAGAGTTTTAATTCCTAAACCTCGCTGTGTTCCCAGATAAACGGCAAAACTTCCTAACCAATGACTTCCACTATAACAATTCCCGGAAAGGGGATTTAAACCGCAGTCCCGATGGAGATTGGCAACGGACTTTAACGCCGGAATTCGCGGATCTGTTTTTGGTAAACTGGAAATGATTCCCTCTAGCATCCAAGCTCGACTTAAATGTAACCCATCAAAGTGAGATTGTCCATAATCTTCTGGGTCTTCGATTTTAATCGGTTTTATTGCCAAGATTTCTCTATCCTGGGAAAGTTCCGGTAAAAATTGAGTCAGCCATTGAGCAAATTCAGAAGGTGATAAAATTCGTCGCATTAAATCAGCTTCGGCTAAACAAGGGGAGAGAAAATCATACCCCAACGGTTCAAAGCGCAGGGAATGATGATAATCGTTCAAATAAAATTTTCGAGCTTTATATTCAATTTCTTGTTTCGTTTCCCCCTGCTGAGTGATGATTGCCCAATCCCAAATTAATCCTAATGCAAATGCCGTTTGGTTGTGTAATCCGGTGCGGTTTGGATAAGATAAATGCAGTAACCAGTGATGTAAATTATTGATAACAACGGCTTCTAATGGTTTCAATAAATTGAGTAAATATTGGGCTTGTTCATCTTCCCATTCTGTTAGTTCGGCGGTGAGTTGTAGAAACCACGCCAACCCATAGGGACATTCAAACTGAGGTTTAGCCTTGAGATAGTTAATTTCTCCCGCGATGGTTTCAGGGGTTAAATTGTAGGCGAGCGCTTTCCTGGCTAAAAAGGTAAATTCGGCATCAGGAAACCAACGAATTAACCGCGTTAACATCCAGTGGTTATGAACGGCGGAATGCCAATCTAAACAGCCATAAAAAGCAGGAGTCAGTTGACGAGGCGGAATAAAATCAGTAGAACTTTCTAACCAATAATTTTGAACATGGGGGTATTCTTGAACAACACATTGTAAACCAAATTGAGCAAATTGATAAGCTAACGTTACCGAAAAAATTTCTAAATCTAAATTCACGGTTATTATCCTGAAGTGAATTTTAGTTAAAATTAAGGGTTGAACAGAAACTTAGAAATCAGGTTGATCAATAAAAAACCTGGACTTGATGCCAAAAATCTAAGTCAGAAATCCGGTTTCTGCGTAATCTCATTTATTTTAACATAAGTAGCTACTGAGTTTAAATCGATGAATCCTCTACTCCAATCTCATTTTCCGGCGATTCGAGAGCGTTGTATTCAATTTTTACAACAAAGTCCGGCTGAACGGTTAACAAGTTTAAAGGACATGGGAATAGGTCGGTATGATTTTTTAACACAAATTCCCCTAACTGAAAATAATATTATCTGTTTGATGGGGTATTTTCAAGACACTCGACGGTTAAAATTTCCTCGGTTAAGAAATGCTGATTTATCAAGGTTAATTTTAGATGAAGTTAACTGGATACGCGGGGATTTAACAGGAGCAAATTTAAGAGGAACTCGCCTGAGAAATGCCGATTTAATTTTTGCAAATTTTACCAATGCCGATTTAACAGAAGCCGATTTAACGGGAGCAACGTTAAATGAAACAATTTGGAATAATGCAACGGTTACGGAGTGTTTATTCGGTTCGGGTCATGGGCTAACTCAACAGCAATGCCAAATTTTATCACAAAACGGGGGAATTTTTAAATCCTAATTTCTTTTTTTATAATTCATTTTTTTTACATTTCTTTACAGGTTAAAAAGATTGACAATCCTGAAGTAAACCGTTATATGTTGATTATCCAGAGTTACCGTTTTTAACGCACCCATGTTACCGACGAACGATATTAGAATTGATGCTTTAGTTGGCCCTGATCAACAAAACCCCAGCCAACCTGCAAAATGGAATGTGCCTGCTGGAGGAACTATTACCTACAGTTTTGTGACGAATGAAAATAAAGTAACTTTTGAGCAAGACCCCTACAACGAAACCGGAGTTCAAGAAGTTGATGAAGAAACTAAAAATCAAGTTCGCAATATTCTAGGGACTATTTATCAACCCCTTTTACCCTTGAATTTTGTTGAAGATTCATCAGGGAATGGAATTATCCGCATTATGTTAGCGGACTTAGCAAGTTCTCCGAATTCTAGTGCTTATGTTTCAGGAGATGCGGGAAATAAAAATAATTTTGTTCCCTTATTTTTAGGAAAAGGCGAATATAATTTTGGGAATCCGCCAGGGTCGTTTGAATATTCAACCCTCATTCACGAACTCGGTCATGCAATGGGGTTAGAACATCCGGGGAATTATAATGCGTCAGGAACGGACTCGGAAGCGACTCAAACAAGGCAATTTTTACCCTTTGAACAAGACAATACTCGCAATACGGTAATGTCTTATAACCCAGGTTCACCAACAGATGGAGACCCGAATGCTCAAGAACCTCGCTCATTAATGCCTTATGATATTTTGGCGTTAAATTTTCTTTATGGAACGCGAGAGGTTAACCCAGATAATACGGTTTATCGCTTCGATGATAGTAACTTTCAACAAGTCGCAACGATTTCCGATACAGGTGGCATTGATACCATCGATGTTTCTGCTTTAAACTCTGATGTTCCTTATTATTTTAATTTAGTTCCTGGGGAAGTTCTCACCTCTAAAAGTGCATTAAATACGTTACCTTACACGTTACAATCGTCCCAAGGAGGGCCAGAAGGGGCAACTTATTCAACGGATGTTTTGGGGACTTATACCGCATTTAATACCTTAATTGAAAATATCATTACCACAGGCGGAGATGATGAAATTTTGGGTAATGGTTTAAATAATGATATTCAAGCTGGCCCTGGTAACGATACCTTAACGGGGGGTCGAGGTAGTGATAATTTAAAAGCGGGTGCCGGGGATGACGTGATTTTTGCGGGTCGCGGTTTTGATCAGATTATTGGGGGTGCAGGGGATGATACAATATCCGCTCAACGGGGTAATGATGTGATTACGGGCGGAGAAGGAAGCGATCGCTTTATTCTAGGCGCTGGACTCGGAACAGATACCATTACTGATTATCAACAAGGAGTTGATCAAATTGCCTTATTAGGCGGCTTAACCTTTGCCCAGTTAACGATTACTCCCCAAGCTGGTGGAAGTGCTATTACTGTCGCGACGAGTGGAGAAGTTTTAGCCATTTTACCAGATAACAATATTGCATTAGGAATTGGGGATTTTGTCACTGTTTAAATCCTGATTATGTGGAGACGCACCATAGTGCGTCTCTACGTGAGGTTCAGATTTCATATTATTGCGCTGGAGTGGGAGAATTCGTTGGAGTCGGAGAGGGAGTGGGTTTGTTTTGTTCTTCCGCTTGTTTTAACTGTTCTGGGGTAATTTTCCACTCTTGAACGGGGCGATTTAATGCGGTTAAAATATCATCGGAAATCGTTAAAATTTGAACGTTTTTCGGGGGGGTTGGGTTCGGGTCAAGTTGAGCATAAAGAGAATCTCCTCTAAAATCCGGTTTTCCAATGAATAGTTGATGGGTCGTTTGATTGTTCAGTTTAAGTTCGAGTTTGTGCTGGGGTTTATCTAAGCCATAATCGGGTAATTTATCAGAGGCAACTGTTAAATTTTGAATCCCCGACGTGGGGTCAGAAGCAATACTTTGATTTTTCAATAATTCATTAATAAAATAATCAACCGCCGCTTCATTCGCCAGTTCTTGTATAGGTGCTGTGATTTTCCAAGCGGATTTTTTCGCCTCTTCTGGGTTCGTCACTCGTTCTAAGCTAATGGTTTGAACTGGAGTTGTAATCGTAAAGGAATTAAGTTCTTCTTTGGGAAAAGAAAACAATTGCTGTTGTTTAGCTTTCACTTGTTCTTGTTTAACTTTTCCTTGTATTTCAAAAATATAAACAAACCCCATTAACGCTAAGGCGGAAATCATTAAAATAACCGTTGAACGCTGTAATTTCATAATCAGTAATCCGTAATCAGTAATCCGTAATCAGTAATCAGTAATCAATAATCAGTAATCAGTAGGACAGTCAGGTTTTATTAGTTTGTAGTTTTGATAGCAGTTTTCGATAATTACTTTTACCGAATCCTACTCAATAATACGATTAAGCTAATCAGGCTATTGAATCAATCAGTAACAATTAACTCACAGGCAACTGTTGACCCAGAAACTAATGATTCCCACGCACTCTTACTGATGACTGATGACTGATTTTTATCGTCTTCGCCACCATAACAAGAACGCCATGGCAAACCCGAATAAGGGTAAAACCACGATGGCTATCCAACTGAGGCTGCGACCTAATGTTGGGGTCATGGCGAGACGACGACTCGTTGCTAATTTCGGACGAATAGATAAAGTTTCTTGGTCAGGTTTACTGAGCCAACTGACGGAATTTAAGAACACATCCCCATTTAACTGTTGATCAAACCAACCATTGGTGGCAAATTGGGAATTTCCCAACACCACTAACCGCGCTTCCGGCTTATTCTCAGAGGCTTGGGGGGTTGGAGTGGGGGTAGGACTCGGTGACGGAGTGGGACTGGCGGTTGGGTTCGGTGAAGGGGAAGCATTCGTTGCGGCTTCTGCGGTTGTGGGTTTCCGTGTTAATGCGACGCCCAAGGATAACGGCCCTTGGCGGTCAGTTTGGGGGTTAAATTCCAATTGCGGGCTTTTTAAGTCATTTTCCGCCCAGGTTTGGTCATTCGTCCAAATTAACGGACTTTCGGTAATCCCTTCAACGGGTCGAGTTTCCACCGGACTTGCATAAGGATAAATCGACAAGCCGTTATTAAATTCTTGGGTAATCGGATGTTCTCCATATTCTCGTACAATCGGAACTGTAGGCCCTAACCCGACTAAGCGACCGCTTCCTGACCCATCAATCGCGAGGCGAGTATCAATTTTCACCCCCCATTTTTCCAAAATTTTATCTAAGCCATGATTTGTTTGTGGATCTAATAATAATAAAACACTACCTCCTTGATCTAAATAAGTATCTAACGCCTTGACTTCCCCTTCAAATAATTTTCGTTGGGGACTGGCGACCACAATCACATCCGCATCCGTTGGAACAGCAGATTGTTCGGCTAAATTTAACGGTTCTGCAATAAAATTCTTTTCTTTTAAACTATTTAATGCTTCTGATAAGCCGCCTTGTCCATCAGTTAAAGGGCGCTCGCCATGACCTTGTAAAAAGTAAACTTTCGGCGTGCGGTTACTCACTAACAGTTCTAAACTATTGGTTAATTTCGGTTCCGTTAAGGGTTCTAATGCTTCCTTTCTTACCTGTTGACGTTTATCGGCGGACTCAACATAAATTTCCCCAAATTCTTGCACCCCAAATTGTTGAGCCAGTCCCGGTTGCGCTTGAGGGTCTACAAATTCATATTGAAATTTGTTTCCTCCTAACCGTCGATAATTGTCTAATAATTCCTGGGTTTGAGGATTTTCTCCTCGGTCAAAAATCCAAACTTTCACGGGTTGTTGGAACTGTTTTAGAACCGTTTGGGTTTGGGGAGATAAGGTAAATTGTTGATTTTCGGTTAAATCAATTCGCCAATCATTGCGAACCGAAATAAAATTAATTAATCCTAAAATAACCAATACCGATAACACTGACGCTAAGGCATTGGTTCCCGCTTGGGTTGAACGGCGACTCCAATAGGGGGTTTTAACGTGATCACTCGGTTTAAAATACGCTTGAAACAGCAACCACAACCCGATTAGAACCACCCCCAATATTATTAACGCCAAGGGAATCGGTTCCCAACTGCCTATTACGACCCCGGCGGATAATCCCATCACAATTAAGCAGGGGCCTAACCAAAAGAAAATTTGAATGAATTTATGACTAATTTTGAATGGTGCTTTTTTCATAGTTGGGGAGTCTGAGGTCGGGGAAAGAAGGGTTCGTTAATGGGGGTTAACTGCGTTGAAACCGTAACGCATCAATGGACTGGGCGGTTAGAAAGATTCCTAAAATAATATAACTAAGTAACAGCACAATACTACTGAGATCAACAATACCTCGGACAAAGTTGGTATAGGCGGAAATTAACGATAATTGTTTAATGGCTTCTCCAAATCCACCTCCGATACTACTGCCAATTAAATCCACCACCCACAAAAATAAAATTAATGCGAAGGTAAAGACCGCTGATAAAATCGTACTGTCGGTGAGGGAAGAAATAAACATTCCCAAGGATAAGACCGCCGCCACAAATAAAATTAATCCCCCATGGGCTAAGAGAAAAACCGATGGAGAAATGGGAGGGTTCGCTACACTTAATGCCATGGCTTCTAACGCCATAATCGGTAACATCATGGTGATATAAAAGGTTAAAACTCCTAACAATTTTCCGGTCGCCACTGCCCAGTTGGTAATCGGGGAAGTGGCTAACAGTTCTAAGGTTCCCCGTTTTCGTTCTTCCGCATACAATCCCATGGAAAACATGGGTAGGACAAATAACGATAAGGTTCCAATTAGTCGTAGATAGACTTGCAAAAATTCATAGGGTAAATCAATGGGGGGGTCAGTCATGCCCATTTGATCTCGATAGGCAACTTGTTGGATTAATCCATCCGGGCCTAATAAAATCGCAATTAAAAAATATCCGGTGATCAGCCAAAAGACTCCAGCAATGGCATAAGCCAAAGGGGAGGCAAAATAACCTTGGAGTTCTTTGCGATAAATCGCCAGAATATTATTGAGGATAATCAGCATAAAAAATTAAGGTTCGGGTGTAGGTTCTTCGGAGGGTTCTTCTGTTTCTGGGTCTATTATTTTTTCCGGTTCATCCGGTTCCGAGGTTGCTTCGTTCACTGTTGGGGAGTTAGGGGGAGGAGAAATAACATTTTGGGAAGATTGATTGGTTAATTCTAAAAATACATCTTCCAAACTGGCGCGAGTTCGTCGCAGTTCATAAACGTTTAAACCCGATGTGATCAACACAGATAAAATCTCTGGAGCAGGTTCTTGATTCGGGTCACAACTGAATCGTAAATGATAGCGATCGCCCTTTCCAGCTACACTATTTTTTTCAATTGTTCTTACCCCAGATAATAATTCTAATTTTGGCAACAGTTCAGACTCAATTTCTCCCCCCACTTCCACTTCATATCCTGACCCCGTTAGCTCCTGCATCAAGGTGTCTGGGGTTCCCGTTGCCACCACTCGACCCCGATTAATAATCGCCACTTGGCTACAGGTCATACTCACTTCTGGTAAGATATGAGTTGATAAAACAATCGTGTGACTTCCTGCCAAACTTTTAATTAAATTTCGCACTTCAATAATTTGGCGTGGGTCTAAGCCGACGGGGGGTTCATCTAATACAATTACTGGTGGATCATGAACAATCGCTTGAGCAATTCCCACCCGTTGACGATAGCCTTTTGAAAGTTTGTGAATTAAGGATTTGCGTCGGTCTAATAATCCACATTTTTTTAAAGCGGTTTCTACATTATTTTTGCGATCGCCGGAGGACACTCGTTTAATTCGAGCCACAAAATGCAGATACGCTTCCACCGTCATATCGGGATAAACGGGGGGATTTTCTGGTAAATAGCCAATCCGTTGTCGCACGTCCATTGATTGTTCATGAACGTCATACCCCGCTATTCTTGCCGTTCCACTTGTGGCGGGTAAATAGGCGGATAAAATTCGCAATGTTGTTGTTTTTCCGGCTCCATTTGGCCCTAAAAATCCCAGAATTGCTCCAGGTTCCACCGAAAATGAAACGTCCTGAAGGGCAACAGTAGAACCGTAGGTTTTACACAGTTTCTCAACTTCGATCATGCAGCAATAGGATGGGGATTTTCGATTGTTAACCGATTTCAGTTTACCTTAAATAAGGCTGATCCACCGCTAAGAATTTCCTGAATTCTATAATATGCCCTTATCTAAATCCTGTATTGATTTTAAAAATTAAACCATTGAGCCAACTGTAACAAACTGTAACGCCAAAATTATTAGAAATTATTCTCAATTATCCACGAAAGAATCAGGGCTTGACACCCGTGAGCCGTTGGGGTAGAATTTTTGTCAAGATCTCAAACTGGGCTTTTTTTATCAAAATTTGGGATAAATCCCCTACACCCCCCACCACACCGTTACAGCCCTCCTCAACTTAACGGTTTTTCCCCTCATAAAATTCCCCCCTGTGAAAGTTTCTAATTTTAGCTGATTGTAAAGATTTGTAATAAGGCTTGACTAAAGCTAGATTATGTGTATTTTGAGACACCGTAGAGACGTGGCATGGTGCTTCCCTCTACAGTAGACTGATGTTTAGTAAAACTTTAAAGATTGCATATAATTCCTAGTATCCTACTCAATCAAGAGATCGTTAACTTACAGAGGAATTAACCTGATATGCTGGCCAATATCCAAATGCTCATTAAAGCTTGTGAACAACTGGGCTATGAGTATGAAGTGATTCATGAAAGTGGCAATTTAGTGATGGTTTATCATGAAAAACATCGATATCCTTTTGCTAATTGGACAACCCCGTTAAATTCCACCTCTGTTTCCCGTTTGTGTGAAGATAAACAATATTTTTATGAATCTTTTAAACATTGCATTTCCATGCCAAAAACCCTCGGATATCTGAGTCCAATTTGTGATCCTAAGTATGCTAACTATGTCAAATATTCTAAGGTAGAACAGATTGTCGAAAATATTGAATTAAACTTTAACTATCCCGTCATTATCAAAAAAAATAGAGGCTCTTTAGGGAACAATGTTTTTAAATGCGAGACTCAACCAGAGGTGCTAGATAGTCTCCTTAAAATTTATATGAGAGAAACGAAGGGTCGGGACTATATTGCCTTAGCTCAGGAATATATTAAAATCAATCAAGAATATCGAGTTTTATTTGTGGACGGAGTGTTACACTGTGCCTATGAAAAGAATATTCAAGATGCCACCTATATCGGAAATTTAAGCCCGTTACATTGGGAAGGTTCCATTGCAAAACTCGTGCATGACTCAACGCTTTTAGAACAGTTTCAACAATTTTGTCAACCGTTATTTCAATATGGAGAATTGCGGTATGTGGGACTCGATCTTGCTGTGGATACCGATAATAATCTCTGGTTAATTGAAGCAAACTCTGCCCCAGGGATTGATTATTTATTAAGGGACTGTGGAGAAGAAATTGTGATCGAATGGTATAAAAAAGCTCTCATGGCTTTATTTAAAAATTCCCGTTAAAATGTTAAGGAGAAACAAGCGATCGCATCTTTCCAAATTCATGTTAATTTGATTAATAAGCTTTTCCCTATCTCTTAACCCTTTATGACTCAATATAGCCGACCTTTATGGTTAGGAAATCTACAAAAACCCGCTGACCCTTCTATGATTGATCTTCCTATTCAAGGGGAAATGACACCCTATTTAGGAAAACGATATTCGGCTGAAGAAATTTTTAATTTAGATTATCATAATTTTGAAGATCAGGCAAAATTAGAATGGGTGAAAGCCTATGAAATTCCGGTATTAATCGGTCAAAGAATTACCGTTACTCATCCCGATGAACTTTCTGCAAAACTAAATACTCTCATTCGAGAAACCTTAACTGATATCGACTGGGAACCCTTTGAAGTAGCGACTTCAGTGTTTCGGAAATATTTTCTTGTCCATTTTGAAATAGCAGCGCCGCCCGACCGACAAACCGGACAAGCAATGGGATTAGAAATTTTTGCAGAATTAATCACTGTAAATGGAGAAACCTTAAGTTCAGAAGCGGGTCAAAATTGGAAACAAAACCAACTATCCCGTTATCTTCAAGCCCAACAAACCGGACAACCCGAACCCGAATTACAAGGAGAATTTGAACTCGAAATCAAATCCGCCACTTATTCCAATATTCGTTATCCTGGAATTAATGTTCCTATCTACCTTTAGTCAGTAATCAGTAATCAGTAATCAGTAATCAGTAATCAGTAATCAGTGAGGAGTTTTCTCGTTGCTAGGTTCTACCTAGCAATGGCTTTTTGCAGGCTCCGCCGTAGGTGATAATTTACAAGGCAGAGCCTTGAAGAATGGGTTTCAAGGTTCAACCTTAAAACCAGTAAACTAAGAACTTATAACTGTCCTACTGATTACTGATTACTGATTACTGGTTACTGATTACTGATTACTGATTACTCTGCCCATTTTCTTAATAAATTTGTGTAGGTTTTAGAAATTAAATCAAATTCAATGGTTTTGCCGCTTTGAGCAAAAAGAGAACGACGAGTTGTGTCTAAATCAAATAAGATTTCGCGGTTAGCCGGGTCACGAACTAAACTTTGTACCCATCCAACGGCGGCTAATCTGACGCCATCTGTTACCGTTTCCACCCGATGTAACGTTGAGGACGGATAAACAATCATTGACCCCGCTTTTAATTTATAACATCGTTCTTCATCACTATTTTCAATCACTAATTCTCCCCCCGTATAGGTAGAGGGGTCACTTAAAAATAACGTAAACGAAACATCCGCCCGCCAAAATTCCTGATCTCCCATCAACGCATTATCAGTATGACTGCCATAAGCCATTCCGACTTGATAGCAACTAAATAAAATCGAATGAACTTTTTTCGGTAAAACCGCGCTTTGAAATAAAGCGTTGCGCTTGAGAATCGTTTGAACTTGGTCTCGCAACAGTTGAGCATCCGTTGTGGTTTTATTAAGCTGCTGATTATTCTTAACTAATTTCGCGTGCCACCCTGCGGTTGTTTTCCCGTCAATAAACTCAGCTTGCTCTAAGGTTGTTCTGAACATCTCCAGTTCTTCTGAAGTGACAATATCATCAAGGGTAAAAATCATAAGGATAAATGACGCGTCCAGGTTAAATGTCCTAAAAATTTAGCTTTTACAGGATGAGACTACCAGAAGGTTATACAATATTAATGATTGGGAGAGTAGGCAAATTGAACACCTTGCCTTTATAGTAAAAAACAGTTTAATTTTACCGGAAACATTCATCGGTATAACACAGGAGTTTAACAATGCCTTCTAAAACCATTCAATTATTTTTAGCCGTCGGTTTAGCTGCCACGTTAGGTGCTTGTAACGCCGGAACTCAAGAAACTCAACCCCCCCCTCCTGCAAACACTGCACCCACAACAACCGAAGGTGGCGAAGGCGGCGAAGACGGTGCCACTACGCCCAACCCCGCTGCTACCACTTCCCCAACCCAAGGCGGAGAAGGCGACGAAGATGGTGAAGACGGCGAAAATGACGCACAAGAAGAAGGTGGCGAAGGCGGCGAAGGCTAATACAGTCATCAGTCATCAGTCATCAGTCATCAATGATCAGTTAGGAGTTTAGAGTTAATCGTTAAATCGTTAAAAGTTTCTTATGACCACTTGTTAACGGGAGTCAGACTAAAAACTAATATGAAATCCAAAAACTCTAGACTGACTAATAACTATTAACGAATGACTTCTCACTGATGACTGATGACTGATGACTTCTCACTGATGACTGGGTACAGACAAGCAATGAAGCGTCTCTACTGACTGATGACTGATGACTGATGACTGATGACTGATTAAGGGAATTTCCCGTCGCGAACATCAGTACAATACTGCTCAACCGCTTGGGTAATAATTTGTTGTAAATTGGCGTAATTTTTCGCAAAGGGAGGTTGCCAACTGGATAATCCTAATACATCAGACGTTACTAAAACTTGACCGTCGCAATTAGAACCCGCACCGATGCCAATGGTCGGAATTGTTAATTTTTCAGTAATTTCTTTGGCTAAATTGGCAGGAATATGTTCTAATACAAGACTAAAGGCGCCTGCTTGTTCTAAAGCGATCGCTTCTGATAAAATCCGTTGGGCTGCATCGGTGGTTTTTCCTTGTTTGCGATAACCGCCAAATTGATGAACCGACTGCGGCGTTAACCCAACATGACCCATCACCGGAATTCCCACCTGAACTAATCGATGAACGGTTTCCGCAATCGTCGGATATCCTCCTTCTAATTTAACCGCTTGCGCTCCCGTTTCTTTTAAAATTCTTCCCGCCGAATGAATCGCTTGTTGAGAACTTTCTTGATACGTTAAAAACGGTAAATCCACTACAATTAACGCTTGTTTGACCCCACGCCGGACGGCTTTGGCATGATGAATCATTTCTTCTAAGGTTAAGGGTAAGGTGGTGTCATATCCTAACCCCACCATAGCCAAAGAATCCCCTACTAATATGATATCAACTCCGGCTTGATCAAGCAAGGATGCGATCGCATATTCATAAGCCGTTAAAACCGTAATTCGTTGTCCTTGTTGTTTCTTTTCAATTAATTTTTGAGTAGTAATAGACATTTTTAATTTTAGATTTTAAAAGTACACCCAAGAAATTTTAGTTCTATTTAAACCATCGGATAAACGGCACGATTAAATAATGACTCACCCCTAAACAAAAGGCTGTTGTACAACTCAGTAACCCCATAAACCGAACACGATTTAATAACTGAGCTTGTCCCCCATCCGAAGAAAAATGTAACATAGCATCGGGTAACAAATTCAATTCATCCACACCCCAAAAGATCAAAACAGTTCCGACCGCCACCAAGGTTGCCTGTAATAAATGATCGCGACCTAACCCTAATCCTAATGTTAACAATCCCGTCGCAATTCCTAAATTCAATTTTTCGATAATTTCTAATTCCCAAGGTTGGAAGCCAACCGATGCCCAGAGGTCAATCAGTTGACCAGAAGCCGCCCCCACCGTATAAGCTAAAATTCCCATTAATCCCGCTAACAAATAACGGCGTCGTTGTTCAAACCCTCCGGCGGTTGTTAAACCCACTGCGGTACTTAATCCTGCAATTCCCCAAATTAACACTTCTGGCCCCAAACTAATCGGAACATTCGGTAAAATCTGAGGCAGTTCTTGCGCTAAAACGGTTTTAATTAGATCTCCCAACCCCGACCCATAAGCTAACGCCACCCCCAATAACGCCCCAATAATACCCCCCACCGTTGAGAATGCCATCGCCCAAGTCGTTTCCACGACTCCTCGGAAACAATGCAGGGTAAATTTTCCTAAATTCAATAAGAATTGAACTAACCCTTGATCTAATTGAATTAACGTAGTTTTGATCACGGCTAACGTTTGTTTCGCCCAGGACATCCCGCGACCCATGTACCGTTTTTTCAGACGGGCAATTTTAAATAGATGGGTTTGAATTTCTACGGCGGTTTGGGGACGTTGGCGGGGGTCAAGTTGCACCATCTGATCTAATAAATTCGCAAACCAAGGACTCACCTCAGTTTGATCGCGCCAGCGTAACTCCCCCGTCAACGCATCATCCAGTTCCCCTGGAAATTGACCCGTTAATAAATGAATACAAGTGCGACCCAAGGCATAAAAATCCGTCGCCGGTGCAATTAATGTCCCCACCACTTGTTCTGGGGGACTATAGCCCGCCGACACCAGGCGAGTGGTACTCCGGGGGGTACTTTCTCGGTCACTATGGGAAGTTGGCCCAATTTGTTTCGCGCCACCAAAATCAATCATCACGAGTTGAGTTTGGCGAATTTGAGTGGAACTGAGGGGAGATTGAGGCAGGAGGCGTAACATCAAGTTAGAGGGTTTGATGTCACGGTGAATAATATGGTATCCGTGTAACTCCCGCAAAATATCCAAGGCTTGAGATAGCCAATTAATCACCCAATCTTCAGGACAGCCTTGGGGATAGTCATTCAAAATGTCCTGTAAGGTTGGGCCATTAATTTTTTCCATCACCAGACAAGGAAGATGGGTGGCGCTGGCATCCCGTTTTCTCAGATAAAAATAGCCATCACTTTCAACTTTAGGAACTCCTGGATGGCGTAGCTGTGATAAAACACGCGCTTCCTGTTCAAACAGTTCTAAGGCCTTCGGGGAAGGTTCAACCAAAACTTTTAACACTTTTTCCGTTTGGGTATTGAGATCCCAAACCGTATAGAGTCGGGAAAAACCGCCACTTCCTAAACTGTGCAGGGGAATATAGCGTTGGTTGAGGAGTAACGGCGCGCCACAACTGTGACAAAATTTATTTCCCCAAGGTTGACCCGAAGGATGGGGACACTGGGGGTTAATACAGTGAATGGTGGATGAATGCACAGCAAGAAGAATTAAGAATTAAGAATTAAGAATTAAGAATTAAGAACAGGGACAACGGGACAAGGGGACAAGGGGACAAGGGGACAAGGGGACAAGGGGACAAGGGGATTATTTTTCTTTCCTTCTTCCTTCCCCCTGCCTCCTGCCTCCTGCCTTCTTCCCCCTGCCTCCTGCCTCCTGCCTCCTGTTGATTTTGTATTCTAACGTCTGTCTACAACTTCCGGTGTCCCTTCTACGGGGACTAGGGGTTTTGATTGGGGAGTTGATTGATAAAAATCTATAATAAATTCATTTACTATTGAGTTTAAACAATTTATAATAGGGAGCAGAAGCCGAAAAATTTGATCCAAACAAAGCTAAATCAAGGGGTTGAGGGGGGTTAGACATTTATACAGAGAAAATTCACTGACCAGACCGAGCCTGATCCCAAAAATCTTGTCAACAAAATTCTGTTATTGCCTCCAAGAACTCATCAATTTTGAAGCTCGGAAACTTCGTTAGGGATCAAGGATTTTTCTTGACAACAGCGTCAAACTATGCTCTTTAACTTTTAGAAAAAATAAGTAAAGTAACCTAATGGGGGTGATCCATTTCCTTTAATAAGACTTAATTGTAAAAAAGACAATTTAATGGTAAAGACGAAAAAAATTAAGATGGCTTTGGTCATCCGATTAGCCATCTCGAAGAAATATAAAGAAATGTTATAAAAATATTAAAAAGATTCAAGGTTGCAATGACTCATTTCTTGATACTATTTTAATGAATTACAAATCCACGCAAAATAAAAGCGATTCCTCAAGAAGGGAGATACAAGGGAGCTATGTCTTACTCTCAAACAAAAACTCAGTCCAAAGCTGGCTACGACGCTGGTGTAAAGGACTATAAACTGACCTATTACACGCCCGACTATACCCCAAAAGATACTGATGTTCTGGCGGCATTTCGGGTAACTCCCCAACCTGGCGTTCCTCCCGAAGAAGCAGGCGCGGCGGTGGCAGCGGAATCCTCCACCGGAACCTGGACAACGGTATGGACAGACTTACTGACTGACCTCGACCGTTACAAAGGTCGTTGTTATGATATCGAACCCGTTCCGGGCGAAGATAACCAATATATTTGCTACATCGCTTATCCTCTGGATCTGTTTGAAGAAGGCTCCGTCACCAACCTGCTGACCTCTTTAGTGGGTAACGTGTTCGGGTTCAAAGCTCTGCGCGCCCTTCGTTTAGAAGACCTCCGCATTCCCGTTGCTTATCTGAAAACCTTCCAAGGCCCTCCTCACGGGATTACCGTTGAGCGGGATAAATTAAACAAATACGGTCGTCCTCTGCTCGGTTGTACCATTAAGCCGAAACTCGGTCTGTCCGCGAAAAACTACGGTCGTGCCGTTTATGAGTGCTTACGCGGTGGTTTAGACTTCACCAAAGACGACGAAAACATTAACTCTCAGCCCTTCATGCGCTGGCGCGATCGCTTCCTGTTCGTTCAAGAAGCCATCGAAAAAGCTCAAGCTGAAACCGGGGAAATCAAAGGCCACTACTTAAACGTGACCGCCCCCACCTGCGAAGAAATGCTGGAACGGGCAGAATTCGCCAAAGAAATCAAAACCCCGATCATCATGCACGACTACCTGACGGGGGGTTTCACCGCTAATACCACCTTAGCGAAATGGTGCCGTCGCAACGGAATTCTGCTCCACATCCACCGTGCGATGCACGCGGTGATCGACCGTCAGAAAAATCACGGGATTCACTTCCGCGTGTTAGCCAAGTGCTTACGGATGTCCGGTGGTGACCACCTCCACTCCGGTACCGTCGTCGGTAAACTCGAAGGCGAAAAAGGCATCACGATGGGCTTCGTTGACTTAATGCGCGAAGACCACGTGGAACTCGACCGCGCTCGTGGGATCTACTTCACCCAAGACTGGGCTTCTATGCCTGGGGTGATGCCCGTTGCGTCCGGTGGGATTCACGTATGGCATATGCCCGCTCTGGTGGAAATCTTCGGTGATGATTCCTGCTTACAGTTCGGTGGTGGAACCCTGGGTCACCCCTGGGGGAACGCACCGGGTGCTACCGCCAACCGTGTCGCTCTGGAAGCTTGTATCCAAGCTCGTAACGAAGGCCGTAACCTGTTCCGTGAAGGCGGCGACGTCATCCGTGAAGCTTGCAAATGGTCTCCTGAACTGGCCGTTGCTTGCGAACTGTGGAAAGAAATTAAGTTCGAGTTCGAGTCGATGGATACCGTCTAATTGATTTGAGATTGCGGATTTGGGATTTTGGATTGCGGCGATTTTGCCATAACTTGACAAATCACGTTAGTTATGGTTAAAACTACAATCCAAAATCTAAATTCTAAACATCCAAATCGCGAGGGTTGGGTTCGGGCTATGGACATCAAACAAGTTGCGAAACAAACATCGAAAGTGCTGGCAAGCTACCTGACCTATCAGGCTGTAAAAATTATCACGAATCAGTTACGGGAAACCAACCCAGGCCAAGCAGTTTGGTTAAGTGGCTTTTCCTCAACGGGTAAAATCCAAGACGGAGAAGCCTACCTTCAAGAAATGCTCCAAGAAAACCAGGAAATGGCGTTCCGCATTATGACGGTGCGAGAACATCTGGTGCAGGACGTGGCGGATTATTTACCGGAAATGGTTCGTGAAAATATTCAAAAAGCCAATATAGACTATCGCCGTCAGTATTTAGAACGAATTACGCAACTGAGTAGTTTAGAACCCAACCTGGAAACAGAATTGCAAACGGACTCAGACCGAAACCCTGATCCGAGCGTGTAAACCTTTATTTGACAAACTTCAGAAACGACAATGCGGACATTACCAAAAGAACGGCGCTTTGAAACGTTATCCTATTTGCCCCCGTTGAGCGACGCTCAAATCGTTAAGCAAATTCAGTACATTCTTGACCAAGGTTATATTCCTGGTGTGGAATTCAGCGAATCTTCTGCTCCTGAACAACGCTATTGGACAATGTGGAAGCTGCCTTTATTCGGCGCTAAGACTTCTCAAGAAGTGTTAACCGAAATCCAAGCTTGCCGCCAAGAATACTCCAAATCCTACATCCGCGTGATGGGCTTTGACAACGTGAAGCAGTGCCAAGTGTTAAGCTTCATCGTTCACAAACCCTCTCATTCTCTCTACTAAACTCAAACGTTGAAACTCAATGGGTGAGTTGAGGATTAATCTAACTCATCCATTGCTAACAACTTTTCAGAATTTAATCGACTCCAGGCAGGGACTATCCCTGCTTTTTTTAATCAAATAACTTTAAGATTAAACTAACCAACCCTGTACCCACTTTATTTAAACGGCTGTTATGCCTTATCCCTGGAAATTATTAAATAAAATTGCTCCTTACGCTCTAACTATATTTTTAATTGTTGCGATCGCCCTGGGCATTACCTTTCGGTTTGTCGGACTTAATCAAAAAATTTATTGGCATGATGAGGCCTATACCACGTTACGGGCAGCCGGACATAGTAGCCATGAATTGATAACAGAATTTTTTTCCAAAAATCGTTTAACCTCCCCTGCTGAGGTTTTGAACTATCAACAAATGAAACCGGGAAGTACCCCCTTAGATACCCTCAATTCTCTCGCGGTAGAAGATCCTCAACATTCCCCCTTGTACTTTTTATTCGCAAGAGGATGGATGTTAATTTTTGGGAGTTCCATTGTTGCCTCTCGGCTTTTACCCGTTTTAATTAGTTTAATTTCACTGCCCTTAATTTATCTGTTAGCTTGGGAATTATTTCAATCTTCATTAACCGCCTTATTAGCAACGGCTTTACTGGCATTGTCCCCCATTGAAATTTTATTTGCTCAAACGGCACGACAATATAGCTTACTGACCTTGATGGTAATTCTCAGTAGTTATGCGTTACTAAAAGCCGTGCGTTGGCGTGATCCATTAACCTGGGGAATGTATAGTTTAGCCTGTATTTTTGGATTGTATACGCATCTGTTATTTGGTTTAACGATCATGGCTCACGGTGCTTATCTTTTATTACTGAGTTTGAATGCACCCAGACGCTTTAAAAAACGAACATTACCGAATTTTTCATCTTTATTCGTTCAATTTTTAGCCGCCTGTGCGATCGCCTTAATTGCCGTCAGTCCTTGGTTAATCGTTTTAGCTCAAAATTGGCAACGGGCGAATAATTCTATTAATTGGGTTAATCAGCCCTTAAGCTTACTCGAATTAATCAAGCTTTGGTTTTTTAACTTTACTTCTCTAGGGATTTACACGGAATGGGATTTGAATAATCCTTGGCTTTATGTTCTCAGATTTCCCTTTTTCATCATTCTAATTTTAGGGATTTATTCAATCAGCGAACATCCCAATAAATCGACACGCTGGTTAATTTTAACCTTAATTTCCATTCCCTTTTTAATTTTAGCTTTACCGGATGTTTTATTAGGCGGATCACGGTCAACTATCACCCGCTTTTTAATTCCTTGTTTTCCCGGTCTTATTTTAGCTGTTGGGTATGGGTTTTCTAGTCATATTAGAAGTGGTAAAATTTCTATTATGGATGGGGAACTGGTGTGGCGATCGCTCTTAGCAATTTTATTCACCGTGAGTATCATTTCTACAGGAATTAGTACCGCTTCTCCCGTCGGCTGGAATCATTATCCTAGCCATAAAAATGCGGAAATTGCTCAAATTCTCAATCGCAACCCCTCCTCTGTTTTAATGCTAGATCAAGGTGCAGATTATACCAACTTAGGCAATATTCTAGCTCTCAGTCACCACTTAAACAGTCAGGTTAGACTGTTCCTTGTTAATTCCCAACCGAATCTTCTCATCCTTCCGATAGGGCCAAAAATCTTTGTTTGGAATCCTTCTGATCAGTTGCGAAAAACAATTGAATCTCAAAAGCATCAGTTAAAATTGATAGATTCTGAAGCCAGACTTTGGCAACTGAAGTAACAGAAAGTTGCAATTTTTGCGAAATCCTACCCGTCCTAAGAACTCTGAACTAACATGGGGATATTGGGTTGAAGAGGTCGGGGTTATGAATTCATTGCATCAAGACGCAGAACCAATCGGAGAACGGTTTCGATTGTTACAAGAACAACTTCGTCATCGGTTCCGAACTCAAAACGAGCAACAATTAAATGATCAAGATGTTTTAGTGATTCCTTCTCTAACGTTAGACCGACAACAGTTAGAAAAAATTCCGGGTGTCCATCAATATGAAGAACGGTTGCTGTTTTCCTTAATTCGCTTACGCAGTCCCCGAATGCGATTAATTTATGTCACCTCACAACCGATTCATCCGAGTGTGATCGATTATTATTTATATTTAATGCCAGGGATTCCTGTTAACCATGCTCGCGATCGCTTACTCTTATTTTCTACCTACGACGCCTCCCCGAAACCCTTAACCCAAAAAATCTTAGAACGTCCCCGCTTAATTTCCCGAATTCAGCAAGCCTTAAGACCGAATAAATCTTACATGATGTGCTTTAATTCCACCCCTTTAGAACGGGAATTATCACTACAATTAGGGATTCCTTTATTTGCGGTTGATCCTGACTTAAATTACTGGGGAACCAAAAGCGGAAGCAGACAAATTTTTGCCGAATGTGGCGTTCCTCATCCTGATGGCAGTCCCTTGGTTTGGACGGTGGATGATTTAGCCGAAGCCGCCGCCGAGTTATGGGGACGTCAACCCAATTTAGAACGAATGGTCATTAAGCTCAATGAAGGCTTTTCAGGGGAAGGAAATGCCATTTTAGACTTAAGATCCCTGCAAGATTTAACAAGTCAAGAACAAGTTAAAACCTTAAAAAATCAGTTTAGTAATTTACGCTTTCAATCCCAAGAAGAAACCTGGGAAACCTTTAGCCCTAGAATTCCTGAACTCGGTGCCATTGTTGAAGCATTTATTGAAGGAAAAACCAAAGAATCTCCCAGCGTTCAATGTGATATTCAACCAGATGGAACTGTTGTGGTACTATCTACCCATGATCAAATTTTAGGGGGCCCCGATGGTCAAGTCTTCCAAGGGTGTCGCTTTCCGGCTGACCAAGCCTATCGGTTAAAATTACAAGAAATTGGCGAAAAAGTCGGTCAAAATTTAGCGGAAAAAGGCGCCTTAGAACGGTTTGGAATTGATTTTGTTGCGGTTCGTGAGGAAAACAGCACGAATTGGGATGTAAATGCCATTGAAATTAACCTCCGTCGAGGCGGAACTACCCATCCGTTTATGACGTTAAAGTTATTAACCAATGGGTATTATGATTTCAAAACCGGACTATTTTATAGTCAACAATCTCGACCTAAATTTTATATTGCATCTGATAATTTACAAAAAGAACAGTATCAGGGATTATTACCGAATGATTTAATGGATATTATTGCGAATCATCAACTTCATTTCGATAGTAGTACCGAAACGGGAACGGTTTTTCACCTGATGGGGTGTTTATCTCGTTATGGAAAATTAGGATTAACTTGTATTGGCAATTCTCCCCAACAAGCGCAACAAATTTATGATCAAGTTGTGGCGGTTCTGGATGCAGAAACCGATATTTCTAACTTAACTACTCAGAAAAATTACTCTTTATCAACACCCATTTTAACTTCTAACTCAACGTTTCATGTTCATCAATCTGCTGTTGCAAGTCAGTCGTCCTAAAAGCCGATTTAAGGGTTAATTTTTAAGGGTCTTGGGGTTCATAATATTGACAGTCTGAGCAACATCCACTGGGATTAACAGCACATTTTAAAAAAGCAGAATGGGCATTAAATCGGCAAGTTCGTTGTCGCTGAACATTCTTAGATAAAATATACTGCTGCTGTTCATGGTATTGTAGAAAGCGGCGAATTTGCTTATGAGATTGCAATCGCATTCTTTCCATCCCGATATTAGTCATGGCCCTTACTCCATAACGCGACTAACTCAATTCACGCCCTGCTCGTGATACTTCACTAATGTGGCATTAAATAGATCTTAACACTATTTTAAGAATTCGTCTCCCTTCCTGTAAAAAAGGTAAATTAGTTTTAAGGCTTTTTGATAGGATAAATTATCATAAAATATTTAATAATAAACCATTATGAAATTCTCTTTTGAAACTTATACCGTTAACAAACGCTTTCCCTTAACCATTAGTTATGGAACCACTGCACAAACCACTAATATTTGGTTACGAGTCGAACAAGATGGAATAGAAGGATGGGGAGAAGCATCCCCATTTTCCATTGAAGGAAAACCCCAAACCACAGAAACAATTCTTCAAGCCTTAGAACAAATTACTCCTCAATTAGAATCATTAACTCCTTTTGATCGTCAACAAATTGAACAGCGATTTGTTAATTCTATTCCCTCTGCTGCATTGGCTGCATTAGATATGGCATTACATGATTGGTTAGGAAAAAAAGTGGGTTTACCGTTATGGAAACTGTGGGGATTAAATAATCAAAATATTGTTCCGGTTTCCGTTACTATTGGCATTAATACCCCTGACGGTGCAAAAGCCAGAGTCCGAGATTGGATTAATTATTTAGATGTGCGAGTGTTGAAAATTAAATTAGGAAATCCAGCCGGAATAGAAGCAGATCAATCGATGTTTTTAGCCGTGAAAGAAGAAGCCCCAAAAGACGCAATTTTATATGTTGATGCCAATGGGGGATGGAGTTTAGAAAATGCGATTAAAATGAGTCAATGGTTGGCAGATTTTGACGTTAAATATATTGAACAACCGTTAGGAACTGCGATCGCTTTCCAACAACTCCCTCAACTGTATGCTCAATCCCCGTTACCGATTTTTGTCGATGAAAGCTGTTTTACGAGTCGAGATATTCCTCTATTAGCTTCTTGTGTTCACGGGATTAATATTAAACTGATGAAATCCGGCGGATTAACCGAAGCAATCCGGATGGTTAATACTGCAAAAGCCTTCGGTTTACAAGTAATGTTTGGCTGTTATTCTAATAGCTGTTTAGCCAATAGCGCCGCCGCCCAACTCGCTCCTTTAGCGGATTATTTAGATTTAGATTCCCATCTCAATTTACTCGATGACCCCTTCCAAGGCGCAATGATTAAACATGGGTGTTTAGTTCCTAATGAATTACCCGGATTAGGGGTCACAAAAATAGCCTAGACAAAATTTTGCTATAATTAATAGCATCTTCAAAATCAATTTAATTTATTAATTAAACCCTTATGATTCCTGAATCTCCTCAAGCTGAAATTAAAACGGGTAAATTAGCTATTCTTCTACATGGGGGAATGTTAAAAACAACGGGCAAAACAGGATTGGCTTTATTAAGGTTTAGCCAATCGGAAATTGTGGCAGTGATTGATCAAGAACAGGTGGGAAAATCGCTATTAGAATTAACGGGAATTAACCGCAATATTCCAATTGTGGGTTCTGTAAGGGAAGCTTTATCGTATCAACCTACAATTTTAATGATTGGAATTGCCCCTTCTGGGGGAGCATTACCGGAGGAATGGTGGTCGGATTTGGATCAAGCTATAAAAGGCGGATTATCGATTGCGAATGGCTTACATACTCACCTCATTCCTGCCATTGAAACTCGCTATCAACAACCGATTCAAAATCTCTTAAAACCTGGACAGTGGATTTGGGATATTCGCCAAGAACCACCCCGATTAGGAATTGGCAGTGCGGCGGCAAGAACGTTAAATTGTCGGCGGGTTTTAGCGGTTGGAACTGATATGTCAATCGGGAAAATGTCTACTTGCTTAAAGTTAAATGAAGCCGCTTTAAACCGGGAGTTAAAATCTAAATTTTTAGCCACTGGACAGGCTGGTTTAATGTTAGGGGGAGATGGCATTCCTTTAGATTCAATTCGGATTGATTTTGCGGCGGGTGCAGTGGAACAATTAGTGATGAAATATGGTAAGGATTATGACATCTTATTTATAGAAGGACAAGGTTCTTTTATTCATCCCGGTTCTACGGCTACATTACCTTTAATTCGTGGCAGTCAACCCACCCATTTAATTTTAGTTCATAAAGCTAAACAAACCCATATTCATAAACATCCTTATATTCCGATTCCGCCTTTAACGAAAGTGATTCAAATGTATGAAATGGTGGCTGAAGGTGGAGGTGCCTTTTCTCTGTTAAAAGTTGCTGCCGTTGCCTTAAATACTCATGGGTTAAAAGAGGATGAGGCGAAAGAAGCGATCGCCCAAATTCACACAGAAACCGGATTACCCTGTACTGATCCCGTCCGATTTGGTGCAGATTTATTATTAGATGCGGTGATTAATCATTAAAATCGATAAAAACGAGCGCAAAATCAGCTAGTCTTTAAAGATAGTAGTAATCCTAACTGAGTACGGGCTTGTGTCCCTTCCCGTCCCCACAGGCTGCTACCTATTGTGTGAGGATATTAAAAATAATTTATGAGCCAAGGAATTCTGCCTTCTGATTCTAATATGATCAGTGTACCCGTTTTAGGTTTACCCGTTCATTTAGTTGAAAATTATACCGCCTGGTTAGTACAACGGTTAAAGCAAGGGTTAGGAACCCATGTGGTGACGCTGAATGCAGAAATGGCAATGCAAGGGGAAAAAAATCCAGAATTAGCACAAGTCATTCATTCAGCAGAATTAGTCATTCCTGATGGGGCGGGGGTGGTTCTTTTCTTACAATGGAAAGGTAAAAAAACCCAACGGTGTCCGGGGATTGAATTAGCAGAATCCTTAATTCAACAAGTAGGAAAATTCAGCAATTCTGAACTAATTTTTTTCTATGGGGGTAAACCTGGAATTGCTCAACAAGCGGCGGATAAAATTCAACAAGAGTTTCCAGGGATTGGCATTTCTTCTTATCATGGTTATCTTTCGGCTTCTGAAGAAGAGGATTTAAAAGCCACGTTAAAACAACTACAACCGAGATTAATTTTTGTTGGGTTAGGGGTTCCTCGTCAAGAACTTTGGATTGCTGAAAATCGCCATCTTTGTCCTCATTCTATTTGGATTGGGGTGGGGGGAAGTTTTGATATTTGGTCAGGAATGAAAAAACGCGCCCCTGAATTTTTCTGTAAATATCATTTAGAATGGCTGTATCGTTTATATCAAGAACCTTGGCGCTGGCGTCGGATGTTAGCATTACCTCAATTTGCAATTAAAGCGTTAATTAAGAATTAAGAATCGCGTAGCGTCCTGAGCGGAGCGAAGGATCTGAATTAAGAATTAAGAATTGGAGGCAGCTATGCAGGAGATAGAGTAACTGATGGTGTGTCCGAATGGGTAGGGGCGTTGGCGGAGCCTGCCGTTAGGCGAAGCATTCGGCACGTAATTTATCGGTTTTTCTCCTAAATTTCTGCCCGAATGCTTCGCCCGTACAGAGGGGTGACTGCTTTATTTTTTAGACCATTCTTGACTCCATTGTTTCATCTGATTAATTTCTTGTTCTTGGGAGGTGATAATGGCGTTAGCGAGTTGTTGAATTTCAGGACGTTTGGATTTATTTAAGGCATCTTTTGCCATGAAGACAGCGCCTTCATGGTGAGGAATCATGGCATTAAGAAATCTGAAGTCAAACTGATCATCAGCGTTGCCTAAATTTACATTCATCATCATATTTTGATGTTGTTCAGGGGTCATAGCCATAGTGTGACCCATTTGAGCATGATAAGCGACCGGATCAGTTGCGTTGGGATACCATGTTTTCCGCCATTGCTGCATTTGAGCAATTTCTTTTTCTTGAGCAGAAATAATCTCTTTGGCTAATTTTTGCAGGTCGGGGCGAGTAGATTTTTGCTGTACTTGTTTCGCCATTTCAATAGCCCCTTGATGATGCGGAATCATCCCATCAATAAACCGTAAATCATAGTCTTGATCGGCGGGGCCTAAATCCATCATCATTGCGTGATTTCCGTGACTCATGCCTCCCTGTTGAGCAACGGTTTCTGGATTACTAACGGGGGTTGCGGTTTCCGTCGCTACAGAACTCGAACTGTTAGACGGAGAAGGAGAACAAGCCACTAATCCCCCACCTAAAGCCGTAAATCCACTTAAGGTTAAGGCAAGAACGAGCGATCGCTGAGAAAAAAAGTGTCTCAACTGCATAACGGTTTTAGAAGGTACTAATAAGATTTAATCGTTAATATTAACGATAATTTTAATATGACCAAACAAAATGAAATCAGAATGAAATTGCTGTTAAGATAGCAGCTATGCAGGAGGAAAATTCTTATTCATGGAGACAATTACGGCCCTTGTATATGTCCTAACTGTAATGGGTTGCGTTGAACTTGAAACCGATGCACATACTGTTTCTAATCAAAAATTAATAATTCCAAAATGGCTTTAGCCTTGAAACACGACAGCATTGATCCGAGATTGTTCCGGCTCAAAATAAAAGTGAAGCCTGCCAAAATCCGTATTCAGATACATGACCGCTTCGGGAACATTCAAGGTCATGGAATAGCCCAAATTCTTCATTTCATTAATAACATCCCGTGTCGTCCAACCCAGGTAAGCCTCTAGTTCTTGAGGTTGAGGTGGGTTGCTAAAGGGGAGATGACCCGCTCTTTCTACCACCACCGAATAACCGATGGGCGGTTGAGAATATCTATAAAAAGACTGATGACAATTTGGGATTTTGGGGCTAACTTGCCGATCCGGTTGCCCAGTTTTGAAAGTAGATTTAGAAATAGTAATACCTAGAGAATTAAACATTAGCTATCCTTAACTCTAATTCGTCCTAATCTTTAAGAGAAGATTTCTTCATACTAGCTTGTTCTATTCTTTATGGATTTGTCGATAGGGATAAGTTCAGGTTTTTACTTCACAACTTAACACTTGAGGCTTATTTCTTAAGTTCAAAAGGATAGAAAAGTTCAGGTAGAAAGACAGTGGGGGAAGGGAAGGGAGCAGGGGAAGCCGGGGGGAAAGTTGATTACCTATTCCCTGTTCGCTGTTCGCTGTTCCCTTTTGTTATAAATAAATAAGGTTGAGCTAGCTAGCATACAGTAACGCTTTAAAGTGGGAAGGAAAATGCCTATGAAACAGAAGAATCAACCCCAACATCTGACGAATGAGAAGATCCAATTTTCTCAAGTTCGGGTGATTGCTGATGATGATTCCCATCTGGGAACGATGACATCTCAACAAGCACTCAGTCTAGCACGGGAACGCCTATTGGATCTCGTTTTGGTCAGCGATAAAGCGACACCGCCTGTTTGTCGCATTATCGATTATGGTAAGTTTAAATACCAACAGGAAAAACAACAACGGGCGAAACAACCGCACAAAACTAAACTGAAAGAATTAAAAATGCGCTACAAAATCGAGGATCACGATTATGGCGTGCGTGTGTCTCAAGCGAAACGATTTTTAAGTTCAGGGGATTCGGTGAAAGTGGTGATTGCTCTCCAAGGACGGGAAAATCAACACAGTGACCTCGCCCTGAACTTATTAATGAAAATGGCAAATGATTTGCAGGGATTTGGAAATTTGCAGCAAACCCCGCAGAAAGAAGGAACCCGAATGACGATGCTTTTAGTTCCCAGTGGAAATAAACACCGTCAGGAAGGGGAATCTCAGGAAACCCCATCTCGCCCAATGGTTCAAACTCGTTAACAGTTAACAGTCACCAGTCACCAGTCACCAGTTATCAGTCACCAGTTATCAGTTAGGAGTTCTTATGC